>DBEZXT010000102.1:0-13972 GCA_048291645.1 Collinsella aerofaciens | reverse complement strand
GCGTCACCGGCGGCGTCGTTGATAAAGAAGTGGTAATCGCGTCCTGCCATGGCGTGCATGTCGTAGGCGGAAAGCAGGTCGACAGCTTCTTGCGTGGTGGCGGCACGGTCGAGCACCAGACGGATGGCGAGCGAGGTATTGATGACGGGGCGTTGCGCGTCCTGGTCACAGGGCTTGGAATCCAGAGTGAGTACGGCAATGGACACGCCGCATTCGTTAACACCGTCGAGCTGGGCAAACGGGCCCATGAGTGCGGCGGCACGTCCGGCGACGGAGTCAAGCGGAGTGTTATCGCCCAGGTTGTTAAGGGCGGCAAACCCGATGGAGGCATAGCCGCCACGTGGGTGATTGCGCACCAGCAGCGCCGAGGTGTCGTCCTTAAAGTCGTAATTGCGACCGGTGCGCACGCGGCCTTCGGCATCTACGGCGACAAAAGCGCTGCAGGCAAACTGGGGCGCCTGGACATGTACCGGCACACCGGGCAGCACCTGCGCCACCACGGCATCGATGTAGGCCTGGTCGTCGCGCACGCCAGCGGCGATGATGCGATCAAGATCGTAGTCGTAGGCGATGTCGATTGCGTACAGGTCATAGCCATCCGCGTAGCCGGTCAAGCGTTTGAGCGACGCGGCGGACTTGATTTGCTTGTGATAAACGATACCGGTGGCAGCGGCAAGGCCGACGGCGACTCCCGCGACACCGCAGGCGATGGCAATGTTACGTGGCTTCATGACGACTCCTCTCGTCCTGTTAGCGTAATTGTCGCAAAAGGTGCACGGGCATGATGGCTCAACTTGGTGAGTGGCGCGGAATTAAGCACGGAATGAAGAGTGCGGCACTGGCGTGGCGGGGTATGCTGGAGGGGACCATCAACCCAGCGAAAGGGGAGAGCATGACGGATCAGGAAACGCCCGAGCGCGCGCATGTGACGGCCGACGATATCGAGGCCGCCAACGACCTTATCGACTTTATCGAGGCGTGCCCCAGCATGTTCCATACGGCGGCGACTATTATGGCCGAGCTCGACGAGGCGGGCTTTACCTACCTGCCCGAGAACGCGGCGTGGGACATCGAGCCGGGCGGGCGTTATTACACGCAGCGCAACACCTCGAGCGTTGTTGCCTTTAAGGTGGGCGAGGATCTGGCCGCGACGTGGGGCGAGGACGGCGTTGCCGGTGACTATCATTTTCAGCTCACGGCGTCGCACAGCGATTCGCCGACGTTTAAGGTCAAGGCCGTGCCTGAGCTTGACGGCGCGGGCGAGACGCTGCGCCTGAACACCGAGGCCTACGGCGGCATGATCGACTACACCTGGTTCGATCGCCCGCTGGCACTCGCGGGCCGCGTGCTGGTGCGCGAGGGCGACCGTATTGAGAGCCGCCTGCTTGCCACCGAGCGCGAGGTTGCCATTATTCCGAGCCTTGCCATCCACATGAACCGCGGCGTTAACGAGAGCTTTGCTCCCAATCGCGCCGTTGACCTGTGCCCGCTCATCAGCGCTGGTGACCTTAAACAGGGCGACTTTGACGCCCTGATCGCCGACGAGCTGGACGTTGAGCCCGAGCAAATTTTGGGCCGCGATCTGTTCCTGGTCAATCGTCAGGATGCGCGCATTTGGGGCTGGGCCGACGAGTTTATCTCGACGCCCAAGCTCGACGACCTGGCCTGCGCCTACACCTCGCTGCAGGCATTTTTGGGTGCCGAGAACGCGCACGATGTTTCGGTCTTCTGCTGCTTTGATAACGAGGAGGTTGGCTCCGAGACCAAGCAGGGCGCCATGTCGACGTTCTTGGCCGATGCGCTGCGCCGCATTAACGGCTCGCTGGGCTTTGACGACGAGTCGTATCATCGCGCCCTTGCCGCCTCGATGCTCGTGAGCTGCGACAACGCACATGCCGTGCATCCCAATCATGCCGAGAAGTGTGACGCCCGCAACCAGGTGGTGCTTAACGGCGGCATCGTCATCAAGGAAGCCGCTAACCAGCACTACTGCACCGATGCCTTTAGCCGCGCGGTGTTTCAAGCCATCTGCGATGACGCTGACGTACCCACGCAGGCCTTCGCCAACAAGAGCGATATGGCCGGCGGCTCCACGCTCGGTAACCTGTCCAATATGCAGGCGAGTATGCACGCCGTAGACGTGGGCCTGCCGCAGCTTGCCATGCACTCGAGCTACGAGACCGGCGGCGTACACGACGTGATGTACGCCATCCGCGCCCTCACCGCTTTCTACGAGCGTAACCTAACCATCAACGGCGCCGAAAGCGTGGAGCTCTAAAACCTACCAAAAAGGGATGTTAATTTTGGCAGGTTTTATCTGGGCAAATGCTTCAACGCCAACGACAAGACGGAACTGCTAGGACTTCATAGGCAGAGCCTGCGCTAGTCAGATCCCGCAGGTCGAATAAAAGTCAGCGAGAGCCCGCCGTTTGAGCCAAGGTGCCGTGAAATGAAAAGGCGCTGACCTTCTGGTCGCGCCTTTAAAATTGAACGGCAGATTGGCCAAACGGCGGGCTCGCAGCGTCGGCTCATTACGCCGTTTGTAAAACGGCGTAATTCTTAATGTTCGATCCAGCAGCGCAGGGTCTCGCCAGCTTGCAGGTGACGCAGATTCTCTGCGGCAATGTCGACCACATTGTTGAGCGTGGCTGCCAGGTGGAACCAGCCGGAGACGTGTGGCGTGATGAGCATGTTGGGCGCATTCCACAGTGGGCTTGTCTCAGGCAGCGGTTCGGGGTCGGTGACGTCGACCGCGGCGCCGGCGAGATGTCCCGACTCCAGAGCGGCAACCAAATCGTCGGCGACCACAAGGTCGCCGCGGCCGCCGTTGGCAAAGAAGGCGCCCGGTTTCATCGCGGCGAAGAACTCGGCGTTCGCCAGGCCGCGGGTCTCGGGTGTGCTGGGCATAAAGGATGCGACGATGTCGGCCTCCGCCAGGCGCTCAGACAGGGCATCCATGCCGTCCATGTCCTCAAACACAATGGGGTAGACGAGCGGATGGCGCTTGATGCCGCGGACGTGCGCACCCATACTGCGGCAGAGCGTGGCGAAGTGGCCGCCGATATCGCCCGCGCCCAGCACCAGCACGTTGGCGTTTTTGAGCGAGGTGACCGGGCCCAAGTCCTCCCAGCGATGCTCGCGCTGCAAGTCGTGGTAGCCGGGCAGGCGCTTCATCATGGAAAGGACCATGGCAAACATGTGCTCGCTTACGGCCTGGCCGTAGGCGCCCACCGAGCAAGACAATTTGGCGTCGACCGGCACGGTGCCGGCGGCCAAGTAATCGTCATAGCCAGCGGTCTGCAATTGCAACAGCTGGAGATGTTCGCATGCCGTGAGCATGTCAGGGTCGATGTTGCCCAAGATCACGTCGGCATCGGCGACCTGCTCGCGCGTGGCGGCGTCGGAGCTCGTGTAGATAAAGTCCTCGCCCGGAGCGCTCGACTCAAGAATTGCGCGATGGCGGTCATTGACGGGCAGCAAAACCAGGATGTTCACAAGCAGTCCTCTCCGCTCGACCTGCCAAAAAGGGACAGGTTAATTTTGGCAGGTTTTATCAGGCAAAACGCTCAAACAAAAACGCCGGATGCAAGACGAGCGTGCCCGTCAGCATCCGGCGCATCCACAGCTACCAGCTCAGCAGCTCGTAACCATCCTCGGTCACCACGAGCTGTACCTCGCACTGGGCCGAATCGCTGCCGTCCTTGGTGCGCACGCACCAGCCGTCACCCTTGCTGATCTTGATGTCGGGCGCTCCGGCGTTGACCATGGGCTCGATGGTAAAGACCATGCCCGGAGCCATGATGGTGTCCACATCGGGCGCCTCGGTGGTAAAGCCCACAAACGGGTCCTCGTGGAACTCCTTACCGATGCCGTGTCCGCCGTACTCGCGCACCACGCTAAAGCCAGCGTCCTCGACCGTCTTTTGCACGGCCTCGGCCATAACGGACAACGGCAGCCACGGCTTGACGGCGGCCAGACCCGCCTCCACGCTGGCACGGGTGACCTCGACCAGGCGCCGGCGCTCGGCCGAGACCTCGCCGATGCAGAACATGCGGCTCGAATCACTAAAGTAACCGTCCAGGATCGTGGAACAGTCCACGTTGATGATGTCGCCCTCGTGCAGCACGTCCGCATCGCAGGGGATACCGTGGCAGACAACGTCGTTGATCGAGGTGCACACGCTCTTGGGGTAGCCCTCGTAGTTGAGGTCGGCCGGCGTACCGCCGTGCTCGACGGTGTAGTCGTAGATCATCTGGTCGATCTGGTTGGTGGTCATGCCTGCGGCGATATGCTCGCCCACATAATCGAGCACGCCAACGTTGATGGCGGCGGAGCGCTTGATGCCCTCGATGTCGGCGGGCGTCTTGTAGAGCGTACGGGGCAGAACCTCCCAGCCCTCCTCCCACAGGCGCTCGAGGCGCTCGTCGAAGGCGCTGTGACATTTCTTATATTTTTTGCCGCTGCCGCACCAGCAGGCGTCGGTGCTGCCGGGTACGGGTCCTTTGTCATACATGGCTAACTTCCTTTCATCCGCAGCTAGTATAGCCCACTCACGCGTCCATAAAAGTTGCGGTGATATAGTTCCGATTTAAGCGGTTTAACAGCATAAACAGGAACTATATCACCGCAACTGATGGAGCGGGATGGCGGGCACTGGCTACTGCGTGGTTTTGCTAGTAGCTCACCTGGCAGGGAATGCCGATGGCGCGCACGCGCGCGGCAATGGCGTCGAGCACCTCAGGCGCCGCTTTGGCAAGGCCGGCGACCGGTGTCTCGCGCGCCACCGTGTAGATGGTCGCTTCTTGTGGGCGAATGCGCTCGAGCGCCGCGAGCCAGGGGGCAACGTGCTCCTCGCCGGTGTTGTCGATGAGCTTGCCTTGATACTCGCCGGTCAAAAAGATCGTCTGGATAATAACGTGACCGTCAAAGCTTGCGAACGTCTCGATCTGGTGCTCGACGTCGTAGGGGCCAACAGGCTGGTCGAGCAGCTGGATAAACGCCGGGTCGACCGTATCGAGCTTGAGGATGTTGTCGTCGACCATCATGAGCGCATCGTGTACCTGGGGACGGTCGGCGCGCGTGCCGTTGGAGAGCACGGCAATCTTGGAGTTTGGGGCCAGCTCGTCGCGAAGCGCGACGGCACCGGCGATGGCCTGCGGAAACTCCGGTGCGGCGGTGGGCTCGCCGTTGCCTGCGAAGGTGATCACATCGGGGAGCTCGCCCTCGGCTGCCATATCGCGCAGCTTTGCCTCGAGCGCGTCGAGTACCACGGCGGTTGTGTTGTACGGCTCGTGGCAGGGGCGCTCGGCGTTGAGGCCGTTTTCGCAGTAAATGCAGTCGAACGTGCAGATTTTGCCGCTGGCCGGCATCATGTTGACGCCGAGCGAGAGACCAAGGCGACGGCTGCGAACGGGCCCAAAGATGGGGCTGGCATTCAAAAACGTAGACATAGGCATATGCTCCTCAAGACAATTGTGCCTAAGCATAGCATCGGCTCCAAAGCAGGGTGCGGGCTCTTGCTTTACAAGTTTCGTTTTTTCACGTCGCTCATTATGCCGTGTCATGAAAAGCCTCGGGTCGGGTAAAGTTAATCAGTTAACAAGGTGTAAAGCAATGCGGGTCTATCCAGCCGTACTGACGCGCAACTGGATGGGCGTTGATGATGGGGGCACAACATGAATTTTACGGTCGAGAATGCGGGCACCACGATTGCCTGTCGCGAATATGCCGGCCCAGATGTGTCGCCTGATGCTCCTGCCTTGGTGTGCGTGCACGGCGCTTGTGTCGACGGCACATTTTTCGACGGCATCGCTTGTGAGCTCAGCCGCAACTACCGCGTAATTGCCTACGACCGCCGCGGCTGTGGTGGCAGCAGCGAAGCGGCAGACGGCAGCTATGATCTTTCCACTCAGGCCGCCGACCTGCAGGCCGTGATCGAACACGTTGGCGCTCCGACAAATGTGCTTGCGCATAGCGCCGGTACGTTGGTGGCGCTGGAGCTTCTTCGCACCGAACCCCATCTCGTCGCCCGTGCGATTCTGCACGAGCCGGCTGTGTCGGCCGAAGGCGTCGGCATGGGCGCAGCTCCGGTTTTGCTCGATATGATTGCGGCTGGAAAGGTTTCAAGGGCGCTCCGGCTTTTCTTGGGAGCTCTCGGCGACTTGGACCCCGAGGCTCCTGGGACGACCGAAGCGGAAGCCAAGCATGCCCTGCGCAATGGTCGTTGCTTTATGGCCAATGAATACGGAACAAATATGACATATGCTCCCGACTGGGAGCGCGCCCGCGAATCAAAGGCGGTGTCGGCTGTGTTTTTGGGCGAGCTTTCGGTCGGTACACCCCGCGAGGCTGGTACGCGAGCGGCTGCCGAATATCTCGATTGCCCCCTTGTGACGATCCCGGGCGCGCATAACGGTTTGCGCGATCGCCCCGTTACGGCGGCAAACGCCGTTCGCGATGTCTTGGAGCGTTAGAACGCTCGATGATCTGCGGGGAGGGGGACTGTTAGCGTTTCGTCATTGTTAACGAATGCGCCCATAACCGCGCGCCCGCGGCTCCATTACCGCCGTTTGCCAGGTCATAAAAATGTAACGATAATCGCGCGTTTGCCTTCAGCTGTTAGATGCTACCCTTGTACCAATTGATATGCACCGTTGCCGTGCGTAACGATAGGAAGGGCCCCATATGCTCAATAATCACGAGGTCAATCTAACCGACGAGGAGGCTGCCGCCGAGGTCGCCCGCGTCGCGAAGACCTACCCCGTGGTGCGTTTGCTGTCGGCCGATCAGATTAAGAGCGAGCCTAACTGCCTGCTCGCCGGCGATCGCTGCCCTTGTCTGCGTCAGTCGAGTCTTGAGGCCTTGGCAGGTTCCGATGATGTATCGGAGCAGTTGCTCAATGATGGTACCGAGTACCGCGCTCGCCTGCGCCCTCTGAAGGTCGAGGGCGAGCCTCGTGTCCTGCTGATGGTGCGTCCGATCGATGAGCAAGAGGCTGCAGAAGAGGACCTCGTCTACACCGACGTGCTGACGAGTGTGCGCAATCGCCGATATTACGAGGAAAAGCTCCGTAGCGCTCGCATGAATGCCGGCGTTGCGGTGATCGACCTTGATGATTTTAGGGTCTTCAACGATACGTGTGGCCGTCATGCCGGCGACCTTGCGCTCGGTGCTGTGGCGACAGCCATACGCAGCGGAATTCGTTCGACTGACGAGCTTGTGCGCTATGGCTGCGACAAGTTTGTGGTCGTCATGCCCAATATTCCCTCCGATGACTTCACCCGTCGCCTGCACCAGGTGTCCGATGCCGTTCATGCCACGATTGTTCCGGGCCATGAGCACGTGAGCTTGACGGCATGTGTTGGTGGCGTTCGCATTCATGGCGAGACGGTTGATGAGGGCGTTGGCCGCGCTGTCCAGTTGCTGAGCCGTGCCAAGGCAAAAGCCGGTACGGTCGTGACCGATGGCGATTTCATCGAGGCCTTCCAAAGCGAAAAACCTTTGGTGCTTATCGTCGATGACTCCGAGATGAACCGAGCCATTCTCAACGAGATGCTCAAGGACGAGTATTGCATCCTCGAGGCTGATAACGGTCGTACGGCGCTCGATATGGTCGACCGCTATGGCGATGAGTTGTCGCTCGTGCTGCTGGACATTGTCATGCCGGGCGTGAGCGGCTTTGAGGTGCTGGCCGATCTGTCGCGCCGATCGGTTGTTGACAATCTGCCTGTCATCATGATTTCGAGCGAAGAATCCGACGATGTGGTTCTGCGTGCGTACGAGCTGGGCGCCTCGGACTATATCAGCCGCCCGTTTGACGCCCGTGTCGTGCGCCGTCGTGTAAGCAACACTATCCGTCTGTACGCCAAACAGCGCCGCCTGACGAGCCTGCTGTCCCAGCAGTACAACGAGCGCGTCAAGAACAGTCGCATGCTCATCGACATCATGGCCGGTGTCATGGAACTTCGCAATGGCGAGAGCGGCAGGCACGTTACGAATATCGAAAAGCTGACCGAGCTGCTGCTTGGCTGTCTGGTCCAGCGTAGCGACACCATTTCCCTCGACAACGAGGAACGCTCCACGATTGCCCTGGCTTCGGCGCTGCACGATATCGGCAAGATGGCGATTGACGATGCGATTCTCAACAAACCCGGACGCCTTACGTCCGAGGAGTTCGAGATTATGAAGACGCATACTACGATTGGCGCCGACATGTTGCTTGAGCTGGGCCGACATCACGTCGGCAATGCGCTTATGGAATATGCGTACCAGATTGCGCGTTGGCACCACGAGCGCTGGGACGGCAAGGGCTATCCCGATGGCCTTAAGGGCGACGATATTCCCATTGCCGCGCAGGTGGTCTCGGTGGCCGACGTGTACGATGCTCTGACGAGCGTGCGTGTGTACAAGGACGCTATTCCGCACAAGGAGGCGATCCAGATGATCCTGGACGGTAAGTGCGGCACCTTTAACCCGCTGTTGCTCGACTGTCTGCTCGAGGTGCAAGACCGTATTGCCGAGACGTTGGCACGCCCCGCCGACGTTGTCGCGTTTCCCACGATTTAGTTTGACCTAAGGAGTTTTAATCCATGATTTCCATGCGTGAGGCGTATGAGAAGATCGGCGCTAATTATGATGACGCGTGCGCTCGGCTGATGGGCGAGGAAATGCTTGCCCGCTTTGCCCTCAAGTTTTTGGATGACGAGAGCATGGACAAGCTGGAGGCCGCCATGGCGGCAGGAGACGCCGAAGGTGCGTTTATGGCAGCGCACACGCTCAAGGGCGTGAGCCAGAACCTGGGATTCGATAATCTGTACGAGCCGGCGGTCGTGGTGACCGAAGCACTGCGCGGCGCCGATGCCGTTGACGGCGCTCGCGAGGGAATGCATGCGTTGCAGCAGCAATATGCGGCAACGATGTCGGCTCTGCGCGAGGCGGCTGAATAAGAGCTTGCGAGCCTTGGGCTGCTTGCCGGCCACATATAGGTGAAAGGGTGCCCCGCCGGACCATGTGGCCGGCGGGGCACCCTTATCTGTTTTGTGGTTCGCGTGCTAGCGGGCCTGCTTGACCTTGGCTGCCGCCTCGACAAACGACTTCCAGAGGTTAAAGTCGGTTTCGAGCGTCTGCCAGGTGTACTCGGGATGCCATTGCACGCCCAGGCAGAAGGGTTGGCCTTCGACTTCGATGCACTCGGGCACGCCATCGGTTGCCTTGGCGACCAAGCGCGTGCTTTTACCCAGACGATCGATGCAGCAGTGGTGTGCGGAGTTGGTCTGGATAAGCCTGTGCCCGCCAACCGCGCGGTCGAGCAGCGAGCCCGGCACGACCTCGACGGGATGCACGGGGTCGTTGAGCACGTGGGTATGGCGCCACTGCGTGCGGCCCTCGCGAGCACCCAGGCTCGGCACGTCCATGCACAGGGTGCCGCCGGTGGCGACGTTGAGCAGCTGCGTGCCGCGGCAGGTGGTAAAGAGCGGCTTTTTGGCACGGAGCACCTCGCTGACCAGCTTAAACTCAAAACTATCGCGGATCTCGCAGCAGAGGGTGGGGTCGTAGGGTCGATCATCGCCCCAACGTTTGGGATTGACATCGGGGCCGCCGGGAATGGCGATGCCGTCGGCGATATCGACGTAATGACGGATGACCTCAATGTCCTCGGTGATGGACATCTGCAGCGGCAGGCCGCCGGCGGCAAGGATGGCATCGACAAAGACACTTGCGATTTCCTCGTTGGGGGAGAGCATCTCGGTTAAAAACGGCTCTGCCTCTTCCCAGCGCGGTGCGACGAGGATGAGTGGGCGGTCGGCGGGGGCGACGTCGACGTGCGGGGTGTAGGACGATGAAGTACGAGTTCCGATCATAGGTGTAACTTTCGAGTTTGGATGGGCATGGCGGGTAGGTGGGCGGTCTGGTTAGTGGCCCTTGATGGAGTTGAGGAAGTCCTGGGCGCGCTTGGTCTGGGGGTGGTCGAAGAACTCGTCGGGCGTGCCGGTTTCCACGATCTGGCCGTCGGCCATAAACACGACGCGATCGGCCACGCGACGGGCAAAGTTCATCTCGTGCGTAATGACGATCATCGTCATGCCCTGCTGGGCCAGACGGACCATGACCTCGAGCACCTCGTTGATCATCTCGGGGTCAAGGGCACTCGTGGGCTCGTCAAAGAGCATGGCCTTGGGTTGCATGGCAAGCGAGCGGGCGATGGCTACGCGCTGCTGCTGGCCGCCTGAGAGCTGTGCGGGTACCTTATCGGCCTGCTCGGCAACGCCCACGCGGCTTAGCAGGTCCATGGCACGCTCGCGTGCCTCGTCCTTGGAGACACCCAGCACATCGACCGGTCCCAGCATGACGTTCTGCAGCACCGTCATATGTGCAAACAGGTTGAACTGCTGAAACACCATGCCCAGCTCGGCACGCATGCGGGCAAGGTCCTTGCCTTCCTGCGGCAGGGGCTCGCCCTCGATGAGGATCTCGCCCGAGTCGATGGTTTCCAGGCGGTTGATGGTGCGGCACATGGTCGACTTGCCCGAGCCCGAGGGGCCGATCACAACGACGACCTCGCCGCGGTCGACCGAGAGATTGATGTCGTTGAGAACGTGCAGGTCGCCATAGTGCTTATCGACGTGTCTGAGCTCGATCAGCGGCTGATTGCCGGTGGAAGAGGTGCTCTGTGCCATGGTGCTCGGCTCCTTATGACTCGAAATGGTAAAGCGTTAGCGGATGATGGTCGCGCCGGTCTTGTGCGAAACATAGACAGCGGCCTTGTTGATCGCGACGTTGATGAGGATGTAGATGACTGCGATCACCAGGTAGACCGATACGAGGGCGTCGTAGTTGGTAATGAGCACGCGGGCGTTTTGCATGAGGTCAGGGTAGCTCACCACATAGGCGACGGTGGTGTCTTTGACTACGACCACGAGCTGCGAAATCAACGACGGAATGATAAACCGAATGGCCTGCGGCAACACGATTTTAAAGGTGATTTTAGCTTTGGAGAGACCGAGTGCCTGGGCGGCTTCGACCTGGCCGCGCGGCACGGCATTGACGCCGGCGCGGAAAATCTCGGCAAGTACGCCGGCTGCAGCGAGCGCAACGGGAAGCGTGAGCATCCAAAACGACGGCAGCGCGATCTTGTACTGGGGCAGCACCAAAAAGAAGAAGTAGATGAACAGAAGGCTCGGCACGCCGCGGAAGAAGTCGGTAAGCACGCGGCAGACCAGCTGCAGCGGCTTGATGTCGCTCGTGCGGCCGAGCATGAGAGCGAGGCCCAGCACCAGCGCGATGGCGCCGGCGGTGAGCGCGACTTTAACGGTGCCCTCAAAGCCGGTAAGCAAGAACTTCCAGGTGGTGAGGTGCGTAAAGAAATACCAATAGTGGACCGAAAGCTGGCCGGTCACATAAAAGCGCTGCAGTACCAGGGCGACGAGCACGGCGACGGCAACGAGCGAGATAGCGGTGCCGATGCGAATCTTGGCGCGCATCTTGGGGCCGGGAGCCTCGTAGAGCGCATCGCGCATGGTAAGCGCAGGGGAGGAATGCTTGCTCATCGGAGGATCCTCACCTTCTTATCGATGTAGTTGCCAATGTGGCTCACCACAAAGGCCGTGCCCAGGTAGCCGAGCGCCGAGATAAAGAACGCGGCGACGCCTCCGAGCGAGCGCGTGTTGATGTAGCTCACCACGCCGGTGAGCTCCTGCGGTTTAAGCGGCACCTGGCTGCCGAGCGCGGTGGTGAGCATGACGGCGATAAAGAGGTTGGTCATGGGCAGTACGCTCGAGCGCAGCGCCTGCGGAATCACGATCTTGGCGAGGATACGGTTAAAGCTCATGCCGAGCGAACGGGCGGCTTCGACCTGACCGACGCCGACGGTGTTGATGCCGCTCATAAAGTTCTCGGAGCCAAAGGCCGAGCCCAAAAGGACCGTGGCGACGATAACGCAGGTGCGGTAGGGCAGGACGACCTTGAGCGGTGGCAGCGCATAGACGACGATGATGAGCAGTGCAATGCCGGGGATGTTACGGAAGACCTGGACATACAGGTCGCCAAAGACGCGCAGCGGCTTGAGCGGCGACACGCGCATCACGGTGACGGCGACGGCCAGCACCATGGCGATGGCAAACGACTCAAGCGTCATGCCCCAGGTTGCTAGTAGCGCGTCGATATAGTTCTGGCCATAGAGCGACCAGAGTTCGGAGAGACTCATGCGGACCTCCCGCCGATAAGGAAAGGGGCTCCCGTGTGTACGGAAGCCCCGACAACTTAGTGAGGAAACAGTTTACCGCAATAAAGCGCATCATGCGTTTCCGTATGGTTTCGTTGCGGCCGTTACCAGGCTCGCTGCCTAGGCGCCGATCTCGGGCAGCTCGGGAACGTTGGTGTCGCCCGTACGGTCGCCGATGCAGATCTGCCACAGCTCGGTCCAGGTGCCATCGTCCTCGATCTTCTTAAGGAAGTCGTTGACAAAGGCGACGCCGTCGGAATCGAGCGGCAAGCCAATGCCATAGGGCTCCTTGCTGCCGAAGGGCTTGCCGGCGATCTTGTACTTACCGGGCTCGCGGACCAGGGCGCTCTGCTGCATGTTGTTATCGATGACGTAGGCGTCAACGCGGCCCTGCTGGAGTGCCTGGCGGGCCTCCTCGTCGGTCTTGAACTCCTGCTGGCTGGCCTTGGGAGCGAACTCCTCCAGGATGGCGGGGCCGTTGGAGCCGGACTGGACGGCGACGTTCTTGTCGGCCAGGTCGTCGACGCTCTTAATGTCGTCGTTATCGGCGAGCACCAGGATGGCCTGCTGGGTGTAGTAGTAGGGGCCGGCAAAGGAGACAAGCTTCTTGCGCTCGTCAGTGATGGTGTAGGTGGCAAAGACGGCGTCGACCTGGCCGTTCTGCAGGACGGACTCGCGCGTGTCCGAGGTCACCTGGGTGATCTCGGCCTTGTTCTCGCCCAGAATGTAGTTGGACAGGAGCTGTGCGACACCGGCGTCGAAGCCGCGGGTCTGACCGTCTTTCTCGTTGAGGAGGGAGAAGAGCGTGGAGGTCTGAACGCCACCGATCTTAAAGACGCCGGCGTCCTTGACGGCCGTGGCCCAGGTGCTGGCGGCGATGGCGTCGTCATCGGCCTTGGGGCCGTTGTCGACGAGCTTGTCGAATGCCTTGGCATCGAGCGTGGTGGAAGCCTCGGTGTCATTGGAGCCCTTGGAGGAGTCGGCGGCGGAACCCTTGTCGGCTTCGGCGCTGGTGTCGGAGCAGCCGGCAAGACCAAGGCCGGCGACGGTTGCGAAGGTGGCGGCAACGAAGCCGCGGCGGTCGAGAACGACCTGCTGGGAGAGGTTCTTGCTCATGGTAGAACACCTTTCTCAATAAAATCCCTAGCGGTTGAGTAGAGTTATACCCTATCGCGCTCAAATGGGTCAACACGAAATAACTCAGAAACATACTTACCTTATGGGTAATTCTACCTACCAAAAAGGGACAGGTTTATTTTGGCAGGTTTTATCTGGGTAAACGTCGCTTATTGCAGCTGAGATAGCGCTTTGCAGACGGCATGGTCGGTGCGGCGGCATGCCTTGCTGCTTTGTCTCAATCTGTAACAGTTAGACGAGGAAATGGGTTCTACCTGTTACAGATCGAGATTTTCTCTTCAGGGGAATTCGAATGTCTCAATCTGTAACATCTGGACGGCCAAAAGGTCTCTATCTGTTACAGATTGAGACAAAGGTCAGGGACTAAGACGTCTTGTCTAGATCTGTAACAGTTAGACGGGAATTCGGGCCTTGGATGTTACAGATTGAGATAATCGCGTCGCGAAAACAAAAACCTCCGCAGGGATGCTTTCCTTGCGGAGGTTTTTTACTCGTTGAGTAGCCTTACGGCTTCGGCGGCCATGTTCTCGACCGTCATGCCGTTCTGAGCGAGCAGCTCGTTGGGGTCGTAGCGGTCGGGGAAGCCCTTGGCGATGCCGAAGGTGCGCGTGCGCA
>DBEZXT010000101.1:0-3746 GCA_048291645.1 Collinsella aerofaciens | reverse complement strand
GGACGGGTTCAACGGCAGGCCCCGCCGACCGATTGCAAGCGGTCGGCGGGGCCATTGTGGCTCTTGACAGCGGATTGGGTCATATGAGCGAAAACGCCCCTAAGCGAGCAAGGTGACGTGAAAGAGGAGGGAAGCGTACTTTAGTACGCAACCGACGATTGAACGTCAGATTGCCGCTTAGGGGCGTTTGCAGCGTCGAGCGGTCCGCCGTTCGTTAGAACGGCGGAACCAAAGGCACAGCGTCGAGCCGTTACGCGGTTTGGTAAAACCGCGTAATTAAATCCGTTCCGCGATCTCGTGGATGAGGTAGTCGGTCTTTTCCCAGCCCAGGCACGGGTCGGTGATCGACTTGCCAAAGACACCGCCGTCGACCGGCTGGTTGCCGTCCTCCAGGTAGGACTCGATCATAAAGCCCTTGACCAGCTTGGAGATGGACTCGTTGCGGCGGCAGCTGTCGAGCACCTCCTTGCAAATGCGATACTGCTCCAGCGGACGCTTGCCCGAGTTGTCGTGGTTGCAGTCGATGACCGCTGCCGGATTGGCATAGCCGGCATGCTCGGTATAGCGTTCGGCCAGGCGTTCCAGGTGTTCGTAGTGGTAGTTGGGGTAGGTGCGCCCATCGAGACCGATGTAGCCACGCATAACGGCGTGTGCGAGCGGGTTGCCGTCGCACTCGACCTCCCAGTTGCGGAAGATGAAGCTCTGGTGCGCCTGCGCGGCGTAAATGGAGTTGAGCATAACGGTGGTAGAGCCGGCAGTGGGATTCTTCATGCCGACGGGTACCGAAATGCCGCTCGACACCAGGCGATGCTCCTGGTTCTCGACCGAGCGTGCGCCCACGGCAACATAGCTCAGCAGGTCAACGAGGTACTGGTAGTTTGACGGATAGAGCATCTCGTCGGCGGTGAAGAAGCCCGTTTCCTCAATAACGCGCAGGTGCATATGGCGGATGGCCTTGACGCCCTCGAGTAGGTCGTCGGGAGCCTCGGGGTTGGGGTTGTGCAGCAGTCCCTTGTAGCCGGTGCCCTTGGTACGCGGCTTATTGGTATAGACGCGCGGAATGATGATGAGCTTGTCCTTGACCTCCTCGGCGGTCTTGGCCAGTCGGTTCATGTACTCAAGCACTGAATCCTCGCGGTCGGCAGAGCACGGGCCGATGATGAGCACTTTGCGTGCGTCCTCGCCGGTAAAGACTTTGGCGACCTCGGCGTCAAATGCCTGCTTTTTGGCGGTAAGCTCGGCAGAAAGCGGCATTTCCTCGCGGATCTCCATGGGGATCGGCAGCCTGCGTTTGAATTCCATGGCCATATGGGCCTCCTCAATCTACAGAAAGAGCAATAAGCGTATTGTCGAGTGTTCGGCATTATCCGCTGTCGCACGCTAAAGTGCAAGTCCTTGCCACCCTGAAACCTGCCAAAAAGGGACAGGTTTATTTTGGCAGGTTTTATCTGGGGAAACGTCGGTGAATGCCGGGAGGGAGTGGCGTCGCGCGAGAGCCTAAGGCTGTTGTTGCTTCCCCAGGAAACGCCCTGTGGGCAAAAAATGCCAAATATGAGTACGGTTGCTAACCTAGTATCATATTGCCTTCGCAAAATAATAGACATAACAGCATAATATGTTCATTAACGTAAACACATATAAGTTCGCTATAGGATTGTTTGATCAATTTAGGGACGCGTGTAAGCCGTGAAAACGGGATTTGG
Organism: Collinsella aerofaciens; assembly: GCA_048291645.1. Lineage (GTDB taxonomy): Bacteria > Actinomycetota > Coriobacteriia > Coriobacteriales > Coriobacteriaceae > Collinsella > Collinsella aerofaciens_CG. The sequence continues at coordinate 2,043 of DBEZXT010000101.1, read as the reverse complement.
GGCTGTTTTGGCTGTTACTAAAAAGGTAACAGTACTCAAATTTGCCATTTTTTGCCCACGGGGCCTCGAAGGGGCTGCCAATCAGGTCCCAGGGGAGACGGTTTGAGGGCCGCAGAGCAAAAACGGGGGCACAGGTTGTCCTGTGTCCCCGTTTTCCTGGCATTGCTGCTGCTTGCCGCCGGTTTTTACGCCGCCTCGTCGAACTGCGAGTTGTACAGATCGGCGTAGAAGCCGCCCTGGGCGAGCAACTCGTCGTGTGTGCCCTTCTCGACGATGTCGCCGTCGCGAATTACCAAGATCACGTCGGCGTTGCGGATCGTGGACAGGCGGTGCGCGATGACAAAGCTGGTGCGTCCCTGCATCAGCGCATCCATGGCGCGCTGAATGAGTTCCTCGGTACGGGTATCCACGTTGGAGGTTGCCTCGTCCAGAATCAGCGCCGGACGGTCGGCCAAAATGGCGCGGGCGATGGTCACGAGCTGGCGCTGGCCCTGCGAGAGGTTAGTGCCCTCCTCGTTGATCATAAAGTCGTAGCCGCCGGCGAGCGTGTGGATGAAGTGGTCGCAGCGCGCGGCGCGTGCGGCCGCCTCGACCTCGGCATCGCTCGCATCGGGACGTCCGTAGCGGATGTTCTCGCGGATGGTGCCGTTAAACAGCCAGGTATCCTGCAGTACCATGGCAAACTCGCCGCGCAGTGCCGCACGGTCCCAGTCGCGCACGTCGACGCCCTCGACGCGCAGCGAACCGCCGTCCACGTCGTAAAAGCGCTGCAGCAGCTTAATGAGCGTGGTCTTGCCGGCGCCGGTGGGGCCGACGATGGCGATGGTCTGGCCGGGCTGCGCCTCGCAGCTAAAGTCGTGGATGATGGTCTTGTCGGGCGTATAGCCAAACTTCACATGGTCAAACTCCACGTGGCCGGGGCGCTTCTCAGGGATCTGCGCGTCGGCCTTCTGCTCCTCCTCGGGTGCGGCCAAAAACTCAAACACACGCTCGGTGGCAGCTGCCATCGACTGCATCGTGTTGCTCACGTTGCCCAGCTGCTGCACGGGTTGCGTAAAGTTGCGCACGTACTGGATAAAGCTCTGGATGTCGCCGGGCGTGGCATTGCCGGTCAGCGCGAGCTGCGCGCCCACCACGACAACGCCCACGTAGCCCATGTTACCCACCAGGCTCATAAGCGGCATCATCAGGCCCGACAGGAACTGCGAGCGCCAGCCACTAATAAAGAGGCGGTCGTTTTGACGGTCGAACTCTTCGATCGAGGCCTCGGCGCGGTCGAACACCTGAATGACGTTCTGGCCGGCAAAGTCCTCCTCGATAATGCCGTTGACGGCGCCCAGAACCTGCTGCTGCTCGCGGAAGTACGGCTGCGAGAAGTGAATCATTACGGTCAAGATAATCGCGGCGGCCGGCAGCGTGAGCACGGTGACGCCGGTAAGCGGCAGGCTGATCGAAAGCATCATGATGAGCACGCCGATAATCTGCGTGACCGACGTGATAAGCTGCGTCACGCTCTGGTTGAGCGACTGACCCAGCGTATCGACGTCGTTGCTGATGCGGCTGAGTACGTCGCCCTTGCTGTGGCCGTTAAAGTAACTCATCGGAACGACGGCGATCTTGGCGGCGATCTCCTTGCGCATGCGGTAGCAAATCTTTTGCGTGACGCCGGTCATGAGCCAACCCTGGATGAGGCTGCAAACAGAGCTTGCCAGATACAGGCAGAGCAAAAAGCCGAGCGTCTTGGCGATCCAGTCAAAGTCAACGTCGCCGGTACCGTTGACCTTGGCAACCAGGCCCTCGAACAGCTTGGTGGTAACCTGGCCGAGCACCTTGGGTCCCACAATGTTAAAGATGACCGAGCACACGGCAAAGGCGACGGCGGCAAACACGGCAATCTTGTGTTGGCCGATATAGCCGAGCAGCTGCCTCATGGTGCCCTTAAAGTCCTTGGCCTTTTCGCCGCGACGCATGCCGCCCATGCGGCCCATGGGACCACGCTGGCGGGTGGGCTTGGGAATCTGAGTCTTGGTCTCGTCTGCCATT
>DBEZXT010000100.1:0-3872 GCA_048291645.1 Collinsella aerofaciens | reverse complement strand
ATGACCGGCATCACCAGCAGCGCGGATTGCGCGGTTCCGGCGCCGGAAAGCTCAATCATGCCCGAGATGGTCAGCGGCATGCCGTTAACGTGCAGGTACATGAGTCCGACCAAAAACGCGATGCCGCCCAGCATGTTGAGGATGATCTGGGTAAAGGCGTTCTTGATGGCCTCGGGCGTACGTGTGTAGCCAATCATGAGGAACGAGCACACGGTGGTGATTTCCCAGCCGCAGAACAACCACTCAAGGTTGTCGCTCGTCACGATGACGAACATGGCCGAGAGGAACAGGAACATAAGCGCCAGGAACTGCGGGCGTCGGTCGGGCGCGGTCTGCCCGCGCAGCGCGGCCTCGTGCTCGTCGTGGGCCTGGAAGTCCTTCATGTAGCCCAGGGCATACACGCAGATTAGGCTGCCGACAATGCCGACGGCGAGGACCATGATCACGCTCATATAGTCCAGGTAGAGCGGCGTTGCGGTGACGGCTTCGGCCGCGGGCAGCGTCATGGCCGCAAAGGCGAGCGAGCCCACCAGCTGGACTATGCCGAGCACCGTGGTAAGTGCGTTCCTATATTTGTACGCGTTGTACAGGATGACGGCGCACAGGACAACGTCGATGACAGAGCTGATGATCGAGAGCACATGCGAGGTGCCGGAGGCAACCTCAAAGCTCTGCGGGCCCGCGCCAAAAAACATGACGGCGACTACAACTGTCACCGCCATAATAATGCCGGAACCTATGAGCCCCACCGCATCGCGGGCGCGGTCACCGCGCGCGAGCAGCATGCCCAGCGCCGGTACCAGCGGAAACAGGGTAAGGAAATACAGTAGCGTCATACCATCACTCCCCCATGCAAAAACGCTGCAATTGTTTAACGTTATAGCTCAATTGAGGAGCAGCGGCGGCAGGTTTTCGGTCAACCGGGGAGTTTTAGGCGTACGGGGCAAGGGCGCGTCCGCTTTGGAGCAGAGAGGCGACGCTCCCCTATCGCAGCGACAGGCGCGCGGGCCACTGCGTGCAGTTTATTGGCCACGTTGGAGGATGTCCCGACAGGCTCGCGCCGGTCCAAAAAGTTGGCGCGGCAAGAAAAATGCGCCCCTGTGGGCGCACCATCCCGTTTGCTATTCCGCCTTTTTAACGCGCGGCTTGCGACCGCGCGGCTTATCGACCAGTGCGGCCTCACCGCTCTCGCGGTACTGACGGCACCAAGCCTTGACCGAAGACTCGCTGGGAATCTTGTGCTTGATCATGGCCTCGCGAACCGTCAAGCCGTTTTCCAGACGGTCCTTAACCACAGCGAGCTTTACGTCGTACGAGTAGGTGTGATGATGCGAACCGGCATTGAGAACGGCGTCGGCACCGCCCACGGCATACGCGCGGGCCCACTGACGAGCCGTGGCCTGGGGAATGCCAAGCTCCGCGGCGAGGGCGCGATGACCGACCCCCTCTTGGAGGATCTCGACGGCGCGCTGCCTAACCTCGGGCGCATGCGTGCGAGTCCTAGTTGCTTCCGACATACCTGCCACTTCTTAGCCTTAGCCGTTAATCTGCTTTCTTACGTGCAAGTTAGATAGTAACATTTTACTGTTTGCTCAAAGCAGTTAATTAAAATAGACGCGGCGTTATCTGGGCATTTGGCACCAAATTACGACATTTCTTTATCGATAATTTACGCTGGTAGCTGACTCGCAGCTAATCGTCATTCGCTTGTCAACAAAATTGGCATCTCTTTATGTCCTTTGGTATAGAGGATATAGTTATTAACCCCTCCCCCAATATTTTTGAGTGATCTGCAAGGCAGTAGACGTCCTCACTCCTCATGATTACCGCGCATTGCCATCCACCGGAGCAAAACAAAAAGGGCGGGACCTGCTGCGCTTGCAGGCCCCGCACCGGTTGACACCCGACGGGACACAGCCGGGCGAGACGGATCCGTGCTACCGCCCCGCCTAGCCGCGATGTTCAACTACAGCTCGTTGGCCGCGTGATACGCCGTGCGGATGGCGCTCGCAATGTCGGCGGTGCGCTCACCCGAGCAGTCGCCCACGCAGGTCACGGGCACCATCACGCCATCCAGGTCAAACGCGTTGGCCTTGGAGCCCACGGCCATCACCACGTAATCGCAGGCGATCTTCACCGGCTCCTCGGCACCGTCCTCGGTGGTGCGAACAGCCTCCACGCCCTCGTCGGTAATGGCGGTCAGGCGGGTCTTAACATGCTGCTCTACGTTGTGCACGGCAAAGTCGCTCATAATCAGCGGCAGAATGGTCTCGGACTCGCCCGCGGCAATCTTGTCGAGCATCTCGACAATCGCCACCTCGCAGCCGTGCTGCAGCAGATACTCGGCAGTCTCGGTGCCCACCAGGCCACCGCCAATGACGGCGACGCGGCCGTTGAGCTCCACCTTGCCGGCCAGCACGTCCCAGCTCGAAACGACCTTGTCCGAGTCGGCACCCGGAACGGGGATGACCACGTCGTGCGCGCCCACAGCCACAATCGCGGCGTCGGCGGCGTTGAGGTCCTCAGCGGTAGCGGCATGGCTGAGCTCAACCTTCACGCCCAGGCCAGGCAGAATCTTCTCGTAGTACTCGACCGAGCGCATAATCTCGTCCTTGCGCGGAGGCGCAGCCGCCAGCACAATCTGGCCGCCCAGATGATCGCTCGCCTCGTAGACGGTCACGTCGTAGCCGCGCTTGGCCGCCACGCGCGCGGCCTCCAGGCCGGCGATGCCGCCGCCCACCACGGCGATCTTCTTGTCGCCCTCGCCCGGCTTGATGGCGATGGTCGCCTCGTCGCCGTTCTCGGCGTTGAGCACGCACGAGATGTACTTGCGGTTTTGAATCGCGTCGACGCAGCCCTTGTTGCAGTTGAGGCACTCGCGAATGGGCTCGCCCGTGGCGGCCTTCAGCGCAATGTCGGGGTCGCACATGAGCGAACGGCCATAGGCGATGATGTCGGCCGAGCCATCCTCCAGGATCTTCTCGCCGGGCTCGACCGAGACAACACGGCCCACGGTTGCCACCGGCACGGAGACCAGGGCCTTGACGCGCTCGGCCACGGGCAGCGTCCAGTTGTAGGGCATGGCGCCCATGGGCGGAATGGTGTCGCCCATGTTGCCGGTGTGGTTGGCCTGTGCGACCTGGATCATGTCGATGCCCGCGCCCTCAAGCAGCTTGGCAAACTCGCAGGCCTCGTCGGGCTGCAGGCCACCCTTGCCGCGCGGCGTGCCGTCGGGGTTCTCCATGATCACGGGGAGCTTGTACTCCACCATCAGCTGCGGCGCGGCCTCCTTAATGGCGGCGACGACCTCCAGCGCGTAGCGAACGCGGTTCTCGAACGAACCACCGTACTCGTCGGTGCGCTGGTTGAGGATGGCCGAGCACAGCGAACCCACCAAGCGGTCGCCGTGGACCTCGATGGCGTCGATGCCGGCCTGCTGCGCGCGAGCGGCCGAGGCAGCGATGGCCTCCTTGATCTGGGTGAGCTGCTCTACGCTCGCCTCGTTCACAAAGTGCTGCATGTCGTGATGCAGCTTGGCGTAGGCCTGGTTGCGGATCTCGTTGGACTCGGCCATCTTGGCGGCAAAGGTCTCCTCGTCGCCGGCGGCCTTGGCCTCCTGCGCGGCCTTGGCGGCAGCCATGGAGCCCATGACCATGCGGCCGACACCGGGCACGTCGTACTCGGGGTGGAACAGCTGCAGCGCGACCTTGGCGCCGTGCTTGTGGACGGCATCGGCCAGCGCCTTAAACGTGGGGATCTGGGCGTCGGTTGCCAGCTTGGGCGTGGGGCTTGCGGTCATGACGGGAGCGACGTCGCCGATGACGATGTAGCTCACGCCGCCACGGGCCAAGCGCTCGTAAAAAGCCAGGCTG
>DBEZXT010000099.1:0-65012 GCA_048291645.1 Collinsella aerofaciens | reverse complement strand
CAGGCCGATGCCGATGAGGAGCTGAGCGGTCTTTCGCTGACGTTTGTCGACGGCACGACGTTTGGTACCGATGACACGCGATTGACGATGCTCTCGGGCGAGGACCTCATGGATCGTACGCCCATGAAGCCCACGTGCAAGGCTGACGGCCAGACGCTCAAGATTGACTTTGGCGAGACGGCGCCTGCCGGCGGCTATTTCCGCGTCGAGGTTTACGGTGTGACGTTTCCCGTCGAGGGCGGCGATGAGGCCTTTAGCGGCACCTATATGCTCGCCGACGGTTCGACCAAGAAGATCTCCAAGATTCCGTCGGTGGAGATCAAGGGCGTGACGGCATTCGATAACTTCCTGGCCGATCTTAAGGAGCAGCCGTGGGTCGAGGCCTGGAACTCCAATATGTTCCTGCGCCTGTTCTTAAACCCAGTCATTTTGGTCCAAAGCCTGCCGATCGTCTTTAAGGGCTTCCTTATGTCGCTCTCGATCGTGCTTGTGGCGTTTCCGCTGGCAATTCCCTTTGGCTTTGCCTTGTCGCTCATGCGCATCTCCAAGTCGCGCATCCTGCGCTGCCTCGCCGGCATCTATGTGAATATCATCCGCGGTACGCCGGCGTTCCTGCAGATCTATATCGCGTTCTTCGGTCTGCCGTTGGCCGGCGTCAAGGTTGATGACTACGTGCTTGGCGTTATCGTCATGGCCATGAACTCGTCTGCGTACCTGTGCGAGATCTTCCGTGCCGGTATTCAATCGATCCCCAAGGGCCAAAACGAGGCTGCTCGCTCTCTGGGCATGAATGCCTTCCAGACGCTGCTCTACGTTATGATTCCGCAGACGTTCCGCAATGTTTTGCCTACGCTGACCAGCGAGTTTATCTTGCTTTACAAGGATACGTCGCTGCTTGCGGCCGTGGGCGTGGTCGAGATCGTCATGAACGCCCGTACCATCGTGGCCACGACGGGCTCCATTACACCGTACGTGGTTGCCGCCCTGTTCTATCTGGTCATCACCCTGCCGCTCGCTCGCTTGGTGAGCGGTCTTGAGGCGAGGCTTTTGGGCACGGCCGAGACCAAGAAGAAGCGTCCCGCCAAGAGCGCCGGACAGGTTGTCGCGACGCCCGCCGATCACATCGCCGGTCTGTAAGGAGGTCCTATCATGAGCGAAACCAATAACTCGAACGAGGTCGTCGTCAGCATCAAGAACCTCCAGAAGGCCTTTGGGGACAACGTGGTCCTGCGCGATATCGATCTGGATGTGCACAAGGGTGAGGTCGTTGTGGTCTTGGGCCCCTCAGGCTCGGGCAAGTCGACGATGCTTCGCTGCATCAATCGCCTGGAGCATCCCACGAGCGGCTCGATTGTCGTCGAGGGCGTGGATGTGTGTGCCAAGGGCGTCGACCTCAACAAAGTGCGCACGCACCTGGGCATGGTGTTTCAGCAGTTCAACCTGTTCCCGCACCTGTCGGTCAAAAAGAACGTCATGCTTGCGCAGCAAAAGGTGCTCAAGCGCAGCAAGGAAGAGGCCGAGAAGATCGCCGTCGAGGAGCTGACCAAGGTCGGCCTGGCCGAGCGCATCGACTTTATGCCGAGCCAGCTCTCGGGCGGCCAGCAGCAGCGCGTGGCCATCGCCCGCGCCCTGTCGATGAACCCGCACGTGATGCTCTTTGACGAGGCCACGTCGGCGCTCGACCCTGAGCTCGTGCGCGACGTTCTGGGCGTCATGCGCGACCTGGCGCACGACGGTATGACCATGATCGTCGTGACGCACGAGATGGGCTTTGCCCGCGATGTCGCCGACCGCGTCGTCTTTATGGACGGCGGCGTCATTGTGGAAGAGGGTACGCCGAGCGAGGTCTTCGACCACCCCAAGAGCGAGCGCACCAAGGCGTTCTTGGGCAATATCTCGTAGCCGCTTTATATGACTGACATAGCAGAAAACGGGAGCCGGATGTGATCCGGCTCCCGTTTTTGTTGGGACGCGAATGTGTTTTGTTGCAATGCGCGTTGCGGGCGGAGCTCATTGCCGCTAGGCGAGCTCGGCTCCAAGGGCGCGGCAGGCCGCTTCGCTCTCATCATCGGGGGCGTCGTAGCAGATGACGGAATCGACGACGTTGACGCCCTCCTCGTCGGCGTCCGCCTTCCAGTTGTCCATCCATTCGCCCTCGGCCCACGAATAAGAGCCAAAGAGGACGACCTTCTTGTCGCCGAGGGTCTCCTTGACCTCATCCCACATGGGCTGGAACTCATCATATTCAAGCTCCTCGGAACCCATGGCGGGGCAGCCGAAGGCGATAGCGTCATAGCCAGCGGCCTTGTCTGCGGAGAAGTCGGCGCAGGAGATGACCTCTGCCTCGGCGCCGGCATCGGTTGCACCTTCGGCAACGAGGTTTGCCATGGCCTCGGTGTTGCCCGTGCCGCTCCAGTAGACGACGGCGATCTTGCTCATGTTGAGTCCTTTCAGTTGTGCGGCAGGTTGCCACGGCTTCTATGTTCTATCGGGTTGCCTGGGCAAGTTGCGCCAAGCTGTAGCCCTGCTGATAGACAAAGGTGAAGTATTGGGTGCAGGCGCGGTAGGCATCAAACGTCGCAAGTGCCTGCTCGACATTTGCGTAGACCTTCCAGGCCCCAAAGACCTTATAGTTCTCGCCGCGCTGGACGATAAACTCGTGCACGTCGTCGTAGGGATATCCTAGGAAGTAGCCTATTTCGTGCGGAAACTCGCAGGTGCAGTCGTTGCTGCAGCTAGCTTGCTGGGGTAGTGCGCATCGAGTCTGGCTACAGGCGCATTCCGCGACGTTATTACTCGCGAGCGTGATGCGTGATGCCAAATGCACAAGGCATGTCGAAAGGTCTCTCGTGTCGTAGCCTTCCGAGGCGAGCGCCGTTTTGGCGCAAGGGTCCGCGAAATAGGTGGTGAGGCTTTTGGCTCGGCACACGTACACGAGCGCTCCGCAGGGCCGCCAGACCAAAACACTCAGGTGGATGCCAAGCGGGTCAAGCTCGCGGTTGCACTGGGCGATAACGTTGAGCAGGCGTGCTCGGCGTTCTGCGATGGTTTCTGTTGCGGTCGAGCCGTCCCCGTGGGCGTAGGTGCCTGGATAGGTAAAGAGCGATGCCGGCTTGATGCCCGCGAGCGTGGGGGAGCAGTTGCGCACGACTGCTGCCTGAAACGTTGGGATGTCTATGGTTCGAGTCACGTCGCTCCTTACGGATCTAAACTGTTAGCCTAGGAAAACTTATACACGAAAGTAAGCCATGGTCAACAAAAAAGTTTGAAGAGGAAAACTAATTGACCGAACGGACATGATTTTGGGTTAAGATGGGGACACCCCATGGGGGTATCTAGATAGTGCTACTGAAAGGGGAACGCATGAGTGACTTGCTCAACCCTGCGAATCTCATCGTGCTGACCGTCATTGCCGTCGGCATGTTTTTTGGACTGCGTCGCATTGCCGCTTCGACACACGGGAAGAGTTGCTGCAGCGATGGTGCGAGCGGCAAGAAGGCCAAAAAGGTTGTGGTGGCAGACACCGACGAGTCCCACTACCCCTATCGTGAGGAACTCCTTATCGGCGGCATGAGTTGCGACGGCTGCGCCCGGAATGTGACGAATGCCCTCAATGCGCTTGATGGCGTGTGGGCTACGGTAACGTACGCGGACCACACGGCACGCGTGCGCTCGAAGCGCCCGGTTGATCGCGACACACTCGAGACGGCAGTGAGGGGTGCGGGCTATTACGTTATGAAAATGTAGGCGTTGCCCTCTCCGGTGGGTACCAGCCTCCTGCCCATTGTGACTATCGGCATCCAAAAATTTGCGCAAAAATAACCTTTAGATGCGGCAAAAGTGGAGTTTGGTGACGGTTTGCGCGGAATTCGCTACCAATCGAGCATCTATGAACCCGTCCAAAAAATTACAGGTGTATATTTATACACTGATTATTGCTGTGCTCAGATTGCAATTAACCGTGGACAGAAATGAAGAATGCTAAAACTGGGCTTTAGGACAGGGGAGGCTATAACCTTATGAGACGAGTGGGAACACTTGGCTTGGTGGCAGCGCTTGCCGCTATCTTGGTATCGCCGCTGCCGGCGCACGCCGAAGACGCATCGGGTGCCGTTACCTACAATGCGGGAAATGGGTATTCCTTTGAGAAGCTCTCGCATCCTACGGTAGGAACGTCGCAGCCGGATGGCATCGTCGACTACCAGGGTAACGGTGCCGTTGCCGTTCCGGGCGCCGATGGTAATACGGCCAACAACGAAGGCGATCGCGGCCAGAGCTACACTTGGGCGGCTGCGAGCTATGGTGACTGGCTTTATGTGGGCACCTGCTATGCGGCGATGGGCAACACGCTGACGCTCATGAACAGCACGCTGGGCGATTCCTTTGATGTCGAAACCATGCGCCTGACGCTGGAGGCCATGTTTAACGGTACCTTCTTCTATGGACAGCAGAAGGAGGACGGCACGGCCGACAAGGACAGCGGCGGCATCTTGGTCAAGATCAATACCAAGACCGGTGAGACCAAGCTGCTACTCTCTGAATCGCTCAACGGCGTCGCTCCTTTGTTCCGCAATGCCGTGAGCTATAAGGGTAAGCTCTATTTCTGCGGCAGCGTCAGGACCAATGACGGCAAAGGCGGCCTGCCTGCTGTATACGAGATCGATCCTAAGACGGATGAGTACAAAGTTGTCTATCAGGGCCTTTCGAGCATGCAGGATTACGGTGCTGCCTACAAGCAGGGCATTTCTACCGGTATCCGCGGCATGTGCGTCCATGATGGCCAGCTCGTCATCAGTAATGTGGGTAAAGACGCGAACGGTAATTTTGTGTCGACAATCCTGACGTCGTCTGACCCCTCGAAGGGCCAGGACAGCTTCACCGAGATTGCCAACTCGGAGACGCTGTTTGGCTATCCGGCGATTCGCTATCAGGACAGCATCTACGGCGGCGCCATTTGGGATATGGTCTCGTACAATGGCCATCTCTATGCGACCATCTGCACCGGTACGCCCGAGAACGCTCCCGATGATAATTCCATGCAGTCGTTTGCCATGGTCCGTGGCGACAAGAATGCCGACGGCAGCTATTCGTGGACTCCCATTGTCGGCGATCAGAAGACGGACTGTGCAAAGTACTGCTTTGGCATCGATCCTGCCCGTACCCGTTCTGGCGCTGCCAACCTCATCGTCTACAACGACTACCTCTATATCGGTGAATACAACGACGAGGAGATTGCCCTCGAGCGCATCCTGTTCAACAAATCCAACACCGAAGAGGGCGGCAAGAGCAGCATGGGTGGCGTTGACTGCTCGTTTGTGAATGCCAATCTTGAGCAGTCGGTTAACATCTATCGCATGGACAAGGACGAGAACATGGAGCTCGTCGTTGGCGATCGCACCGACATGTTCCCCGAGGGCGGTATTTCCGGCCTGACTTCGGGCTTTGGCCGAAACGAGAACCAGTACATTTGGCGCATGCAGAAGTTCGACGGCAAGCTGTATATCGGTACCTTTGATACCGCGAGCCTGCTTGAGCCGATCGGCCAGTTCTCCAATGGCGACATTATCGATATGACGCCCGAGGAGTGGGACTCTCAGGTTCAGCGCCTTAGGGACCTGCTCGATCACCTGCTCGACAAGAAATCGCCTGACGACCCCATCGTTCCCGTGAACACGCTTGCGGACGATGATTCAAACGAGGCCGTCGAGGTCGATGATTCGAACGAAGCTGCTGAGGTTGATGATTCAAACAAGGCCGTCGATGTCGATGACGAGAAGACCGAGGTTGCTAAGGGCTTTGGCGATCTGAGCGATGCGCTGGAGGATGCCGCGGGCGGTCTTTGCGATCAGGCCGCGACGATGTCCCAGGACTTTGAGGACGACGCCGCTTATGTCCAGAAGATCGATGGCGAGATCGCGTACTTCAAGTCCTTTGCCGACCAGTATCAGGACATGCTCGATAGCTATGAGAGCCTTAAGCAGCAGTACGAGGATGCCTATGGCACCGAGCTGCCGAGCGATATTCAGGATGCGCTCGATAAGCTGCTGAGCGAGGAGAACCTCAAGAAGTTGCAGAGTGTCCTTACGTGCATGTGTTACCTGCGCGATGCCGAGCGCGGCTTTGATATGTATGTGACCGAGGACGGCGTGAACTTTACGACGCTGACGACCAATGGCTTTAACGATCCGTATAACCATGGTCTGCGCACCTTTGCGGTGACCAACCAGGGTCTGTGCCTTGGTACCGCCAACCCGTTCTATGGTTGCCAGGTCTGGATCCAGCGCAAGGAGAATTCGGAGAATCCGGTTGATCCCGGTACTCCGGATCCGACGGAACCCACCGATCCTTCGCAGCCGGGTGGCGGCGATCAGCCTGGCGGCAGCCAGACGGGTGGCAACGACCAGTCGAGCAGCACCACGACCACCGTCACGACGACCGCTAAGAAGACTCCGAAGGACGGCTCGCTGCCTCGCGCTGGCGACTCGACCCTCACGCTGGTCTTGGGATTGCTGGTTGCAGCTGCCGCAGTGCTTGGCATTGCTCTCGTCTTGCGCAAGCGTTCTCGTCGCTAGGCTCGTCCGCGTAGCTCAATGTCCTGGATATCGTCGAAGTTGATGGCGATATCCCTGAGTTTGAGCAGCTTGAATGCGGGTAACGCTTCGTCGAGAATGCCCGTGCGGCTACGATAGCCGTACGTATCGTAATAGGTGACGCGCACCAAGTCGCCGCGTTTGAGGCCCTCGAGCTTTTGCGAAAGCTCGAGGGCTTTTTCTTCCGTGAGCTCACGTTTTTGCTCGACGGTGATTTCCTGCTTGCGCACGAGTTCGTAGTATCCCGTGAGGGCGGCAAAGGGCATAAACTGTGCGGCGCGGTTGGCGCGCACGGCACCGTTGGCAGTGAGGTTGGGGTCGGCTGCGCGGCGTCTGCCCTCGGGGTCCGCCAGGCGCTCGAAGGCGGTCGGCGGGCGCATGGGCTGTTGTTTGGGTTTAGGCACGGTGTCCTCCAACTTGATCGTTGCGCTCGCGCGCGGTGGCGCCGGCGGTAAAGCTTAATCCCTTGACGAGCGCGTTCTTGCCGTACTTGCCTTTCACGGCCAGGACGGCGCGCGCCAGGTCGCGCTCGCGCTCATCGGCCTCGACGTCGCTGAATAGATCGATGGTGGCAAATTCCTCGGGCATGAGGTTGCCAAATCCCAGATTGATACGCTTGACCGGTCGTTTGGGATCGACAGTCTGCGCCCAGAGCTCATCGAAATAGCCCATGATCTTCTTAAACGAATTGGTGCGCTCGGGCAGCTTGCGCGAGGCATTGGAGTGCGCAAAGAGCGCGGCATAGCCACCACGCGGCTTGCCGCCGTGTTCGCCCACAAAGATGCCGTCAATCGCCTGTGCCTCTCGCACCAAACGTCGGCGTTCGTCATCGCGCTGGACGGGCTTGGGCGCACGGGGTGCGAGCTCGGGGCCGGCGGTTGCGGTGGGTTCGATGCTCGACGTGCTCGAGCGCAGGTGTCCGCATCCGTCTATATACTGCGCCGTACCGCTGGCGTCGAGACGGCGTATGTCGGCGCGCTCGCTTGCGTAGCCCACAAAGAGCGAGATGCTGTCACACACCACGTGCTTATCGACTAAGTCCAGCACGGCACTGTCGACCATCTCGCGCAAGACGGTGTAGGCCTGCTCGTAGGCATAGCTCTTCGAGAGCACCTGTCCTGTGGTGGTTGAGGTTGCCTGCGGGCGATAGGCTTGGATATCGGCGATGGTTGTCGGCTCGCGTCCGAAGGCGTGGTCGATGAGATACTCGGCATTGACGCCGAGCTCGTCGTAAAGCAGGTTTTCGTCGAGCGCCGCGACGCCCATCAGATCGTAGGCGCCGTATTTTTCGAGTCGTGCTGCCACGCCGGGTCCGATGCCCCAGATGTCGGTGATGGGACGATGGGGCCAGATCTCCTTTCGAAAGGTCTCGTCGTCGAGTATGCCGATGCGGCTGGGTACGTGCTTGGCAGTGATGTCGAGCGCTACCTTGGCCTGGAATAGGTTGGGGCCGATGCCGACCGTCGCCGTGATGCCGGTGCGCGCGAGGACCTCATCGCGCAACATGCAGGCGAAGCCTTTGGCATTGGTATGGTAGAGGTCTAGATAGGGCGTCACGTCGATAAAGCATTCGTCGATGGAGTAGACGTGCACGTCTTGCGGACTCACGTATTCCAGATAGATACCGTAGATTTGAGCCGACACCTCCATGTAGTGCTGCATGCGCGGTACGGCCTTGATGTAGTCGATGCCGTTGGGAATTTCGAACAGACGGCAGCGGTTGTGTATCCCGAGGTCCTTCATGGCCTGCGTGATGGCGAGGCAGATGGTCGTGCGCCCGCGCGATTCGTCGGCAACGACCAGGTTGGTGGTAAGCGGATCGAGCCCACGATCGACGCACTCAACGCTGGCATAAAACGTCTTGAGGTCGATGCAGATGTAGGTGTGCTGCTCGTGCGCCACACGTCCTCCCATCAAACACATGTTCTTATCGAATACCTGTTCGATAATACCCGCTTGCACGGACATCGTCAAAACCTGTCAAAAAGGGACTGGTTTGTTTTGGTAGGTATGGTCGTGCGGTTGGATTGGGTTTTAACGCAGCTCTAAAGAGCGCGAAACAGCTCGGAAAAGCTCGCTTCGTAGCATGAGCCTAACGATTGATACCGCCTATGCGCATGGAAGGGTTGTGGGAAAGATGGTCAACTATGGGTTTGGTATGCCGACGCGCCTTGTTGCGGATGGAGACGTGGCTCGCTGGTGCGGGCGATTGGTCGCTCACTACGGCGGCACCAAGGCGCTGGTCGTGCTGGGCGGTGACAGGCATACGCGCGATGAGCTTGTTTCGGCGGCACTTGGCTCGCTTGATCGAGCCCTACTCGAGCGTGTGCTTTTCCGCTGCGGCTCGTTTGAGGGCGACGGGGGAGACGAACTGGTCGACGAAGCCGTGGCCCTGGCGACCGACGAAGGCGTGGACTTTGTCCTGGCGATTGGCGATGCCGATACTGCTGGCTTTGCGCGCGAGCTCGCGCGTCGCATGGCGGCGCTCGATGCCGGCGAAGACGGTTTTGTCCCTTATGGATGCATTCTCTCGGAGGGCAAGGCGCCTGCTGTCGTGGGCACCGGTGAGGTTCCCGTTTTTGCCATTATCGCGCCCGAACTGCTGGAGGGCATCGGGTCTCCTCTGCGTGAGTTGCTCGGTAGCATCTGCGCCGCGGCCTAATATTTGCCATAAAAGGACGGGTTATTTTTGGTTGGTAAAGCGTTTGACCTGCCAAAATAAGCCTGTCCCTTTTTAATCGGTTGCCGTTTGGGGGCCGATTGGCAACGCTCGCTGATTGTAGTCTTGACCTGCGCTAGAATAGTGGCATCTGAATGTCCGGGCGCATGGAGGCGTGCGCCCGTATGCTGAGGAGGACTCTATGGCAACTGTTGCCGCACCTATCGATGCTACGTCGACTGCCGCTTGGAAGGCGCTCGAGGCTCATCAGGAGAAGCTCGAGGCCGAAGGTATCGACCTCAAGGCCTGGTTCGCTGCTGACGCCGACCGCGTGAACAAGCTGAGCTTTGACGCCGGTGACCTGCACTTCGATCTGTCGAAGAACCTGGTGACCGATGAGACCGTCAAGCTGCTGTGCGATCTTGCCCGCGAGGTGAAGCTCGAGGAGCGCCGCGACGCCATGTTCTCCGGCGAGCACATCAACACCACCGAGGACCGCGCCGTCCTGCACACCGCGCTGCGCCGCCCGGCAAGCGAGAAGGGCCAGCTCATCGTCGACGGCCAGGACGTCGTCGCCGACGTGCACGAGGTCCTGGACCGCATGTATGCCTTCGCCGAGCGCGTGCGCTCCGGTGAGTGGAAGGGTGTTACCGGCAAAAAGATCGAGCACCTGGTGTCCATCGGCATCGGCGGCTCCGATTTGGGCCCGGTCATGGCTTACGAGGCTCTGCGTCCCTATGCCGACGCCGGTATCGACTGCCGCTACATCTCCAACATCGACCCCAACGACCAGGCCGAGAAGCTCAAGGGCTTGGATCCCGAGACCACGCTCGTGATCATCGTCTCCAAGACCTTCACCACGCTCGAGACCCTCACCAACGCCCGCGAGGTCAAGACCTGGATGCTCGAGCAGCTCAAGGCCCAGGGCGCCATCGACGGCTCCGAGGAGCAGAACGCCGAGGCCGTGGCAAAGCACTTCGTCGCCGTTTCCACCGCACTCGAGAAGGTCGAGGCCTTCGGTATCGACCCCGCCAACGCCTTCGGCTTCTGGAGCTGGGTCGGCGGCCGCTACTCCGTCGACTCCGCCGTGGGCCTGTCGCTGATCGTCGTGTTCGGCCCCGAGCGCTTCCAGCAGTTCCTCGAGGGCTTCCACGCCATCGACGAGTACTTCTGCAACACGCCGCTCGAGAGCAACGCCGTCGCGCTGATGGGCCTGCTCAACGTCTGGTACGTCAACTTCTTCGGCTCCAAGAGCCACGCCGTGCTTCCGTACTGCCAGTATCTGCACCGCTTCCCGGCCTACCTGCAGCAGCTCACCATGGAGTCCAACGGCAAGCACGTCCGCTGGGACGGCAGCGCTGTGACCTCCGATACCGGTGAGATCTTCTGGGGTGAGCCCGGCACCAACGGCCAGCATGCCTTCTATCAGCTGCTGCACCAGGGCACTGTGGTGGTTCCGGCCGACTTTATCGCCTTCGCCAACACTGCTAACCCCGCAACCGACAGCGGCCAGGATGTCCACGAGCTGTTCCTGGGCAACTTCCTGGCCCAGACCAAGGCGCTCGCCTTTGGTAAGACGGCCGATGAGGTGCGCGCCGAGGGCACGCCCGAGCAGATCGTCCCGGCCCGCTGCTTTGAGGGCAACCGTCCGACGACCTCGATCTTCGGTGACACGCTGACCCCGTTCGCGCTCGGCGAGCTCATCGCCCTGTACGAGCACATCACGTTTGTCGAGGGCACGGTCTGGGGCATCGACTCCTATGACCAGTGGGGCGTTGAGCTGGGTAAGCAGCTTGCCAAGCAGATCACCCCTGCCTTCCACGATGACGCCGCCAAGGCCGAGCAGGACGCTTCGACCCAGGCGCTCATTGAGTTCTACCGCGCTCACCGCAAGTAGTCGCTGCTGTTAACGCATCGCGTCTTATAGTCAGGGGCCCGTATCCTATCGGATGCGGGCCCCTTTGCTTTGCCGTGGTCCCGGGGCGCACGGCCTTTGTGGAACATCGCCGGGGCGCCGCGCGCTGCGAGAACCCTGCGCTTAGATCTTGGCCTCCGCATGGCCTCGCTGCGCCTCGGGCAGCTCCCCGTAGAGCGGATGGTCTTCGAGCCTAAAGCGCTCGACCTGTTCGGGAGTGCGACCGCGTACAAAGAGCCACGAGCAATCAATCGGCGTCGCCATGAGTGTGCTGGGCAGCGCGTCGGCGCGGTCGGAAAACACCCGGGCACTCTCGGGATCCTGGAACGCCAGCACCAGATGCGTGTCGCAGTTGCCCATGATGGAGCGTGCGCGTGCCTCGCCATAGAGCGCATCGAGCTGGTTGGTCGACTGCAGCAGCAGCGTTGCCCAGATGTTGCGGCTTCGGATAATCGAGAGCACGTTGTCGATCTGGGGGATCTGCAGATTTGCGAAGTCATCGAGCATAAAGCGCACGGGCACGGGCAGGCTGCCGTCGGGCTGCCTATCGGCCTCACGAATGAGGCCCATAAACGCCTGCGAAATAAAGAGGCCGGTCAGCGGATCGAGATTGCGGTCAATATCGCTCACGGTTACAAACAGGGCGCAGGGGGTGTGTCTCATGGAAGCGAAGTCCACCTGATGGCACTCACGATAGAGCTGTGCCGCACCGTCGAATCCCAGACACATGACCTTTTCGGCAAGGATGCCGACGATGCTCGCGTGCATGCGCTCGGCATTTTGCGTAATGGCGTAGCGCCGCCATAGCGAGAGGGCATAGCTTTGGGGGTCGGTCGTGATCAGGTCGTCAAACAATCGACCCGTGGCACCGTCCTGCAGGTGCTCGATCAGCTTGATGACCGAGCTGATCGTCTGCTCGTCGGCGGGTAGCTGTTCGGTGACGTAGGCGATAAGACACGACAGCAGGTTTGCCGCCGCATGATCCCAAAAAGGCTGGTTGTTGTCCTCGATGGGGCAGATGGCCTTTGCCACCGAGAGGATGTCCTGCTGGTTGGGCCTGCCGTCCGCCTTGCGGCGAATGTGCCTCAGGGGGTTGTAGCCGCAGCGCTCGATGCCGGGCACAAGGGCCGGGACGGTGTTGAGGTCGGCGAAGTTGAGACATTGCACGCGGTAGCCGTGGGCTGCCAGCACGGGTCCCACTTCGCGACAGAGCGTGCCTTTGGTGTCGAGCACGATGTAGCTTGCGTTCATTTGCAGCAGGTTGGGCTTGAGGACGTTTCGGGTCTTGCCGGCTCCCGAGGGGCCGATCACAAGTGCGTTGTTGTTGAGTCCCGTTTGGCGGGTGTCGCAGGAAAGCATTCGATCCTTGGCGAGGATGGTGGACGATGCGGACTCAGATGCGGCGAGGCGGCTGGTGAGGTTAGACATGGGCGACCTCCTTGGTGGTCGAGAGAATTTCGTGGGCAAAGCCGAGCTCGACGGCGCGCTCGGCCGAAAGGTAGGTGTCTTTTGCGGTGAGGGACTGGATG
This sequence comes from Collinsella aerofaciens, assembly GCA_048291645.1. GTDB lineage: Bacteria > Actinomycetota > Coriobacteriia > Coriobacteriales > Coriobacteriaceae > Collinsella > Collinsella aerofaciens_CG. The sequence goes on along the minus strand of DBEZXT010000099.1, from coordinate 52,319 downwards.
CGCTTGGGCGTGAGGCCGCTGCGGTCCGAGAGGATTTGCGTGAGGGTCTTGCGGGTCTGCATGAGACGCCGGCTGGTTTCCTGCAGCGCAAGTGCCGAGCCGCCTGCCCCCTGGGGGATCAGCGGGTCGTGAATCATGAGCTCTGCATGGGGCGCCATACGGCGATCGTCGCCGCCCATAAAGATCACGGCGCCCATGGACGCGGCGAATTCCAGGCAGACGGTGCGGATGGGGCACGATGCGAGGCGCATGGCGTCATAGATCGCAAGACCCGATCGCACGCTTCCGCCGGCGCTGGCGACAAATATGGTGATGGGGCGGCTGGGGTCGGTGGCATCGAGCAGACGAATCTGCTGGCATAGGTCGTGGGCCATCGGGGTTTCGATGTTTCCCATGACGGAGAGCTCGCGACGGGCGAGCATCTCATCGTAAATGCTGGTGAGCGTGATACCTCGGGCGGATTCACGCATGGTGAGGGGGCTGATGATGGGGGAATGATTGGTGTCCATGAGGACTCCTTTCTGTTGGTTGTGTTGTGGAATAGGATTGTTGCCCGCGGAGGGGCTGGCGGGCTACAGGGTTCGTCCGAGCCTGAGATTGAGCTCGGTTGTGGGGCAGGCTGCCTGTTCGTGCGGCTCGCAAGCGCCAAGGGCTCCAAAGCGATGGAGCGTTGCGACGGGCGTGGTGTAGGCGAGCCGCAGCTGATGCTCGACAGGGGCACATCCGTCATTTTTGTAATGAGCCGCGTAGTACTGCGCGATGCTGGCGTTCATCTCGCTGCCATTGCGATGGCGCTCAAACTGGCGTCTGCAGGTCTCGATGATCTTTGCTACCGACTTGGGTGCCGTCGCGGGAACAAGGGCGAGATAGCCCTCAAATAGCTCGTTGATGCTCAGGAGGCACAACAGGTCGATCAGCGTCCTTATGGCTGCTCCCTCGGCGGAAAAGTGCGCGGTCATGCGGTTATATCGGTTGCGGTCGACGATGGCCGCATGGGGTCTTGGAGTTTTCTGCCCCGTGGTCCCGGGCTTTTGCCGCGCCTGTGTATTGAGCTCGACGTTGCAGCGCTTGAGGCCGTCCAACGGAAGGAACAGTGCGGTGCGCAGGGTGTTCCGCTTGCTTTCGAGTTCATGACGCTCGTCGGGTTCCCATTCGAGCTTGAGTTTCGTGTCGAGCGCCGTAAGCATATGGGCTAGGCAGCCTACGGTAAGAACGTACGAATCGTTGTCGCGTTTTGGGGCATAGGGGTCTGTCAGCTTGCGAATGTCGGGGTCGCCCATGATCTTTGTGCAGCGCTTCAGCAGTTGAGGGTGGTCGGCCAAGATCGTCGCGAGCGGTAGCGACGCGTAGTTCTTGATGGTCGCGGCGGCAAAGGCGGCGTCATATTCGTTTGCATATGCTCGCTCAATGCGGGCATCCAGAATGCTTTTCTTATCGCCGTCTTCAGCGTGGTGGTTTGTCATAGCTTCTCCAATCGGTTGATGTTCGTGCTGTTTGTTGATGTGTTGGTTGTCGTGAGTGATGTGCTTGCCGTGGGTGATGTGCTGACGTTGGGGTGCTATGCGGTTTTCAATGAGCCCGTGAGGCAGTTGCTGCAGGGGCGGGATGGAACGGCCCATGCAAGGCGGAAGGCATCGTGCTCAAAATCGAGACAGCAATGCCCTGGGTGCCTCACATGTGGCAGTTACCTCATTAAGTTGTCATTGCGTTTGGGGTTGTACTTTGCCGATCTTCCTTCTCTTACACGCTAAAACTCAAACTTCATATGCTCGATCTACTTAAAACCGCAACGGCGGTCTTTTATCAACTTATATGTCGGAACGCGTCTTTGCAAGTACTTTTTTGCCTTTGTTTCAAATGGGGTGGTTTTGCAACCGTCACGCGCCACGCTATGCGAACGTGCCCCGGCTCGGATAAGATGGTGCGATCGAGTTCTACCGCGCTCACTGCAAGTAGTCTTTGTTGCTGAGATAGGTCACGGCCGAAAGGGGCCCGTATCCCAACAGATACGGGCCCCTTGCTATTTAAATGGGCATGAGGGTGTATTGAGGGGGGATGTCTTGCTGTCGGCATCCGCGTGCGGTGCCATTCGCTGTCCGTAAATTATACGTTTACGGCTAATTTCATACCACTTGTCGGAATGCGGACGCTGTCCTTGCATGCCGGGCGTACATTGAACGTGGTTTTTCGCGTGAAGCCACGAATCGGTTGCCAGCCCTGAACAAGGAGGCCCAGCATGACGCTTGCCAAACCCATCAATAAATACATCGACTATATCGATGCCCCCGAGGACACGTTTGAGCAGTATGTCGAGAAGGCGTTAAAGTACAACTTTCGCTGCGTATTTGCGAACCTGCAGGAGTACGAGACGGGCCGCGCCATGCTCGAGGGCTCTGACATCATCCTTGCCGGCGCTATCGACTTTCCCCAGGGCACTATGACGCTTGAGGAGAAGCTTGCGAGGTTTGAGGAATACGCTGCGTGTGGCTTTACCGAGATTGACTACGTTTTGAATCAGGGGTCGATCGAGAACCGCGATTTTGATGCCATCGAGCGCGAGATGACTACCATTGCTGATTTTTGTCGCGCGCATGGCATCACTGACAAGGTAATCGTCGAGATGTGCAAGCTGGACGGCGACGACGCCGCCAAGCGCCGTGTATGCGAGATCGCGCTGGAGGCCAAGCCGGGATTCCTTAAGACATCGACCGGCAGAAGCTTTGGCGGTGCTAAGCTCGAGGACGTGCGGCTGATGCACGAGGTGCTCGGCGATGCCGTGGCAATCAAGGCGGCGGGCGGTATCCATAATTACGAAGAGGCTTGCGCATTCATCGAGGCCGGCGCCAGCGCGTTAGGTGCATCGGCGGGCATCGCGATCGTCGAGGGCGCACCGACGGATGAGCGTCGCTAGCAGACGTATTTGACCTGAGCGATAAAGCTTCACGACCACACGCCGTTCATGTTCGAGACAATATGACTTTTTGCCCGTTGTAAACGGAGTCGCGATGGGTGTTCTGTATGATGGCTCAGACAAGGTTGTTCAATGACAGGGAGGCATATATGGCAATCAAAGCCATCGCGATGGATATCGACGGTACGCTCACCAACGATCAGAAAGTGATTAGCCCGCGTACGCGCGAGAAGCTGCTCGCGGCGCAGGAGTCGGGCATTAAGCTCATTTTGGCTTCGGGCCGTCCCGCATGGGGGCTCCACGCCTTGGCGCAGGAGCTCGACCTCCAAAACCATGACGGTCTGCTAGTTGCCTTTAACGGCGCACACGTCGTCGATGCCCAGACCGACGAGGTACTGTTCGATCAGGCTATGCCTGCCGACGAATTGCATCGCCTGATTGATCACCTGCGTAATTTTGACGTGATCCCTATGATTTCGCTCGGTCGCGATTTGCACGTCGAGGACTCGTACCGCTGCATGATCACGCTGCCTGACGGCTCGCAGAAAAACATCGTCAAATACGAGCGCGATGCGTGCGATCTTAAGATCCGCGAGGTCGAGAGCCTGCATGAGGTCGCCGATGCTTATCCCGTGGACAAGCTGCTGACGGCGGGCGATCCGGCCTACCTGCAGGCGCATTACGAGGAGATGTATGCGCCCTTTAAGCAGACGCTTTCGGGCATGTTTACGGCCGACTGGTACTTTGAGTACACGGCGCCCGGTATCGACAAGGCCCGCGCACTCGAGGGTGCCCTGCCCAAGCTCGGCATCGATGCCAGTGAGGTCGTATCGTTTGGCGACGGCCAGAACGACAAGTCCATGATTGAGTGGGCCGGCACCGGTGTTGCCATGGGTAACGCCGTCGAAGAGGTTAAGGCTGTAGCCCAGATGGTGACCGCCGATAACAACGAAGACGGCATTGCGGTGGCGCTGGATAAGCTGCTGGGTTAGAATCGCCGATTAATGCATGGCTCGGGCGCCTGCTTGCGGGCGTCCTTTTGTTAGGGAGGGTGCCGTGTCCGCATTTCCGTTCGACGCCGTTATCTTTGACATGGACGGCGTCATTGTCGATACCGAGTATTACTACCTGGGCGAGACTGCCGCGTTTGCCAAGGAGCTTGGGCTTAATCTGACTCAAGAGGAGTTGAATGGGCAGGTCGGTACCTCGCATCAGTTCTTCCTGCACATGCTGGTCGATTGGTTTGAGCGCGCCGGTAAGGGGCACTTCACTGGCGAGGAAGCGTTGGCCCGTTGGGACGAGTGGGCGCATAAGCGTCCGCGCGACTATCAGGCTTTGATTAACCCAGGCGCCGTGGATACGATTCGAGAGCTGCCGCGCCGTGGCGTTCGCGTGGCGCTTGCCAGCTCGTCTCCCATGGTTAGCATCGAGGAAGTGCTCAACGCATGCGGGCTGTCGGATGCCTTTGAGTATGTGGTGAGCGGCGAGCAGTTTAAGGAGAGCAAACCCGAGCCCGACATCTACCTGCATGCGCTGGACCTGCTGGGGCTGCCCGCGAATCGCTGCTGCTGCGTTGAGGATTCCGTTCCGGGCATTACCGCGGGTAAGCGAGCCGGCCTGACGGTCATTGCCAAGCGCGAGGAGCGCTTTGGCTTTAGCCAGGATGCCGCGGACAAGATTATCGACCAGCTGCCGGAGCTGCTCACGCTTTCTTAGGAGCGCGGTAGTTGCGCGTTTTTCGGGTCTGATGAGTAAATAGCCGACATTTTGGTGCGACACCTAGCATACTTTAAGCTAATGCGGGCTTAAGGACTTGTTGAATGCCCTTAAGCCCGTTTTAGACTTAATTGTGCTTGGAGAGGGTATATGCCACCGACTGAAGGGCTAACTGACGGTAAAGCAGCGATACCGCTGTACCAACAGGTCATTGATATCATTAAAAACGAAATCAACTCCGGCGCCTACAAGGCAGGCGCGCGGATACCCAACGAATTCGAATTGGCTGAGAGCTATAAAGTTGGCCGCGTTACCGTGCGACGCGCTATTGAGGAGCTCGTCCAACAGGGCTATCTAACGAAGCGACAGGGGAAAGGCACGTTTGTCAATGCCCCCAAGCTCAAGCGCAAGATTCGCCAGAAGGATGACGTCCAGAGTTTTTCGGACGCATGCCGCGTTAACGGAATGGAACCGGGGGCGCGTGTCATTTCGAGAAAGATACTGCCGGCGGATTCCACCGAAGCACAGTTCTTTGGTGTTCCCGTTGGAACTGACTTGATTTGCGTCGAGCGTGTGCGTACTGCCGATGGCGTCCCCGTCATGCTCGAGAACAACATATATGTTTACGAGGACAACGCCTATCTATCAACGGCACCTCTATCTAACCAATCCATTTTTGAGTTCGTGCGCAACCGGACGGGCCGCACGCCCGCGTTTACCGACCCGTGCACGCTCGAGATCGCGTGCGCGTCGCCCGAGGTCGCTCGGCTGTTGGCAGTTCCTGTTGGCGAACCCTTGTTTTATATGGAAGCCTTCTTTTTCGATGAGCAGCGGCGGCCGTTTATTATCGGTCGTCAGCGAATCGTTGGGTCTCGCTACGTTTTTGACATCTAGGACATTGCGAATGGAAGCGCCCGGTGGATCATCTCACCGGGCGTTTCCATACCGTTCACGGCGCAAACGCGACCGTTCAACCGCGTTGCGGCAATCAGTTTGAAATTATCTTGATGAAGGAAAAAGCTGCTGGTAATCTATGGGACGTCATAGAACGTTTGCATTGTGCAAACGTTGAAGCGAGATGCGATGCAGTCTCGAGTTCTTTGGAGGTATCTATGTCAGATACGAAGGCGAAGAAGACAAACAGACGTTTTAAGTTCAAATTACCGCATGTCTATACGATCATGTTCTTGCTGATCGTTGTCTTTGCGGTCCTGACTTGGATCGTTCCCTCTGGTCAGTATCAGCGCAAGACGATTTCGACAGCGGCGGGCGAGCGTGAAGTCGCCGTTGCTGGAACCTATGAACAGGTCGATAAGAACTACACCGATTCCGAGACCGGCGAGACCATCAATCTGGGTCAGGATATCTTCGCGGTTCTGCAAGCGCCCACCAAGGGTATCCAAGAGGCTGCCGACGTCGTTGCGTTCGTCTTATTGATTGGCGGATCGTTCGCGATCATCACCAAGACCAACGCTTTGAATGCCGGCATGAGCCGTGTGATTAAAAAGCTCAAGAACAAGGACATCCTCATCATTCCCATCACGATGACGTTGCTGTCCATTTGTGGCACTACGTTTGGTATGTCTGAGGAAGCCCTGCCGTTCTATGCCATCTTCATTCCCATCATGATGGGTATCGGTTATGACTCGATGACGGCATTCATCATCTGCTTCCTTGGTCCTAACCTGGGATATTGTGCTTCGACCATCGACCCGTTTAATGTTTTGATCGCCCAAGGCATCATTGGCATCGAGGGTAATCCGCAACTGTGGCTGCGTGCCGTTTCTTGGGTCATCTTCACTGCCGTCGGTATCGCATGGGCCATGCGCTACGCCATGCGCGTCAAGAAAAACCCCGAGTCGTCCATTGTGTACGAGGACGATAAGCTCAAGCGTATTGAATTTTCCGTGACCGATGCCTCCATCGAGGAAGAGTTCACTATCCGTCAGAAGCTCGTGCTTATCGATTTTGCTTGCGGTATGGGCATTATCGTCTGGGGTCTTGTTACCCAGGGCTGGTACATGAATCAGATTTCCGCCGTGTTCCTTGGCATGGGCTTGCTTGCCGGTATCCTGGGCGGCCTTGACCAGCAGACGATCGCAGAGGAGTTCGTTAAGGGTCTCGCCGACTTTGCGTACGCTGCCGTCGTTATCGGTATCGCTCGCGGTATTCTGGTCATCGCCGAGGGCGGCATGATCATCGACACCATCCTCCAGGCGCTTGCTACCGCGCTCGCCGGTGCACCTGCCGCCGTCTACACCACGTTTATGTATGTCGTCCTTGGCCTGCTCTCTTTGCTGGTTCCCTCGAGTTCTGGCCTGGCGGCGCTCACCATGCCCGTTATGGGCCCCCTGACCGAGCTCATGGGCCTCAATCCCGAGGCGGCCGTCACCGCGCTCCAGTTTGCCAACCAGACCATCAACACCATCAGCCCCGTGGCGGGTATGACGGTCGCCGGCCTTGCCGTGGCTAAGATTTCGTTTGGCCAATGGTGGAAGACCATTTGGAAGTTCTTCATCTTCATGGTCGTGTTTGGCTTGGTCATTACTGCCATTTCCGGCATGCTTCCGGCGTAGGTGGTTGTGATGTCTGATCGTTTGACGGTCCTGACGTCTAAGAGCGTCTTTACCGGTACGGGGGACCTGCCGTTTGAAGGTTTCGTAGCGGTCCGTGGCAATCGAATTGAGGCTGTTGGCACCAAGTGTGAGCTAGCTTCGTATTTGACCCAGGCGGACGAGGTAGTTGACCTGGGCGACCGCACCGTCATGCCTGGCCTGATCGATGTGCATACCTTCTATACAGGCTGGGCGCTGCGGACGTTGGGGCCTGATCTGTCCGGCATCGCTGATGCCAAAGAGGCCGTGTCGCTCTTGCGTGCATGGAAAGAAGATCGTCCGGATTGCGCGGCGGCTTTTGGCCACAACCTACCCGAAACGTTGGCATCGGATGCCGAGAACGCAAATACAGCAGCTGTGTTTGACGAGTGTTTTGGCGATATCCCCGTCGTCTGCTTTACACCGGGCGCGGATACCTGTGTTCTCAATGCTGCCGCCAGTGCGCGATACGGCTTCACACCCCAGGCGTGCTATGCCGAGAAGATCTGGCGCATGATGAGCGATTTCCTCGCGCTGCCCGAGGTGCGTGCAGGGTATTCGGACTACATGAGCATGCTTAACGAACGCGGCGTTACCGCCATCAAGGAGATGGCGTTTGATGACTACTACGGCTTTGCCGACGAAATGGCTCGCCGTGAGGAATCTGGTGAGCTGACGGTTCGCGTCTCTATGATGTCGCAGCCGGTGGGTGCCGGTGCAAATCTGGCATATGCCCGCGAGGCACGAGAGCGCTTCCGGGGACCGTTCGTTCGTTTTTCTGGCTTCAACCGTATGACCGATCGCGGCGTATGGGCGGGGCTTGCCGAGATGATTGACCCCTATGAGGGCACGGCCGATGCGGGCGCTGCCGGCAAGACGGTCGTCGAGGAGCCAGAGTGGGATCTGATTGAGAACGAGCTGCGTGCAATTGATGCTGACGGCTTCCGATATTCCTTGCATTGCCAGGGCGATGGCGCCGTTCGTCGCACCGTGGCGCTCTATGCCTCGCTGCCTCGAGACGAGCATGGACGGATGCTTCGCCGCCATGCGATTACCGATCTCGAGAACTCTGACCCGACCGATCTTGTCGAGTTTGGCAAGTTAGGTGGAATTTGCGAGGTCTATCCGCAGATTCTGACGCTGGACCGGCGCGAGGATTGCCTGTCGATGATGCGTCGACAAATTGGCGAGACGCGACTTTTGCACAGCTGGAATCGCCGCGGCATGGAAGATTCCGGATGCACAGTGTGCTGCGGCACGGATCTGCCGCTGCTGATTCCGAGCCTGGGCGAGTCAATCTACAGCGCGTGCGGCGGATTCTTCGCCGACGGACTGCCCGTGAATGAGGTCAACACGCTGACGCTTGTCGAGCTCTTGCGCGCTTGGACTGCCGGGGGCGCGTACGACCTGATGCGCGAAGACGAGCTGGGTACGCTCGAGGTTGGCAAGCTTGCCGATATCTGCGTGCTCGATCGGGATGTGTTCGACCTCGATTATCGCGACGCACGCGATCTTGCGGTTGACATGACGATGTCGGACGGACAAATCGTGTTCGATCGAAATAAGGAGGCATAAGATGTCTGAATCCAAACCGACGCTGCACCGCGAACAGATTGCGGGCATGAATATCCACTACATCATGTGGTCGCTCGATTACTTCCTTGATGTGCAGCAGCGCTTGGGCTTTGAGTCCATTGAGCTGTGGTGTGCAGAGCCGCATGTGACGCTCGACCACACGGGCTACTTTGAGGCTGAGGTCCTGGCGAAAAAGGCTGCAGACCGTGGGCTTAGGTATCGTACTCTGTGCCCCGAGAATGTTGTCTATCCTTGGCAGTATTGCGCACGCAAACCGCTGCATGAGCAGCGCAGCCTGGCGTACTTTAAGCACGGCATTGAGCTTGCCGAGGTACTTGGGTGCGACCGCATGTCCATCAACTCGGGCTGGGGCGACTGGGACGAGGACCGCGAGGAAGCCTGGAAGCGCAGCCGCGAGCACTTGTCCATTCTGGCGGAGTATGCCGGCGAGCACGGTCTGGTGCTTACGATGGAAAGCCTGCGTCCCGAGGAGAGCAACCTTGTGACGACGGTTTCCGATGCGAAGCGCATGATTGACGAGGTCGCGAGCCCGTACTTACAGCCCATGGTTGATACAACCGCGATGGGCGTTGCAGGCGAGACGCTCGAGGACTGGTTTGCCGCCTTTGGTGATGGGGCAATTCACGAGATGCACTTTATCGACGGCGACCCGTATGGCCATCTGGTGTGGGGCGATGGCAAGCACGATATGGACGCCTTCGTCGCCACACTCAACGCCCATGGTTTCGACGGCATGCTGGGCCAGGAAATCACGGATGGTCGTTACTACGATGACCCGGCAGCGGCAGATGCCAAGAACATGGCCGCATTCGAGAAATATATGATTGACTAAAACAACCATCGGCCATGCAACCAACGTCATTGATTGCGGGCCAAACAAGAAAGGAACTGGATATGAACGCACACGATCTGATTAAAGAGGCAATTGCCGAGAAGGGCAAGTTCGACAGCGTCTACTGGATTGCTTGCGGTGGCTCCATGATCGATTTGATCCCGGCTCATGAGCTTCTGCAGCGCGAGGCAACCACCTTCACTTCGTATATCTATACCGCGCGTGAATTTGACATTATGCGTCCGCGTCGTCTGGGCGAGAAGTCTCTGGTCATCGCTTGTAGCCACAGTGGCAACACCCCGGAGGTCGTCGAGGGCTGCGAGATTGCCCTTGCCGCCGGCGCTACGGTGATCGCCCAGACCGACAACGCTGGATCCAAGATCGACTCCGGCAAGTGGACCACGTGGGTCTACCCGTGGGGCGAGGGTGTGCCGCAGGCCGAGGTCCCCGCCGGCATTTCGCTGTCGCTTGCGGCAGAGCTGCTCGATCAGCAGGAGGGCTACGCCGATCTCGCCGATATGTATGCCGGTATTGCCGAGATGGATAAGATTCTTCCCCCGGCACGCGAGAAGGTAAATGCCGAGCTGGGCGATCGCTTTGCCAAGCTTTGCCAGGAGCACGAGTTCTTCTATATTCTGGGCAGCGGTCCCAACTTTAGCCAGACCTACGGTTTCGCTATCTGCTCTCTTATGGAGATGCAGTGGCAGCACTGCAGCTACATCCACTCTGCCGAGTACTTCCATGGCCCCTTCGAGGCTACTCAGGATGGCGTTTTTTACTTCCTGCAGATGGGCTCCAGCGAGTGCCGTGCTATGGACGAGCGCGCCCTGGCGTTCCTTAAGACGCATACCGATACGCTGATGGTGCTCGATGCCAAGGAGTACGGTATGGAGGCCGTGCCGGCGAACGTCCGTGCTTATCTGGACCCGGTGCTGTTCTACGCCATGAACTGCGAGCTGCGTGCCGCACGCGGCAAGGTGTTTGATCACGATCCCGATTTCCGTCGCTACATGGGCGTTGTCGAGTACTAGAAGGGTAAATACCATGGCATTTAACGTTAACGCGCTCGGATTTGGCGACAACGTCGTCGATCGCTATGAGCATATCCACACCATGTATCCTGGCGGCAACGCGGTGAACTTCGCCGTTTATGCCAAGAAATGCGGTGCCGCACGCTCCGCATACATGGGCATTTTTGGCAATGACGCCGCTGCCGAGCATGTCATTGCAAGCCTCGAGGATGAGGGTATCGAGCTTGACAAGTGCGAGCAGATGATTGGCGAGAACGGAGCGGCTCGCGTGACCGTCGTTGACGGTGACCGTGTCTTCCTCGGCTCCAACGAGGGCGGTATCCGTGGCGATGCGCGCTATGTCCTCGATCGCTTTGACCTTGCGTACATGAAGCAGTTCGATGTGGTTCATTCGGGCAACTATTGCTTTACCGAGCGCGAGCTACCCAAGCTGAAGGCTGCGGGCGTCACGGTCTCTTTTGACTTTTCGGACGACTCTACCGACGAGTACTACGAGCAGATTGCGCCCTACGTCGATTTCGCATTCTTTAGTGCGGCGGATGCTGCGAGTGAGGACGAGATTCGCGAGCGTCTGGCATGGGTGAAGGGCCTGGGTCCGCGTTTTGTGTCGGCTACGGCGGGCGCCGAGGGCTGCATTGCTTACGACGGCGAGCGTTATTACCGCCAGCTGGCTAAACCGGTAACGGACATGAAGGACACCATGGGGGCGGGCGACTCGTTCCTCACCTCGTTTTTGATGTGCTATCTCGATTCCGCCAAGCGCGGTGAGGATGGCGCCGAGGCCATCGAGCGCGCGCTCGACTTTGCTGCCGGGTTTGCCTCGACCGTGTGCGGTATGGAAGGTTCTTGGGGCCACGGAGCGCCAATCGTCGAATAGCTTAAGAAAGCGTACGGCGGTCTGGCTATGAGGCCTTGGACAGCCGATGCAAAACAATAAGCGAAACGCGAAAAGGGGGCTCGCCATGTGGTGGGTCCCCTTTTGAACATTGGAGAAGACCATGGGTATTAAAGCGTGCGCGGCTGGTTTTTGCTGTGCGGACGTCTATCAAAACATCGGCGTGTTCTATCCGACTGGTAATGGCATTGACTGGGGTATCCATCTTGCACGAATGGGCGTTTCGGTATCCGCCGTGTCGGTTGTCGGCAAGGACGAGTACGGAGACAAGATGAGAGAGGCGCTGGCCGCTGAGGGGCTCGATATCTCACATCTGCGGGTGGAGGATGGCGGCACCTCGGTGATGCTCATGGCATTGAAAGACGGCGTCGATCGCGTGCATCTCGAGGCAATCGATGGCGTAATGGAGACATATCGACCGAATGAAGATGACCGGGCGTTTATCCTAGAGCATGACATCATTCATACCGACCTGTTTGGCAATTGTTTGGACCTCCTGCCCGAATGGCACGATGCGGGCAAGACGGTGGTTATGGACTTCTCGGTGTTCAGCCAGGATCCCGAATATGCATGTGAGAATCATTTTCCCTACGTTGACTACGCATTTATGTCGTTTGAAGAGGACACTCCGGAGCTACGAGACTGGGTACGCCACGTGCAGGAACTGGGACCGCTCGTTGCGGTTGCCACGCTTGGCGAGAAGGGAAGCATTGCCTATGACGGTGAGCGCTTCTATGAGTGCGGGATTGTACCGGCGGAGAAGGTCGTTAATACCGTGGGTGCCGGCGACTCGTATATTGCCGGGTTTACCAAGGGCGTGATCGATGGCCTTGATATTCCGGCGTGTATGAAGGCGGGCGCTGAGCTGTCGTCCCGAGTGATTGGTTCGTTTGAGCCGTACTAGGGTCAAATGCCTGGAAAGGAGTACGAAATGGTTATCGACATGTTGGTTCAGCCCATGCTCTACGGCGAGATCTGTACGCCGGGTGATGAGCCTGATGGATTCGGTTTTTGGTCACGAGAATTTGGTATGGGGCATATGGGTCCCATGGATTGGGACGAGCTTCAAGTTGAGATGGACGTCTGCGATGTGCAGAAGAGCTTGCTCATGCCGCTCGATGTAACCACGGCATGCGGAGGGCATTTTGGCACCAATGACCAGATTGCCATGCTGGTTGCCGCGCATCCCGATCGTCTGTGGGGATTTGCGAGCGTAGATCCGCGGGTGAGCAGTGCCGCAGGCGAATTGGAGCGCGCCTTTACCGAGCTGGGGGCAAAGGGGCTTTGTCTGCATCCGGCAAAGCAGGGTTTTGACCCCGATGATGCTGTGGCTGAGCCGCTTTACGAGCTGTGCGAGCGCTATAACAAGCCGGTGGTTTTCCATGCCGGTATGTCTTGGGAGCCGGGCGCAGAGCTCTCGCGCAGTAACCCGCTTGCATTTGAGCACACAATCGCAACGCATCCAAATGTGCGTTTTAGTTTGACCCACTTTGGCTGGCCCTGGGTGCGCGAGACCGTGGCGATGCTGCTCAAGTATCCCAACTGCTACACGGACACCTCTATCACTTACATCGATTCGCCCGAGGAGATGATGCAGCGTCTTTTCACGGTCGATATGGGGCCGCTGTGGTATGAGCGCGCGCTATCGCATCAAGTGATGTTCGCCAGCAATACGCCGCGTTTCCGTGCGTTCAAACTCAAGCGGGCGCTCGATACCGTGTCCATGCGCGATGATGCGCGAGAAAGGCTCTACTGGGGTAATGCCCTGCGTTTTCTTGAAGGGGATGAGTAAACATGGTGACGCTCGAAACATTGAGCTATCTATCGACTGCTCCGGACCAGTTCATCGATATTACCGAAGACGTGCACGCTGCCATCGAACGCAGCTCGGTGACCAATGGCTTGGCAGCGATTATTTTGTCGCATACGACCTGTGGAATCGTGGTAAACGAGGGGCTGCCCTGCGTGGAGACGGATCTTATGGAAACGCTTGATCGCATCGCCCCACTCGATGCCCCCTATGCACATGCACACTTCCTGCCGAGCTATGGAGCCACCGGCAACAACTCCTGTGGGCATATCAAGAGCATGATTTGTGGGAACAGTTGCTTCTTTCCCGTCCAAGATGGCCACATCGTGTGCGGAAGTGCCCAGAACATCTATCTTGCGGAGTTTGACGGTCCGCAGAAGCGAAAAGTGTACGTCGAGGTGCTGGGGGAGTAACGTCCCTGCAATAACCCTATGAAGGAGCACACTATGTCGTTTCTAACTTCGATGTTCAAGACCGAAAAGCCGGTTATCGGAATGCTGCACCTGCGTCCTCTGCCGGGCGACCCACTGTATTACCCGGGTGGAAGCGTGTCGCAGGTCGTGGAAGCCGCCAAGCGCGATCTCGAGGCGTTGCAACAGGGCGGTGTCGATGGCATTTTGATTACCAATGAGCTCTCGATGCCCTATGAGCAGCACGTTTCTCCCTCAACCCTTGCATCGATGGGCTATGTAATCGGAGCTCTGTCCCATGATCTGTCGACCCCTTGGGGAGCCGAGGCTATTTACGACGGTGATGCCACAATCGAGCTGTGCGCTGCTGTCGATGCGCAGTTCACGCGCTGCAATTTTTGCGGTGCCTGGGCCGGTGATCTCGGGCTGATTAATCGAGATTTCGCGCACACCATGCGTCGCAAGGCGGCGCTGCGCCTGGATGACCTCAAGCTTTTTCACTTCATCACGAGCGAGGGGGAGGTTTATCTCAACGACCGCACGACTGCGGACATTGCCGATTCACTTCTCTTTAATTGCCTTCCGGATGCAATGGTCATCGGCGGTTCGGCTGCCGGTCGTGGCGCTTCGGGCGAGCTTGCCGATGAAGTCCGCGAGCGTGTTGGCGAAGTACCTGTGGTATGTGGCACCGGTTGTCGCGAAAATACCGTGGCTGACGTATTCGCTCACTACGATGGTGCGTTTGTCGGCACGTGCTTAAAGTGCGACGGAAAGCTGGATGCCCCGGTCGATGTTGAGCGGGTAGCTCGTTTTATGGCTGCCGCTCGTACGGCGCGAGGGGAGTAGGCACCTATGGCGCTCTATCTGGGTATTGATATTGGGACAAGCGCCTCTAAAGGCGTTTTAATCGATGATCGATGCAACATCGTTTGCCAAGCTTCTTGTGGACACGAGACGGACAACCCGTGTGATGGATGGTACCAGCATGATGCGGAGGCAGTTTGGTGGGGCGATTTTTGCCGCTTGTCGCGCGAGCTGGTGGCGCGATCGGGGGTTAACGCGGCACAGATCGGATGCGTGGGCCTTTCCGCATTGGGTTGCGACTGTGTGCCGGTCGATACCGAGTGCAACGCGCTGGCGCCCGCGATTTTGTATGGAGTCGATGCACGTTCGAAGCCGCAGATTGACGAGCTCCTTTCCGAATATGGGTCAGATCGCGCACGCGAGCTTTTCGGGCATGATCCCTGTTCGTCAGATATTGCTCCCAAGATCTTGTGGTTTAAGGAGAATATGCCCGAGGTGCACGAACGTGCCGCGAAGTTCCTGACGGCGTCATCGTTTCTGTGCGCAAAGTTGACGGGGCGTTTTACGGTGGACCGTTATTTGGCGGAGGATTTTCTTCCCCTATACGACCGCTACACCTGGAAGGTTGATGCTCGGGAATGTGCTCGTTTCTGCCGGCCTGACCAGATGGCGGAGGTGATGTCGGCTACCGATATTGCCGGGGTGATTACGCAGCGTGCGGCTGAGGCGACGGGGCTCGCGGCAGGGACACCTGTCTTAGTGGGAACGGGCGACTCTGGTGCCGAGGCCATTTCGACGGGTGTATTCCGTCCCGGCGATATGATGGTTCAGTTGGGGAGTACGGCGTATTTCATCTACCTAGCTGATCATATGATCGATGATGCCCGCCTGTGGCCGGGGACGTTTATCATTCCCGGAACTTACGGGATTTGCGCGGGGACCAATACGGCGGGCGCACTCACATCGTGGCTGCGCCAAGAGCTGTATCGCGACGCCGTAGAGGCCGAGGGCCACGGTGGTCCCGATGCCTATTCGGTTATGGCGAATGATGCCGCCGACGTGGCGCCGGGTGCCGATGGGCTCCTGTGTCTGCCGTACTTTGCGGGGGAGCGTACTCCGCTCAACGATCCCGAGGCGCGTGGCGTCTTCTTTGGCCTGACCGGAAGGCATACGCGAGCCCATATGGTTCGCGCCGCCTTGGAAGGCGTCGCGTATACCGTTGCATCCCATGTCGACATTATCGAGCGAGAGCATGGACTGCCAATTGGGCGCATTATGCTTGTCGGAGGTGGAACCAAGAATCCAGTTTGGATGCAGGCTATCGCCGACGTATGCGGGCGCGAGGTCTCGGTTGCCAAGGTTACGGTGGGCGCATGCTTCGGTGATGCCATCATGGCAGCTCTCGCAGGTGGCGCTTATGCATCATGGGATGAACTCGCCCGAGTCCTTGGCGTTGCGCAAACAATCGAGCCCGATATGGCTGCCCACGAGTTATATGCGTCGCGTCGTCATATCTTTGACGAATTGTATGCACGCAACCGTGATCTCATGCACGAATTGGTGTAATGCTGCCGAACTGTACTGCCTACCAATAGGGACTGCGTTGTGCGATTCGCATGTCCCTTGGCATTTTTGCCCACAGGGGTTAGCGAAGGTCAAAAACAGCGTGCGCATTTGCTAAAACTACCGACTCGATGCGCTTTGCGTCACAGTTTTTGAGTGAGGCAATGCGCATCGAGGTCCTTGCGAGCGATCTGATGAGCGACTGCGCGCTTGTTTCTGTGTTTGCCTCCGCCGGCGCATCGGTTTCGAGCAGTAAACGATCGAGTGGAATCTGTCGTGCGTATTCGCGACCGCGCTTGGTCGCGAGCATGCGTTCGTTGACGGAAAAATAACAGCCCGCATTACGCGCGCGGACGAGTTCGTCCGAAGTACCGCTAAACCAGTGGAAGATGATAACGGGGGAGTCGGGGTTTGGGATGAGTAGTCCATGCGATTCGAGGACGTCCAGTACGGCTCCTGCCGAACGAACGGCGTGAATTGATATCACGCGCCCGGTAAGAGGATGCTGCACGAGCGCATCGCAGAGCCGGTTAAGTGCCTGTATTTGTAGCGGCTCACTTCCAGCAAAGCGCGCGGAAAAGTCGAGTCCGACTTCGCCGATGTAGTGCTCTTGGGCGGCAACTTCGCAAAGCAGATTGACTTCGGCAGGACCGCAGCGGCCGTCGGCGAGCCACCAGGGATGGAGGCCGACGCCCGCGATAATGTTTGGGTAGCGGCTGGCACGCTTTTTTGCTGCCGCGAAGTCGCGTGGGTCGACCCCGCAATCAAAGACCCCCAGTCCTATAGCCGCAGTTTCGTCGGCAACAGCATTCGGGTATGCCATCAAATCAAGATGGCAGTGTGCGTCAAATAACCGGGGCTCCATCTCGGCGCGCTCCGCTAGTCCAGGCGCTGGCCATCGGAGCGTACGCGCTCGGTGCCGCGCCCACTGATCTGGCGGATAACCTCGCCGGCAATCATCTGACCCATGATGGGCGGCATAAAACTGGCGGTTCCGAGCTCGGTACGCTCGTGGATGTTGGAAGGGTCGCGGGGCTGTGTCTTAACCGATTCCTCACAGCTAAACAGTACATGCAGGCTCTTGATTCCGCGTTTCTTGCATTCTTTGCGCATAATGCGGCTCATGGGGTCACGTACCGTATCGAAAATGTCGACAAAGCGGAGGCACTCGGGATGGAGCTTGTTGGCCCCGCCCATGGAGCTAACCAAACGAATGTCGTGGTCCTGAGCATATTTGGCAATGGTGAGCTTGGCCGAGATGGTGTCGATGGCGTCGACGACGTAGTCGAGCTTGCCGTCCGTCTGCTCCAAAACGCTCGCGAAGAAATCATCGATGTTGTCGCTCAGCAAGTATTCAGTTCGCTTGATGACGGCAGCGGCGGGATTGATGTCGTGGATCATGGCTTCCATCACATCAACCTTGCGCTTTCCGATGGTGCTGTGAAAGGCGATGGCCTGACGGTTGATATTGCTGGGCGCGATGACGTCCTTATCCAGAATGACGAAATGTCCGATGCCGCCGCGGGCGAGTGCCTCGCAGCAGTTGGAGCCCACGCCTCCGCAGCCGAGCACCAGCACCGTAGCATCGGCGAGCTTATCGAGTGCTTCGCGGCCCATGATGATCTCGAGCTTGGTGTCGCGTGTCTCGACGAGAGCAGTAGCGTTTTCGGTCATAGACATCCTCCGATGGGGAAGCGAATCGTGTTTTAGCTATCGTCATTATAGGTATTATCGCGATTTCATTTGAGCCCTTGGGGTTTGTTGAAATGGGATCGGGATTCGCATAAGATTGAAGCAGATGGCACCCGTTGCAGCGGGTTGGCCAACTCCGAAACACGTTTATGGCGTGAGAAGTGGCCGTCTTCGCATTACGCGGGGGCGGCTATTTCATTCGACCTCCAATGTGGATGCCGAGCTCCACAGCCGCGATTACAAGCAATAACAACGTCAGGACATCGTCAATACTCATAGTCCATCTCCTTCTTGGGTAGAGGGAGCTGGCCCATCTGCTTCAACTTCCATTGTAACTAAACACGAACGAATGTTCTATAGATGTTACTGTATTAGACAGTTAGACAAACATCTAAATATCGAGTATAGTGTGCACGTCATGAGAGATGATGAGAGGAGGTCTTATGCCGGGAGAGGGTTTTAAGGCGCTTGCCGATCCAACGCGACGGCGCATTTTGGAGTTGCTGCGCGAGGGCAATTGCACGGCGGGGGAGCTTGCCGAGCATTTCGATATCAGTAAGCCGTCGCTGAGCCATCACTTGGCGACGCTCAAAAACGCCGGGTTGGTGACCGACGAGCGCCATGGCCAAAACATCGTATACAGCTTAAACACCACCGTCATGCAGGATTTAATTGGCTGGTTTATGGGTTTTACAAACAATGAAGGTGATAAGGATGAATAACGAAAACAAGGGCATTCACCCCACAGGGGTATCGTCGCGCGTGTGGATTGCGCTGGTCGCTCTGTGCGTCGCCAATGTCGTAGCGCACCTCATGGTGATGCCGAGCTTGCCGGCGCAGATTCCCACGCACTGGGGCGCGAACGGCGCCGTCGACGGTTGGGGTCCTAGCTGGATGGCCTCCGCGCTCGGCGTGCTGCCTCTGGCGCTTCTCGCAATGTTCTGCGTGGTGCCGCGCGTCGACCCCAAAGGTGAGGCATATCGAACCTCGGGCAAGTTCTACCAGGGCTTCGTAATCGCCTTCACCTTGTTCATGTGCGCCATAAGCTGGCTGGGAGAGCTCACGGTGTGGGGCGTGGTGCCGGCGGTCGGTTCGGTCAACGTGCTGATTTCCGGTGTTGTCGGTTTGCTGTTCATCGGCGTAGGCAACTACTTGCCGCGTGTGAAGCAGAACTATACGCTCGGTATCAAGACGCCCTGGGCGCTTGCCGATCCCGAGAACTGGCGCCGTACGCAGCGCTTTGGCGGTGCCTGCTTTATGGTGCTGGGTGCTGGCCTCATCGTAATGGGCGTGGCAGGTGCGGTGCTTTCGAGTGAAGTCGTCGCCGCGGTGATTGCGGTGCTGGCGTTTGGTTCGGCCGGAGCCGTCTACGTCTACTCGTATCTGCTGTGGCGCAAATCGCAGCGAGCCGCTCGCTAAGGTTGCGGAAAACTAGCGTACGCAGTTCATAGTATGTTCCGGGGGACTTTTCCCAGGTAGTATTAGGGGGTATGGGCAACCATGCCCCTTTTTCGTTAAGTTTCAGAGCTGGTTTTTTCATTTCGTTTCCACTAAAGCGAAACAAGAATAGGGAAACAGCAGGTAGAAAGGATAGAACAGGCATATGGCGGAGTTTATCTACCAGATGTATCAGGCTCGCAAGGCCCATGGCGACAAGGTAATTCTTGACGACGTGACCCTGAGCTTCTACCCCGGTGCCAAGATCGGCGTCGTGGGCCCCAACGGCATGGGTAAGTCGACCTTGCTTAAGATCATGGCCGGTATTGAGGAGGTCTCCAACGGCGATGCCAGGCTCACCCCCGGCTACACCGTGGGCATCCTGCAGCAGGAGCCGCCGCTCGATGACGACAAGACCGTCATCGAGAACGTGCGCATGGCGTTTGGCGATATGATCGCCAAGGTCGATCGCTTCAACAAGATCGGCGAGGAGATGTGCGACCCGGATTGCGACATGGACGCCCTCATGGCCGAGATGGGCAAGCTCCAGGACGAGATTGACGCCGCCGACGGCTGGGATATCGATTCCAAACTCGGCCAGGCTATGGACGCTCTGCAGCTGCCCGATTCCGACATGCCGGTCAACGTGCTTTCCGGCGGCGAGCGCCGCCGCGTGGCCCTGTGCAAGCTTCTGCTCGAGGCTCCCGACCTGCTGCTGCTCGACGAGCCCACGAACCACCTGGACGCCGAGTCGATCCTGTGGCTCGAGCATTTCCTGCACAACTACCAAGGCGCGGTGCTTGCCGTCACACACGACCGCTACTTCCTGGATAACGTTGCCGAGTGGATCTGCGAGGTCGACCGCGGTCACCTTTATCCCTACAAGGGCAACTACTCCACGTATCTGGAGACCAAGGCCGCCCGTATCGAGGCGCAGGGCAACCGCGATGCCAAGCTCGCCAAGCGCATGGAGGCCGAGCTCGAGTGGGTACGCAGCTCGCCCAAGGCCCGTCAGGCCAAGAACAAGGCCCGTCTGGCTCGCTATGAGGAGATGGAGGCCGAGGCCCGCGCAAGCCAGAAGCTCGACTGGACCGACATCCGCATTCCCGTTGGACCGCGTCTGGGCAACAAGGTTCTCGAGGCCCATCACCTGCACAAGGAATTCGACGGTCGCGTGCTCATCGACGACCTATCGTTCACCCTGCCGCGCAACGGCATTGTGGGCGTCATCGGCCCCAACGGTGTGGGCAAGACCACGCTGTTCAAGACCATCGTGGGCCTGGAGCCGCTGACTTCGGGCGAGCTCGAGGTGGGCGAGACTGTCAAGATCTCCTATGTCGATCAGAACCGTTCTGGCATCGACCCCGATAAGAACCTGTGGGAGGTCGTCTCGGACGGCCTGGACCACATGATGGTCGGCGAGACCGAGGTTCCGAGCCGTGCTTATGTGGCGAGCTTTGGCTTTAAGGGCCAGGACCAGCAGAAGCGCGCCGGCGTACTCTCCGGTGGCGAGCGCAACCGTCTGAACCTGGCGCTTACGCTCAAGCAGGGCGGCAACCTGCTGCTCCTCGACGAGCCCACGAACGACCTCGACGTCGAGACGCTGTCCTCGCTCGAAGCGGCGCTGCTCGAGTTCCCGGGCTGCTCGGTGGTCATTAGCCACGACCGTATGTTCCTGGACCGTGTCGCCACGCACATTCTGGCGTGGGAGGGCACTGACGAGAACCCGGGCAACTGGTATTGGTTCGAGGGCAACTTCGAGGCCTATCAGGCCAACCGCATCGAGCGCCTAGGCGAGGACGCAGCCCAGCCGCATCGTATCCACAGGAAACTGACGCGCGACTAGATCGTTACGCGGTTTTCCAAACCGCGTAACTGCTCGACGCTGCGCGGGTCGCAAGCACCCCATCTTGCCGTTCAAGCCGTCGCTCGCGTACCGAAGTACGCGTCGCTCCTCTTTCACGGCAACCTGGGGCACTTGCGGCCCGCTCGCTGTTGGTTACGCAACATCAACAAATAAAAACGGCTCAAATCCTGATTTGGATTTGAGCCGTTTGTCGTTACTGCTCGGGTTCTTCGACTTTATCGATGGCCCAGGTGGATCCGAGGCCACCGGTGGTGTTGCGGCGGATGCGCACGGTAACCTCGCGGCGCTCGCCGGCCTGCGTGTAGCGCAGGGGGAAGCTTGCGCGGTTTCGCGCGGCCTCGATGGTACCGCGCTCGCGGGCGATCCAGTAGTACTCGCCGACGATGCCGAGGGTATCGGCGCCGTAGGGGAGATAGGTCGACAACTGGTGCAGAAGCGGGCCGGGGCAGAAGACCTCGGTTGCGAAATCGACGGGGAAGTCCTCGGGGATGGCGGGCGCTACGGGTGCGGGGGTTGGGGCCTCTGCGAGTACCGAAGCCGGTGCCGGTGCGGGAATTTGGTCGCAAGCAGAGGCGGGCACGGATTCGATGACGGGTGCGAACTCCAGCGTCGTCTTCGGCTTGATTGTGGAATCTGCGGGCTTCACGGTGACGGGCGCGTCTGCAGCTTCAGTTTCAACCTCAACCTGCGTCGCGCTCTCATTCTCGACGCTCGACTTTGCCTCGATGGGCGTGGATGCCATGGTGGTGATGCCGGCATTGGCATTCTCGGGGTCATAGACGACCGTGAGCGAGATGGCGGGCTGCGGCGTCTCGGGTTCCGGCGCCGACTCGGTAGCGTCTTGATCTGTGGGCTCGTCGGACTGATCGTCCTCGGCCTCGTCGCCAAAGACATCGCTGTTTTGGAACGCAGGCGGCTCGGGTTGGTCAGCGGCTTCTTCGGTTGTCGACTTGGACGCTTCGTTGAGCTCCACAGTGGCTTCCTGCTCGGATATGACTTTGGGATCGGTCGTGGCGGCGATTTCGGTTTCGGCTTCTGCCGTTACCTCAATAGCGACTTCGATCTCTGTCTCGGGCTCGGGTTCCGGCGCGGCTTCAACCATGGCTTCGGGCTCGGGACGCTTAACGTGCTTGGGGCGCACGGCCTTGAGGTCCTTCTCACCGCGCTTTTTCTTTTTGTAGGACTGCTTGGCGCCCTTGGCGGTCTTGGGCTTGTCCTCGCCCTTGGCAAGCGCAGCATCCCAGGCCTCGTTGGCGATGACCGTGGCATACAGGCGGCCGCCTTTAAAGACGGTCAGCTTAATGCAGTCGTCGAGCTCTTCGAGCAGCTCGCGCGTGGACTCGAAGCCCAGATCATAAGCGGTCATGTCGCCGACGGCGAGCGCCTCCTCGACCTGTGTCATAAACGTTTGCTTGCCGCATCCAATCGCATCACGCAGCAGGCGATACAGATAGATGTGGTTGCCCAGCGAAAGCGTGGGCCTAACTATTGTCTTGCTCATGGCAAATCTCCTCTTTACACATGTAAAGCATCTTACCATCGCATGGCGTTCGCCATAGCGGCGCCCAAGGCAAACGGGCGCGAACCGCTTTCGATTCGCGCCCGTTGTACAGGTCGGTTATCTATGAGAGGCAAATGTGCTTAGTTGCCCGATGCCGTGCCTTGGCTCGAGTTGTCAGATGCCGTGCCGGACGCGGTTCCGCTCGAGCTGTTCGAGCTGTTGGTGTTGCTGCTGTCTGCTGTGCCCGTTCCCGAAGCGGTGTCGCTCGTCTGGCCGCCCGTGCTCGGCTGCGAACCGTCAGTCGTTTGGCTTGAGTCGGTCGTGCCGGACGGCGTGCTACTGCTGGCCGTAGAGGAATCGGTGCCCTGCGATTGGCTTTGGGTGTTCGAGGACGAATCGGCAGAGGTAGAACTGTCTTGCGTGCCGTCCGCCTGTGCCTGCTGATCTTGCGACTGGGTGTTGCCATTTGCATCGCTCTCGGTCGTGCGCGACGACAGGATTGGCTCGGGACGCTCGCCCAGACCCTCACCGGCAGTGGTGATAAGGATGGCGCCGGCGCAGGCGATGACCGCGACGATGGCGATGGCGATCGAGAAGACGATGACCTTCTTTTGTGTCTGGCTGCGCTCTGCCGCCGCCTTGGCGCGCAGGCTGTTGGGGGCGACGCGCGCCGTGGTCGCGCGTCCCGCAACCTGGCGCATCTCCTGCGTGGTCGCGGCGCCACCTAGGTGCTCCTCGACATCGGGCTCAACGGGCTCGTAGGCGCCGGCGGGGTAGTCGACGGTGGCGTGCGTACCTTTGAGGGCTTCGGCGCTGGCAGAGATAAAGTGGCGGTAGACCTGCGAGGACACAACGGTGATGACCGAGCTCACAGCGGCACCGATCACCGATCCGGCGATACCGATCTTGGAGGCAAGCGCGACGCTCGTAGCGGCAGCTGCGGCGCCGGCGATGATCTGGGGAATGGAAATGTCGTCAAACAGGCCCTTTTTGGGCGCGATGGCCATGGTCTGGCCGATGGAATGGTTTTCGTGAACGCCGTTGTTGAGCGATGCCGGCGTCATGACACGTGTGCGCGGCGCGTCGGTGTACTTGGTTGTCATACGGGGTCCTCCCGGTGTAAATCTGCTTCGTTTCGTGTAGCCATCAGGGTACCCACCAGATGTGAATCGTACGTGACATTTAACAGATACCATCAACTCATCAAGGGGGCTTGCTGTCTTTGGTGCAATAGCTTGATGCTAAACTGGATTAACGATTGCGAGGTGGTTTACGTGATGTACCCGTATATGACATTCGAAGATGGTACCGAGGTCGTTCATTCTGACCTGATAACAGATGGGGATATCGAAAAGGTTATCGTGCATTTTGAACGACCGACGGTAGAGGGCTTCGACTCCGCTCGCTGTGAGTTGCCTTCCTGTTCGTGGACTGACTGGGAAGGGCATTTTACTCAGAGTGAAAAACGAGCTTTCGAAGAGTGTTTGAGCAAATAATTTAGATTAGTTCGAGTTTAGTTCGAATAAAGAAGCCGAATACGATGACCTAAAGCGTATGCATTTTTAGTATTAGATGCGTATGAAATGGAGGATGTGAATGGATGAGCTAATAGACTTTAAAAAACGATTTCTCAAGAATGGCGAGCTGGTTTCAATTCCAAAAAAGGAAAGCTATAAAAGAATCATGCTGCTATGGGCCGTCTCTTTCTTTGAATTAAATACAAGTTATACGGAGCTTCAGGTTAATCGTGTGCTGTCACAGCTCTATCCTGATTATGCCGTGTTGAGGCGGTACTTGGTTGATTATGGATTCCTATTAAGGGATGAGCGAGGCCTGAAATACGAGGTTAATCCTGATGTTCACGGTATTGAGAGCTAGCCGTCCGGTTCGGGTCCTATATATTGCTAGAGGGATAAGCGAAATAGGCAATTGGTGTGCGAATATTGCTTTGCCAATGCTGATTTACGAGGTAACTCACGATGTTTCTGCAACTGCTTTGATGGTCTGCTGCAGATTTGCCCCCGCTCTGTTTTCAGTTGCGCTCGCGCAGCTGCCTCAGAAGATGGGTATCGGGACACTGCAGGCCATGAGATTGGCAGACTTAATTCGCGCGGGATTATTCGTTTGCTATATTTTTGTTGATAGTAAATGGAGTATGTTTGCTATTACGTGCGCGGTATCGCTTTGCCGAACGGTTGAAATGCCCTGCTTTTACTCGTTGTTAAGAGCCAATACGAATAGTATCAATCGCGACGTAATTAATAATTCGTTTGGGTTTCTGCAGAATTTGATGATGGTTCTGGGGCCAGTTGCCGGCGGTTTTGTTGTCGCTCAATTTGGGGCGGAGGCTGTTCTTGCATTAGATGCGCTTTCTTTTGCCGCGTCGTTCTGGTTGCTGCGAGATGTTCCGTCGGTTATCGAGGTTAATGATAAAGAGAGGATAAGCAAAAATGAAAAAAACTGGACTGCATTTAGTGATCTTAACGCGAAGCACTTGGCAATTGGTTTCCTATTAATCGATATTTCTAGTGGCGTGGCATTCGGCTCTCTGAATTCTCTTTTGCCAGCTATAGCGCAATTGCAATTTGACTCGTCATCGATACAATACGGATTCCTTCAGAGTAGTCTTACAATCGGACTGTTGTTCGGAAATACAATATACGGTCGTTTAATCAGTGGTTCCGATTGCGTTAAATCATATTGTTTTGTGACGTATCTTGCGCTCGGTGCGTATCTGGCGTTTGGCTATCGCTATGCGTCTGGGATATCGTTTATTTTCCTTTTTATCGTCGGTGCCGGAAACGCCATTCAAGATGTGCTTCTCATAACATCGCTGCAGGATTTGGCGAGAGACGGATCTGAATCGATGAACCTGTTTTCAATTAGGGAGTCTTTGCAATCGGTTGCTGTTGTTATTTCAACACTCCTTGTTTCGCTGTTCACGAGCATCGCGATGTTCTCAATTCTCGTTACAGGACTTGGTGTATTTTCAATTATGATGGTAGTTGTCTTTCAATTGAATTATTTGCGAAAGATGTGACGTTGATATGCCTAAAACGCTTTTAGTGTTTCCCCCAGGATGGAGTCCAGTGGGGCCGTATCTTGCCTTGCCTGTTTTGAAGTCATATCTTCAAGAGGTTGAACAATACAAAGTTGACATTGTTGACTTAAACGTGGAATTTTACGATGACCTCCTATCTTTTAGACATGTCGAAGAGTGCTGTAAAAGGTATCGGGAATCAAAGGATTCGTTTAGTTCGAATGTTCAATTAACAATCGAGTTGATACAAAAGTCAGCACTTAATGTTGACGAGGCAAAAGATATTTTCAGATCGAAGAGATACTTTAATCTAAAAGAAAGACAATATGCTGAAAACATTTTTAGAAATGCACTCTATATCATAAATCACGTCTCATATGGAGTTAAATACACGTTCAACTCCATAGATCTGCCCTATGATTATTATTCGACACCAGAAATAATGAAATCGCTTGCGGATACCTTGCATAATCCGTTTATTTCCTTCTATGAAACTGCCTTTCTTAAGCGTATTCAGAGGGAAAAATCGAGTTTATTGGGATTTCGGTGAGCGGCTGTTTCCAATTGATTTCTGCAGTTACGTTAGCGAAACTGATTAAAGAAGAATGTCCATCTGTTAAACACGTCTCATTGGGCGGCAATTACATTACTCGTTTAGCAGATGACTGCATGAAAGAATGGCATCCCTTTTTTGAATACATTGATTCGATAATGATGTATGACGGCGAAGAGCCGCTTGCACGTCTTCTTGAGGCTCTTGACTCTGGTGATGACAATCTCGACTGTGTTCCAAACCTTTGCCATGCTAAAGGTGGAAAGATATATAAAAACCATCGGATTGAGCAAACATTTATCAACGATACAGTTCCCGATTTCGATGGCTTCGCCCTTTCTAAATACTTCATGCCTGAGTTAATATTGCCGGTTTATTCCTCTAGGCAGTGTTTTAATCATTGCGCCTTCTGCACCATTCCCGGTGCTACCGGTGGTTGTTACCGAAAGATGCCTATATCGAGAGTATTTGAAATAATGTGTCGGTTAAATGAAAAATACGGCACGAGAGTTTTCTCTTTTGTGGATGAAACATTCGAAGGCAAAAGAATGGAGCAACTCGCGGATGAAATAAACGCATCGGGAAAAACGTTTTTCTGGCATGGAGAAACGAGGTTCTCTCCAACCCTAAGTACAGACGTTTTCAACAAGATATACCAAAGTGGATGTAGGCAGATTCAGTTTGGCCTCGAGTCATACAACCAAAGAGTTCTTGATCTAATGAAGAAGAACACGAGAGTTGATTGGATTGATCGCAATATCCATGATTGTCTCAATGCGGGTATTCCTGTTCATCTATTCTTTATGATTGGCTTTCCGACCGAAACTAAAGAAGAGGCTCTGAACACCTTAGCTTATACAGAGAATGTTTTGAATTATTCAAAACAGGTATGTGGTGTTCCATATTCCACGAGAGGATTTACGAATTTTGGTCTCGTTATGGGGTCGGATGTTTGGAATCATCCCGATAAGTATGGTGTCTCTGTAATGCCGAAGTCCCAATATGAGGATTTGCGCCTCGAAGTGGATTATGTTTCAGGCACTGGTTTAACTTTAAATGAAGCAAAATCCTTATCTGATGAGCATCATATTGATTTTTATATGCAAGAGGTCATAAACGGTAGCGACACAATTGACTTGCCCCAGCGGCTTCATATTTCAGAGGTGACCTGGATCCTAGATTCTATTCACGCTGTCAGGTATAAGGGACATTTGACCAAAGTAAAGCGACGGCTAACTAGTCTAAATCCAGCTTATCGAATCTGGCTGGATTCCAAGACCTCTGTCGTGCTCGTTGAGCCATTTGCCTACTTCTATAATTCTGAATACCATCATGTCTATGCTGTTTCCCAGTTGGTATACCTTAAGTTGGCCCGTTTATTGGAGGCCGATTGTAGCATTTCTCTTATCCTTGATCAGGGCGACCTCGAGCTGACAAGGGCGATAGAAGAACTGTTGCATTATGGATTGCTGAATACAAATATCGATGCCGATTATGTAATGCACGATAATGGTTTTCAATTGGTTAAAAGTTCGTTTGTGAAAGAAGTCGGACGCTCAAAAGAGGGGTTAAGAGTACTGCTGAGTTGTGCCACCCATAGAATGTGTGCGGTTAATGATTTTTCGTTCGCTTTGCTTTCGTTGTTTGAAAAGCCGATTACTAAGAACGAGGTGCGCGACATTTTGAAAAAAGAGGGACTATCGGCAAACGAGGAGCAACTAAACAAGTTGGTTGATAATTGCATGAAAGCAGATATACTACAATTGATTAGATAGAGGAGGTTTCTGCATGGACGTTATTAACAAAGATCTCTTGGAGCAACTGAAAGAGTTTCAGGAAGAGGGCGTCGTGGTAGAAGTGTTCGACTTTGAGGACTACATGGATAAATTCTGCCATTAGTTTCGAAATTTACTCGCCTCGCTTAAAGGAGAAGTCGATTATCGATTTCTCCTTTTTAATTAAAGATATTATTGAAATACATGCTCTTAGCACAGGTTGGCCTCTCAGTAAACTGGGAGGTTGCTTTGGCTAGTTAGAGATATGTGAACGTCCGTTAGACTGAATCTCAGGGTAGAAGGGGCCTCCAGTGTCCAGATCAACAAGGCAATGCTGCGTTTCGGCTAATAAGAACGATGGCTTTTTGCGTGTGGCGGCGGCGTCGCCGCAGATTCGCGTTGCCGATGTCGAGGACAATGTCGAGGTTGCATTGGCGGCTGTTCGCGAGGCTGCCGAGCGCGGCGTTCGCGCGCTGGTGCTGCCCGAGCTCAACTTGTGCGGCTATACCGCGGCCGACCTGTTCCATAATCGCACGCTGCTGCATGCCTGCGAGGCTGCTTTGGTGCATATCCTCGATGAGACTCGTGAGCTGCCGATTGTCTTTACCATCGGTCTTCCCGTTGCGGTTGCCGAGAATATCTACAACTGCGCCGCCGTGTGCTGCGCGGGCGAGCTTTTGGGCCTCACGGCCAAGAAGTATCTGCCCAACTATGGCGAGTTCTACGAGCGCCGCTGGTTTGCTCCGGCGCCCGCAGATCCCGTGTGGGTCGAGTTTGCCGGTCAGGGTCCGGTTCCGCTGGGTTCGGAGCTTGTCTACCGCTGCTGTGACGAGGGTGCCGAGGATATGGTGCTGGGCGTTGAGGTCTGCGAGGACCTGTGGGTGCCGGCGCCCCCTTCGACCGAGATGGCGCTTGCCGGTGCGACGGTGATCCTCAACCCGTCGGCCTCGGACGAGATTATCGGCAAGGCAGATTACCGACGCAGCCTCATATCCAACCAGAGCGCGCGCCTGTACTGTGCCTATGCCTATGCAGATGCGAGCGAGGGCGAGTCCACGACCGACATGGTCTTTGCGGGCGAGAACCTCGTCTACGAAAACGGATCTAAGCTCGCCGCCACGAAGCTTCTTACCTGCGATATGGCGGTGGCCGATGTCGATCTTGACCGTCTGGTTGCCGAGCGCCGCCGCTCGACGACGTGGACGCGCGCGGACGATGCGCCGGAGGCCACGACCGTTGAGTTTTCGTTTGAGGGCGTGCTGACGGACGAACCTGTCCTGCGCGATGCACTCGGCATCGACCGTGTCTTCCCCCGTGCGCCCTTTGTGCCGGCCGACCACGGTGATCTGGCCGAGCGCTGCGAGACTATTCTCAATCTGCAGACTGCTGGCCTCAAGACCCGCCTTGCCCACACAGGTACCAAGGCTGCGGTTATCGGCCTTTCGGGTGGCTTGGACTCCACGCTGGCACTGCTTGTGACCGTGCGTGCCTTCGATGCGCTGGGGCTGCCGCGCACGGGTATCACGGCGGTCTCCATGCCAGGTTTTGGCACGACGCATCGCACCAAGTCCAATGCCGAGTCGCTTGCCCGCGACCTGGGCGTGAGCTTCCGCGAGGTTTCGATCCACGCGGCCGTGGAGCAGCACTTTAAGGACATTGAGCACAATCAGACCGTGCAGGACGTGACCTACGAGAACAGCCAGGCCCGCGAGCGTACGCAGATTCTGATGGATTTGGCCAACCAGGCTGGCGGCTTTGTCATCGGCACGGGCGACCTGTCGGAGCTGGCGCTCGGCTGGGCTACCTATAACGGCGACCACATGAGCATGTACGCCGTCAACGCGAGCGTGCCCAAGACGCTTGTGCGCCATCTGGTGCGCTATGCGGCTGATGTCTTTGGCGGGCGTATTGCCGAGGTCTTGCTCGATATCCTCGATACGCCGGTGTCCCCCGAGCTTCTGCCGCCCACGGGCGATGGCGAGATCGCACAGAAGACCGAGGATTTGGTGGGCCCGTACGAGCTGCACGACTACTTCCTCTACTACCTGCTGCGTTTTGGCTTTGAGCCGGGCAAGATCTACCGCATGGCGCTCAAGAGTTTCGAGGGCGTCTACGACGTCAAGACCGTCCACACGTGGCTGCGTACGTTCTATCGTCGCTTCTTTGCCCAGCAGTTTAAGCGCAGCTGCCTGCCCGATGGTCCCAAGGTGGGCTCGGTGACGCTCAGCCCGCGCGGCGATTGGCGTATGCCGAGTGACGCCAGCTCGCGTTTGTGGCTTGCGCAGATCGACGCGCTCAATCCAATTGACTGAGGTTGGCTAAATTGAACCAATGCGGGGGTTGCAAGCGTTACACTTTTGCAATCTGATGGCCCGTATCGCGCGGCGCTCTTGTCGGAGCGCCGCGTTTTTTATATCGAAAGGTGGCACCATGCAGGCATCGCAGCGTCTCGACCGCTTTGGCGCGGAGGTCTTCGCCTCGCTCAACAACAAGCTTCTCGCACTGAAGGCTCAGGGCAAGACCATTTATAACATGAGCGTGGGCACGCCCGACTTTAAGCCGTACGACCACGTGGTCGAGGCGCTGACCCAGGCTGCGCAGGACCCAGAGATGTGGAAGTATGCCCTGCGTGACCTGCCGGAACTCAAGCAAGCCGTGTGCGACTACTATGAGCGCCGCTTTGGCGTTTCGGGCATTACACCGTCCATGGTGCAGTCGTGCAACGGCACGCAGGAGGGCGTGGGTCATTTGGGCCTGGCCCTGCTCGATCCGGGTGACACTATTTTGGTTCCCGATCCGTGCTACCCGGTCTTTGAGGCGGGTGCCAAGATCGCCGATGCCAAGCTCGAGTACTATCCGCTGGTTGCCGAGCACAATTACCTGCCCTATGTGGCGGGTATCGATCCCGAGGTGGCCGATCGTGCCAAGTACATGATCGTGTCGCTGCCCGCCAACCCGGTGGGCTCGGTGGGTACGCCCGAGATCTACGAGGAGATCATCGCTTTCGCCCGCGAGCACGACCTGCTCATCGTCCATGACAACGCGTACTCCGACATCGTGTTCGACGGCGAGCCGGGCGGCAGCTTCTTGCAGTATCCCGGTGCGCTTGAGGTGGGCGTGGAGTTCTTCTCGCTCTCCAAGTCGTTTAACGTCACCGGTGCCCGCATCGGCTTTTTGGTTGGTCGCGAGGATGTGGTCTCGGCCTTTGCCAAGCTGCGCGGTCAGATCGACTTTGGCATGTTCTTCCCGATCCAGAAGGCCGCCATCGCCTGCCTGAACGGTCCGCGCGATGAGGTCGAGGCGCAGCGTCTGAAGTACCAGGAGCGCCGCGATGCCCTGTGCGACGGTCTTGAGGGCTTGGGCTGGGAGCGCCCCAACGCGCATGGCTCTATGTTTGTGTGGGCCAAGCTTCCCGGTGGCCGCACCGATTCCATGGCGTTTTGCGAGGAGCTCATGGAGAAGGCTGGCGTTGTGGTGACGCCGGGCGCGAGCTTTGGTCCTTCGGGCGAGGGGCACGTGCGCATGGCACTGGTCTTGCCGCCCGACCAGATCGCTTTGGCTGTCGAGGCCATTCGCGAGGCGGGCCTGTATTAGAAAGCTATTTCGCCTCGTCAATATATCGAAACCGATTTCGTGCAGTTATTTTACGAATCCTGCAAACAATTTCGGTAAACGGTCGATTTTTGGCTGCGAATAGGAGCATAATCAAAGTCCCGATTGGATGTATTGGGATTACGACAAGCCGCTCGGGTCGTTCCCGGGCGGCTTGTTTGTGGAGTGAGATGGGAGTTTCTAATGGTTAACGAGAAGAAGGTCGCTATTGTCGGCTGCGGTTTCGTCGGTTCGTCTTCGGCGTTTGCGCTGATGCAGAGCGGTCTGTTCTCCGAGATGGTCCTCATCGACGTGGACAAGAACCGCGCCGAGGGTGAGGCCCTGGATATCGCGCACGGCATGACGTTTGCCGAGCCGATGAAGATCTACGCCGGCGATTATTCCGATGTCGCCGACGCCGCCATGATTGTTGTCACCGCTGGCGCTGCCCAGAAGCCCGGTGAGACTCGCCTGGACCTGGTCAACAAGAACGTCAACATCTTTAAGTCCATTATCCCCGAGATTAAGAAGTCCGGCTTCGACGGCATTCTGCTCATCGTCTCCAACCCGGTCGATGTTCTGACTTATGCCGCCATCAAGATGTCCGGCCTGCCCGAGGGCCACGTCATCGGTTCCGGCACCGTGCTCGACACCGGCCGTCTGCAGCAGATGCTTGGCGCCCACGTCGAGGTTGACCCGCGCGACGTTCAGGCCTACGTCATGGGTGAGCACGGCGACTCCGAGTTTGTCGCTTGGTCCAGCGCTCAGGTTGCCGGTGTTCCGCTGAACACCTTCTGTGAGCTTCACGGCCACCTGGAGCATGAGGCTGCCGAGAAGCGCATCGCCGAGGACGTCAAGAACTCCGCCTACACCATCATCGAGAAGAAGCACGCCACCTACTATGGCGTCGCCATGGCCGTCAAGCGCATCTGCACCGCCGTCATGCGCGATGAGCAGACCGTTCTGCCTGTCTCCTCGCTCATGGTGGGCGAGTATGGCCTGTCCGATCTTGCCATCTCCATGCCGACCGTCGTTGGCCGCGACGGCGTTGTCTGCCGCGTCCCCGTGCCGCTGAACGATGACGAACAGCATGAGCTCACCGTCTCCGCCAAGGCCCTCAAGGACATCATCGACAGCGTCGATTTCTCCTGCTAAATCAAGCTCGCTAGAGCGAAAAGCTACAATGAAGGCGTCCGGGTCCACACGGCCCGGGCGCCTTTTTGGTGCAAAGTAACCTGACCCCAATGCACCATCCTAATGCACCATAGTTGATAGGAGGGCCATGTCGGATTCGCCTAATTTTTTGACCTATGCCCAGACGGCGTTTGATCCGTTTGAGGAGCGGCCGTTCTGCGCGGTGGATAGCCTGGTCTTTGCGTGGTTATCCTATTTGCGTCTGCCGGGTGATATGGCGGAGCTGACGAACTGGCGGGGCCTAGATGTACGCGAGCTGCTGCGTGCCGAGTGCTACCGGGACATGATTGACGACTTGTGGGACCCGGAGGGCAGCAGGGCCCTGTTGGAGGCCGTGGCAGCAAGCCCTCGTTACCGTGGCGTGCACGTTTGCGGCTATCGTGCCGTGAGCGATGTGGTGGCGACAGAACAGTTTGCAGCCATGGCGTTCCGGTTTCCGGCGGGGTTTAGTTATCTTTCCTTCCGGGGGACCGACAGCACGATTGTGGGCTGGAAAGAGGACTTTAACATGGCGTTCCGGTGCCCTGTGCCGGCCCAGGAATCCGCGGCGCGTTATGTGGACGAGGCGGCGGATGCGATTGACGGGCCGCTTTTGTGCGGAGGTCATTCCAAGGGCGGAAACCTTGCGGTGTACGGTGCGGCGATGTGCTCCGATGTCGCCCGTGAGCGAATCGAACGGGCATATTCCCATGATGGTCCGGGCTTCGTCGAGGAGTTCCTGAACGGCGACGCCTTTGCCGATCTTTCCGGTCGAATCGACAAGACGCTACCTCGGTCGTCGATCTTTGGCATGATGTTCGAGACACAGGAGGACTATGCCATCGTTGAGAGCACCGAGTTCAGCCTGCTGCAGCACAATCCCTTTAGCTGGGTGGTTGATGGTCGCGACTTCGTGTACTGCGAGCGTCTGTCCGCCGGCGCTCGGTACGTTGATGGCTCCATTCGCGAGATGCTGCTTGCAGTGTCGCCTAGCGAGCGCGAGCGTTTTGTAGATGCGTTGTTCTCCGTGTTTGAGGCTACGGGTGCTGAGCGGTTTGCTGATATCGCTGGGAATCTGCGCGAGAGCCTGCCCGTGATGCTCCAGGCTGCGCAAGGCTTTGACAAGGATACACGACGCTTTGTCTCGCAGGCCATCGCGGCAATCCTTAAATGCGCACTGCTGCCCAAACGACCCCAGATCGACATGCCCGCTGCCGGCAAGAGTTTGGCAGAACAGCTCGAGGCTTGGCAGTCCGAGCTCCTGCGCTAGCCATTGGTGCAAAGCAACCTGTCCCCGATGCACCAATCTTCGATGCGCCTGGGGTGGGCTCGACCGCTATACTGGTTCGTGCCGAAATCGATCTAGAACGGAATGCCGTATATGAAAATCAATCACGCGATTCTGCATATCCTGGACTTTGACTCTGCCGTCAACGTTATGAGCCAGCGCGAGTTGGATATCGAAAGCCGTACCGTGCGCAATTTCGTAACCACGCATCTGCGCCGCGCGCGTACCTCGGCCGACAATAAACGCGCCACGTTTGCCGAGAACTCTGCGTTTGGCGGCGAGCTCAAGGGCTATTTCTTTGGCGAGCGCGAGTTCGTGGACCTGTCGCAGCAGATTGCGGAGTTTATCTCCTCCGAGCTTACCAAAGCCGAGAAAGCCGAGTCCACCGACGTGCTCGTGGCCGATTTTGACGACGATGAGGATGCCCGCTGGTTTGCCGTGATGCTGCTGGGCTCTAAGCAGGCATTCATGCACGAGGTGGGTCGCGAAGAGGGCGAGGTGCGTAACGACATCGCGCGCCACTATGCCATTCTGCCGAACCCTTCGCAAAAGGTGCCGAGCTATGCAATCGTGCGTGCAAGCACCATGGAGATCGGCTATGTGGACAAGAAGCGCAAGATCGCCGGCGAGGATCGCATGCTCATTCCCGACGGCCTGTTGCAGTGCGACACGGGCGTATCGGGCAAGGAGGTCATCGACACCGTGACGCGTGTGGTCGAGGAAGTCGCCGAGGAGCACGGTGCCAACACGGCTGTAGCGCTCGCTAAGGTTAAGGCTGCCGTTGCCGAGAAGGTTGAGGATGACGAGGAGCTGCCGCCTTGGGATATCGTCGATGAGGTCTTTGAGGACGAACCGGTTATCAAGGAGAGCGTGCGCGCGGCACTGACCGAGGAGAAGGTGCCTGAGCGTGTGCCCGTGGAGCGCAAGCAGGTCGAACGCGCGGCGGTGCGCAATCACAAGATCCGTACCGACACGGGTATCGAGATCAGCTTCCCGGCCGAGATGGGTTCCAACTCCGAGTACATCGAGTTCGTCAATGAGCCTAACGGCCTCATCTCCATCGAGCTCAAAAATATCGGGTCAATTGAGAATCGATAAACTGCGCTTGGACGCTGCAAAAAATAAAGGCCGAAGCCCCGGATGAGGGCTTCGGCCTTTTTACTTGGGGCTGAATTACGCTACTGGTTGAGCATAAGTCAGCGAAAACGCGGTTTGTCAAAACCGCGTAACTATTAAAGCTGGCGCAGGCCCTCTTCCAGGCCGGTCTTGCTGTCGGTCTTCTCATCGCGCATCTTGATGACGCGGGCGGGGACACCGGCCACGACGGCGCCGGCGGGGACATCCTCGACGCACACGGCGCCGGCGGCAACGACAGCGCCCTTGCCTACGTGCACGCCCTCCAGGACCACGGCGTTGGCGCCGATCATGACATCGTCCTCGATGATGACGGGCGTGGCGCTGGCGGGCTCCACAACGCCTGCCAGCACGGTGCCAGCGCCGATGTGGCAGTTCTTGCCCACGGTGGCGCGGCCGCCCAGCACGGCGCCCATATCAATCATGGAGCCTTCGCCAATGACGGAGCCGATGTTGATGATGGCACCCATCATGATGACGGCGCGATCGCCGATCTCGACGCGGTCACGGATGATTGCGCCCGGCTCGATGCGGGCGTTGATGCCCTTAAGGTCGAGCATGGGCACGGCAGAGTTGCGGCAGTCATTCTCGACATCGTAGTAGTCGATGGAGTCGGCATTGGCATCGAGGATGGCCTTGAGCTCATCCCAGTCGCCAAAGACGGTCTTGCCGCGACGGCCGCCGTAGACATGTGCGTCGCCCCAGGCAACCTTCATGCCGGGCTTCTCGCGCACGTACAGCTTGACAGGTGTCTTTTTGGGCGCGGTGGCGATGTAGTTGATAATCTCCTGGGCATCCATCTCGGCTGCGTTACTCATATGCTGTTTCTCCTTTTCGTGGATACGGTTGATACCTGGTTAGGCAAACATCACCTGGTCGAAGGTGTAGAAGCCGTGCTCACGGGTGACGAGCTTCTGCGCGGCTGCCAGGGCGCCGTTGACGAAGATCTGACGGCTCGTGGCGCGATGCGTGAGCGTGACTTCCTCGTCCTGGCCAAAGAAACTCACTTCGTGCACGCCGGCGACAGTGCCACCGCGCAGCGAGTGCATGCCGATCTCCTTGGGGTCGCGCGCTCCGCACATGCCCTCGCGGCCATAGACGGGGCGGTAGCCTGCCTCGGGCTCGGCTTCGACGACGGCATCGAGCAGCAACTTGGCTGTGCCGCTGGGGGCATCGACCTTTTGGTTATGGTGCGTCTCGACGATTTCGCAGTCAAAGCCGGGCAGCTCGCGTGTAGCCTGCGCTACCAGATGGCGCAGGGCTGCGATACCGATGGAGTAATTGCCCGAGTGCATAACGCGGGTGTTCTGGCCCAGCTCACGCAGGCGGTCCATCTGCTCGGGGGTGTAGCCTGTGGTGCCTGAGACCAACGCCGCGCCCGTGCGCTCGACATAGGCGACGACAGCGTCGAAGGTCGCGGCGTTCGAGAAGTCGATAATCACATCGGCAGCCGGTGCGTTCTCGAGCTCGCTCAAATCGAAGCCAATCTGGGCCACGATATCAAAAACGGGCTGCCCGGCGGCATCGACAATGCTTTCGGCGGTGGTGCGGATGAGCGAGCCCATGCGGCCCGTTCCCATAATGACAGTCTTAATCAAGCAGACCAGCTCCCTTCAGAGCATCGGTAAGTGCAGCGCGCGTGTCGTCTGCCATGGGGCATAGAGGCATGCGGTAGTTTGCCTCGATCATACCCATCTGAGCAAGCGCTTCCTTGACGGGGATGGGGTTGACCTCGCTAAAGAGGGCATTGATGAGCGGCTGACCGGCAATCTGGATATCGCGGGCGCGCTCCACGTCGCCGTCCAGATAGGCGCGGCACATATCGTGCACGAGCTGCGGCTGAACGTCGGCCCACACGCTGATGGTGCCCGAGGCGCCCAGGCTCATGAGCGGCACGGTGAGGGCATCCTCACCCGAGTACATGCGGAAGTCGTCGGACAGCAGGTGGGCAATCTTGGCCGCGTGGGCGACGTTGCCCGAGGCTTCCTTAATACCCATGATGTTGGGATGTGCGGCCAGGCGTTCTACGTTGCGCTCGCTGATGCCGCAGCCGCAGCGGCCGGGGATGTGGTACAGGATGCAGGGGATGTCCACGGCATCGGCGACGGTCTTAAAGTGCTGATAGATACCCTCTTCGTTGGACTTGTTGTAGTAGGGGGTAATGAGCAGCAGGCCGTCGGCTCCCAAGCCCTGGTAAGTAAGCGACTTGGTGAGCATGGTCTGCGTGGAGTTGGAGCCCGAGCCGGCAATGACGGGGACGCGTCCTGCAACATGCTTGACCACGGCGGCGACGACGGAGTTGTCCTCGTCATCGGTCATCGTGGCACTCTCGCCGGTGGTGCCCAGGGCGAGGATGGCGTCGGTGCCGTTTTGCAGGTGGAAATCGATAAGGCGCTCGAGTGCGTCAAAGTCGACACTGCCATCCTTTTTAAACGGCGTGACGAGGGCGACGACTGAGCCCTCGAGATTGCGGATGTCCATGTTCTTCTCCTTCGCGTCCGCGATCTGGATGCGTTTGTTCCATTGGGCGGCGACTGTCAGGCGCTCGTCTTGGGCGCGACGGCGGGCGCTTTCGGCGCGCGACTTGGCCAGCAGCTCTCGGCCGCTCGGCAGCACGTCGAGCGTGGCAAAGTAATCGCCTGGGCGCTCGGCGCGGCGGATGAGGTCGGCCGAGCCATCGGGGCGCAACAGGACCTCGGCGGAGCGCAGGCGTCCATTGTAGTTGTAGCCCATGGAGTAGCCATGCGCGCCGGTATCGTGGATCACAAGCAGGTCGCCCATGTCGATATGCGGCAGCTCGCGGTCGATGGCGAACTTGTCGTTGTTCTCGCACAGATTGCCCGTGATGTCGTAGGTGTCCGTGACGGGCGCTGTGGTCTTGTCGTCGCCACCCGGCTGGCCCATCACCGTAATGTGGTGGTAAGCGCCATACATGGCAGGACGAATCAGATCGACGGCGCTTGCGTCCACGCCGAT
Organism: Collinsella aerofaciens; assembly: GCA_048291645.1. Classification (GTDB taxonomy): domain Bacteria; phylum Actinomycetota; class Coriobacteriia; order Coriobacteriales; family Coriobacteriaceae; genus Collinsella; species Collinsella aerofaciens_CG. Next base: position 14,130 of record DBEZXT010000099.1, on the reverse strand, counting down.
ATAGTCCTTGTAGATCTGCTTCTCGTGGATGGCCTTGGTGACCAGGCATCCGTAGGGGCCCATCATAAAGCGACCCATCTCGGTGCAGATCGCCACATCGCCCATGCCGGCAGGAACCAGGATCTCGTCGTATGCCGCGTGTACTCCCTCGCCGATGGCGCGAATGTCGTTGGCCTGCTGCTCGGGCAGGTAGGGGATGCCGACGCCGCCGGACAGATTGATGAAGGCGACGTGTGCGCCGGTCTCGCGCTCCAGGCGTACGGCAAGCTCAAAGAGGATGCGCGCGAGCTTGGGGTAGTAGTCGTTGGTGACAGTGTTGCTGGCAAGGAATGCGTGGATGCCAAAGTCCTCGGCGCCCTTGGCCTTGAGCATGCGGAAGGCCTCGAAGAGCTGCTCGGTGGTCATGCCATATTTGGAGTCGCCCGGGTTGTCCATGATGCCGTTGGAGAGCTGGAACAGACCGCCTGGATTAAAGCGGCAGCTGACCGTCTTGGGGATGGGCCCCGCAACGCGCTCAAAGAACTCGATGTGGCTGATGTCGTCAAAGTTGACGATGGCACCCAGCTTGTCGGCGAGCTCAAAGTCGGCAGCCGGCGTGTCGTTGGAAGAGAACATGATGTCGTGTCCCGTGATACCCAGTGAGCGGGCGATCATGAGCTCGGTATAGCTCGAGCAATCGCAGCCGCAGCCGTATTCGTTGAGAATGGAGATGAGCGCCGGGTTGGGGTTGGCCTTGACGGCAAAGTATTCCTTAAAGCCCGGGTTCCATGCAAAGGCGTCGCTCACTTCTTGCATGTTGCGGCGGATGCCTGCCTCGTCGTATAGATGAAACGGCGTGGGGAACTGCTCGACGATATGCTCGAGTGTCTCCTTGTCCACAAACGGCTGCTTGGCCGCATATGCCTCGTTGGGGGTCAATGCCATGTCCCGTAAACCTCGCTATCCAGACGGCGCCATCTGCGCATCGAATCCGCATAGCGTGGACCCAATGTCCGGATAGCGCTCCCGCATTGCTGCAGACAGTCCTGTGGGTGTTTCCCACAGGCCCACCAGGTTGTTCGTGCCCGAAAAACCCAGTTCGGCGGGTTTCGCCTCCCCACGGGGTCAAAGCCTGCCGGCTCGCCCGCGGCTCTTCGTGCCCGCGCCTCTATCAAGTGGTAAAGACCCTATCACGTTGCACTTTACCAAACAAGAGTATTCGTATATAACGTTTAAAAAATGCAGCAATATGCTGGAAACATGTGTGCCACAATCCTGTATCACAATAAGTTGCAACAGATGTGCCTCACGAAGGGATTCTCTATGACCGAGCTCCAAGAACTCCGTCGCTATCGCCGCGATCTCCATCGCATTCCGGAGCTCGATTTCGATCTTCCGCAGACTATCGCCTATATCGAGGGCGTGCTGGCACCGCTCACCTGCGAAGTGACCCATCCGTGCCCCAGCTGCGTCTGTGCTTTCTTCGACGCCGGCGTTGATGCCGCGCATGCCACGGCGATTCGCGCCGATATGGATGCGCTGCCCATCGCGGAAGCGACGGGAGCGGCCTTTGCCTCAACCCATCCCGGCAAGATGCACGCTTGCGGACATGACGGACACATGGCCATGGCGCTTGCCGCCGCGACGTATGTCGACCGTACGATTCGCGAGCATCCGGGCGCCATTAGGCGCAATGTTCTCTTTGTGTTCCAGCCGGCCGAGGAAACGACCGGTGGTGCCAAGACGGTATGCGAGAGCGGTGTGTTCGAGCGCTATGGGGCCGACCGCATTTTTGGCTTCCATGTGTGGCCCGATCTGCCCGCCGGCACGTTGGCGAGCTGCTCCGGTCCGTTGCTGGCGCGTTCGAGTGAGACACACATTCATATTCACGGGACGAGCATCCATATTGCTAAGACCTATGGCGTTCCGGTCGAGGAGTCGCACGATGCGGCGCTGGCGGCTGCCAAGTTCTTGGTTGCCGAGCGCGAACTGATGGATGAGCTGGGTGCCGATGAGCCCTGCATTGGCAAGTTCGGCCTGCTGCAGGCAGGCACCGTCTGCAATGCGGTGGCGGGGGAGGCCCATGTTGCCGGCAGCCTGCGTGTGTTTACAGACGACATGTTCGACCGGGCACGCGAGGGCGTGCGCCGCGTGCTGGACGATGCCTGCGCTGCAACGGGCTGCACGTACGATCTCGACTTTGCCGAGGGCTATCCGCCGGTCGACAACGACCCCGAGCTATTTGCCAGCGTCGCGCCTGCCTTGCCCGGGCTGCAGCTTATGGAGGAGCCGCTGTTAATTGCCGAGGATTTCGCGTTCTATCAGCGCCATTTGCCGGGCGTGTTTTTCCTGCTGGGCACGGGTATGCCAGAGGACCAAGACAACCCGAGTGATTCGGATGGCTGTCCCGCCTATGCCACAAGCGCTCTGCATACCGATAGCATGCTCTTCGACGAGGAAATCCTTCTCAAAGGCCTCGATGTCTACAAACGATTGCTTTTGCTTGACTAAGGCGCAAAGGACTATTTGTTCTAGAAAATACGAACAAACGTACGATATAATAGAGATGTAAGTCTATAGAAACGTTTGACGTTACTAACGTAAGGCGATACTATGATTGCATCGTATAAAGATGAGGATACCGAACGCTTTGCCATGGGTGTGCGGGTCAGGAGGTTCGTGCCCTTTGAGCGTGTTGCGTTGAGGAAGATTCGCCAACTGCAGGTTTGTGCTTCGCTTGATGATCTTCGCGTTCCACCGGGCAACCGCCTGGAAGCTTTGAAGGGCGATCGTGCCGGTCAATATAGCATCCGTGTTAACGAGCGCTATCGGGTCTGTTTTGAGTGGAGACAGGAGATGGCTTGGAATGTCGAAATCGTCGATTATCACAAGTGATGAGACTTCGGCCGATTTGCTGTCGCCGGTGACTCCTGGTGAGCTTCTCAAAGAGGAGTTTCTTGTTCCCATGGGCATTTCTCAATATCGCCTTGCGAAAGAGACTGGGATTCCGGCTCAGCGTATCGGGCAGATTGTCTTGGGAAAACGTCGCGTGACGGCCGACACCGACCTCCGTCTTTGCCGTTATTTTGGCCTGACGGATGGTTATTGGCTGCGCGCTCAGGTGGCGTTTGACCTTGAGGCCGAGAAAAGGCGGATCGAACCGGAACTCGACAAGATCGTTCCTGTTCAGCAGGCTATCGCACTGTAGTGCTCAAAGATGATGGGGGTGGCGCGGCGATGAGGCGACGCCGACAGTCTGCCGTATATAGTCCGGGTGGATGCGGGTGCGGTTTGCTGCTGCTTCCGGTCATCGCTGTGGGCATTGGCGTGATGTTTGTGCTTGCTGGGCTGGCTACGGCGGCACTCGTACTGTTTATCACTGCTATCGGCGTGACGATTTGGCTTTATCGCAGTCGTGAGCAGCGCCGCGCCGACGGTAAGACCAATGTAGGATGGATTGCCTTTTTGGTCATCGCCTACCTGCTGAGCATCAGCTATTTGGCCTTCTTTATCCTGTTGCTTGTGAGCACCTTTACCGGGGAATCCGTCACGGTGGGTTGATGCACTGCCAGCAGACGGTTGCGCAAAGTGCGTTTGCTCGGCGTTTGGATAACTGCATTGGCCGTTTACCGCAGCCTTAGCTCTCAGCTAATGAATTCAAGTTTAATCCTTCCTACGATGTGCTGTGTGCCGGCACGGTAGCCGGATCGTAGGAAGGATGCATGATGAAAAAGCTTGAAAACGAAGTGCTGCTGAGCCGTCGCGCTGCACTGGGCGCATTCGCCACCGTCGCCTTGGGGACTGCCGGTCTTCTTACCGGTTGTGGTAGCGATAAGGCGACCGTCACCGAGGACGCTGGCGATGGCGACAAGAAGGAAGAGGCGAAGAAGGAAGAGCAGTCTACGACTGACCTGGCGGTTGGTGCGACGGTGACCACGGCTGCCGGTCTTTCCGTCGTTGTCGATTCCGTCCAGCCCGGCCTCACAAATTATGACGGTTCGACCATGACGGGCATTCACGTCACGTACGTCAACAATGGTGATGAGGGCGCAGATTACAACATCTACGACTGGAAGGGCGAGGACGCCAACGGCGCTCAGCAGAATCAGGGTTACTACAGCGAGGGCTCCGATGAGCTGCAGTCTGGTACCCTTGCCGCTGGTGGCTCTGTGGCGGGCAATATCTACTTTGATGGCGATATCAAGAAGGCACTGTATTTTGCCAACATGTTTGATAAGTCTACCACTGCAAGCTGGGTGTTGGCCTAGCATGTCGCTACCGTTGCGCCGTATGGGAGGTGAAGTCGTATGTCCGAAAAAAAGCTGACCGAGGAGTTGCTCAATGAGCTTCTCGATGCGCCGAACATCGATGGCTATATCAGAGAGCACGACTTTGCCGCCCCGTCGCTTTCGGACTACCTGAAGCAGCTACTGCGGGAAAAGGGCTTGGAGCGCTCGCGCGTGGTCCGTATGGCTGATCTCAATGAGACCTTTGGTTATCAGATCTTTACCGGTGCGCGTCATCCGAGTCGCAATAAGGTGCTGCAGATTGCCTTTGCGATGGCGCTGACGCTCAAAGAGACCAACCGTGCGCTGACGGCTGCCGGGGTAAGCGTCCTTAACTGCAAGGACCGCCGCGATGCGATTATCATCTTTTGCATCGATCGCGGGTGCAGTCTCCAAAAGGTCAACGAGGAACTGTATCGCTTTGGCGAGGAGACGGTGAGTTAGCGGCTGATATCTGAGCCGGTAGAGCTGTCGAACAACGATGCAAACGAACGGGGCGCGGATGCCATGGGGTGTCTGCGCCCTGCGCTATGATGGAGGCTATGGATACTCAGAGCCCAACATATTCCGATGACGAGCTGACCGCAGCGCTTGCCGAGCACCTGGCGTCGCTCGATCGCGACGACAGCTATCGCGTGGAGCGTGTACTTAAGCGCTCGTCCGTTGAAGCAACCGAGCTCGTGTACTTTGAAGGAACCGGCGGTGGTTCGCTCGGCCCCTTTGTCCGTAAACGCATCGATGCTTCGGCTCAAATCGGCGGGGCATACGAGCGTCTGTTTGCCGCTCAGCGGGCAGGCAGGCGTTTTGAGCACCTGCCCAGAATCGTCGATTGTCGTCGTGTGGGCGACGAGCTCAACGTGGTTATGGAATACATCGAAGGGGAGACGCTCGGGGCGCTGGTGGACCGTCTGGGAGCCACCCCCGATTATGCGCGTGAATTGTATCCTGCCCTATGCGATGCCGTGGGCGAGCTCCACGCCGGTTTTGCAATAGCGGGGGAGACGTCGGTGCCGGTGATCCATCGCGACCTCAAGCCGTCGAATATCATCGTGACAGGTGCCAACTATATGCCTGATGACGGCCTGACATTTTCATCGCTGGTGATTATCGACCTGGGGATCGCGCGCGTATGGCACGATGGCGCCGATGCCGACACCGTCAAGTTTGGGACACGGCCCTATGCGCCGCCCGAGCAGTATGGGTTTGGGCAGACGAGTGTGCGCAGCGACGTCTACGCACTTGGCGCTCTGTTGTTCTTCTGCTTGACGGGAGTCGACCCTAAACCAGGGCTCGACATGCGCGAGCAATGCGAGGCGCGCGGCATTCCCACTCCACTTGCCGATGCCGTCTGCATGTCGATGGCGCTCGATCCGGCCAAGCGTTTTGCGAGTGCGGAAGCGTTGGGACGGGCGACGCGCGCGGCATACGATCTGAGTCGCCCCGTGCGGCCTCCTGCGCCTGCGCCTGTCCGTACTCCAGACTCGGAGACGGTGTTGACGCCCCAAGGGTTCCAGAACCCCGCAGGGCTTCCTAGGCCTGCCGCCTCCGTTGCATGCGGTCTGCTCTCTCGCGCTCCGGAGTCTCTGGGGCGCATTTGGAATACGCTCGTCTGCTTCTCGCTGCTTGTGTTCTTTGCCGGAAGTCACTTTGCCGTCTTTCATCCCACCGGAGCAACCCAAAGCTACCCGACGTGGCTTCTCATAATCGAGTATTTTTTCTTTGTCGATGGCCTTATGGTGCTTATGCATTTTGCGCTGCTCGATAAGCGCCGTCTTCGTCGGCGATTCGCACTGCTCGACAGCTATCGCGGCAAGAAGCTCGCGAAACTCTGGCTCAAGGCATTGGGTGTGTTGCTCCTATGTATGATCGTCATAGTCGCGGTTGCCAATGCGACCGGCGTCGTCGATACCTCCGCTACCTAAAAGAAAAGGGCCCCATTGGGGCCCTTTGCAGTTGCACTTAGATGCGGTTCATCTGAGCGGCGACTTTGTTGTACCAGTCCTGCCACGTGGGCGGGCAGTACTTTTTGGCCGCAGCCGGGGTAAGGGTGGAGCCGTAGTTGGCGCCCAGATAGGCAACGTGAGCGGAGATGCCCTCGCTCCAGCTGCCAAAGCTGCGCCAACCGCCGCCACGTGCACTCCAGCCCCAGGCGTTGTAAGAATTGGCGCAATAAGCACCCTTTGTGCTCTCGATGCAGGCGATGGCGGGGGACCAACGGGGGTCGACACCGGTATTCCAAGCGGCGACGGCAAAGTTGTAGCCCTGGCCTGCCATGGGGGAGCCGGCGAGATAATTGTCGATGCGGCTCGTCCACTCATTAATGAACGAATCGTAATCGGAGCTACCGGTATTGGCGTTGTTCACCGTGGTGTCGATGGTGGTGTTGGTGTTGGTGGCCTGGCTGCTGGAATTGCTGCCGCTTACGCCCTCGCCCGAGAGCTTCTCGGCGGCAGCGGCCTTATCGGCCTCAAGCTTGGCAAGCTCGGCGGCATTTTCCTGCTCTGCTTTTGCCTGTGCCTCGCTGCGGAGCTGCTGGGCCTGCGCCAGCGCATCCTCGGCGTTTTTCTGCTCTGCCTCAAGCTGAGACTTGGCTTGCTGGAGCTCGGCCTTGTTCTGCTCGAGTTCGGTTTGCATGTTATTGAGCTCTTCGATCTCGTCGACGCTCGAGCTCGTGATCTGGTTGGTGTATTTGCAGGTCGTGATGAACTCACCCAGGCTCTGCGCGTTGACCAGGAAGCTCACGATGGGATTGGTGCCCTTCTGATACTTGTACAGATCGCGCATGGCGGAGCTTGCCTTGGCCTGCTGCTCGGGAAGCTTAGCCTCGATTTCCTCGATGCTTGCCTCATTGGAGTCAATCTGCTTTTGCAGGTCATCGAGTTTGGTGCGGGCGTCGTTGTAGGCGCTCGTGGCGGCTTCGATCTTCTGCTGGGCTGCGGAAAGCTGGTCCTGCGTTGCCTGCGAGGCGGCATACGCCGCAACGGGGGAGAGCATCGGCGAGGCCGTCAGCGCAACGGCGAGCGCGGCGCTCGTGATGATACGAGCCGGCTTCGACGCAATGAGCGCTGCGGTGCGATGATTCGAATGCTGCATCCAGTCCCTCTGCAATCAATCGTAGGTTATGGTTCGAACGGTATTCTACTACTGCTTTCGACCTCAACTTGAACCTTAAAGGTTCCAAAGGGTCAAGTTGAACTTGAGGCTTTGGCTTTGACCTGCAGTTATGATGAATTGTTGAGAAACCATAGAGTTCAACTTTAACGTTACGGGGGCCTGTTTAAGAGGAGCTTTGGGCTGTAAAAGCTATCTCAACGTGGGGTTTTACAACTACAGCGTGCCCTCCTGGCGAGCCTGCTCAATCTCTTCGAGCGCCTCGGCGGGGGTGAACGAGCAAGTGCCGTCGCCGAGCTTGACCACCTGGATTTCGTCGCCGGTATGGACCTCTCCGCCCTTTAGCACCACGCCAAAAACGCCCTCGTGGGGAAAGATGCAGTCGCCGGCGAGATAGTAGATGGCACAGCGGGTGTGGCAGACCTTACCGATCTGACTGATTTCGACCAGGACATCGTTGCCAATCTTGAGCTGCGTTCCCAGGGGGAGCGAGAGTAGATTGATGCCTTGCGTGGTGAAGTTCTCTCCAAAGTCACCCTCGTGTACGTCGAGCCCGCGTGCCTGCGCCGTCTGGATGGACTCCGCGGCTAAAAAAGAGACCTGGCGGTGCCAATGTCCGGCGTGCGCATCGGTAGCGAGGCCAAATTGCTCGATGACGGTGTCGCGTCCATCGGCGACGGGCGACTTGCGAGTGCCTTTGTGCTCCGACGTGTTGATTGAGACGATACGGGCAGGCCCGTTGTAAGCATCGTTTGCGGTGCGTAGGGGAACTGCCGTCTGGGCACGATCCGCAAGTTCGCGCTTGGCGGCGTCAATGATGGGGTTGTTGATCGGATGAACCTGGGGCACGGTGCACCTTTCGACGGGGCGGGCAACATGTTGAATCCTACAACAATGGTAGGTTCATTGCCCATTGTCATACAACGGTGAGCGCCGTCTTCGTGCTGGCCTTCGTGCTGGACAATTACGTTGATTGCCATAGATACGGTGGAGCTTTGGGCGCCGGCGGCTTGGCACGCTAGAATAAATCAGTTGCGCAAAGACCGCCCGTTGTGTGGGCAGTTCATGATAGGAAGTTTCCATGGCATTGCAATTTACAGAGCGCGAGTTCATTCCCGTGCTGCTTGGTGGCGACATCAACGCCTATTCGGTGGCGCGTGCCTTCTACGAGGAGTACCAGGTCAAGAGTCTGGTCTTTGGCAAGTATCAGACGGGTCCCGCGTACCGCAGCCAGATTATCGACTACACGCCCAACGTGGATATCGATACCATGCCCGTGATGCTCAAAACCGTCAACGGCATTGCCCAAGCGCATGCCGATAAGACGATTGTCCTTGTGGGCTGTGGTGACAACTATGTCGCTCTCGTGGCTCAAGCCAAGGATGCCCATGAGTTGGCGGATAACATCGTCGCGCCTTACGCTCCCTATAGCATGCTTGAGCAGTGCCAGAAGAAGGAGATCTTCTACGAGCTGTGCGAGAAGCATGGCGTGCCCTATCCGCACACCTTTACCTTCACCATGGCGATGCTGAACGCCCAGGGTGAGGCGCCTGCCGAAGTGCTCGACCAGATCGATTTTCCTTACCCGATGATTCTGAAGCCTTCTGACGGCATCATGTGGTGGCAGCATGAGTTCGAGGGCCAGAAGAAGGCCTATGAGATTGCCGACCGCGCCGAGCTGGAACAGGTCATTCGCGATTCGTATGCCAGCGGCTACACCGACGACCTGATCTTGCAGGATCGCGTGCCCGGCAACGACGAGTACATGCGCGTGCTCACCAGCTATTCCGACCGCAACGGCAAGGTCCGCATGATGTGCCTGGGTCACGTGCTGCTCGAGGAGCATCAGCCTCACGGTGTCGGCAACCATGCCTGCATCATTACCGAGCCCAATGACGAGCTCATGGGCGGCGTGCGCAAGCTGCTCGAGGACCTGAACTTTGTAGGTTATTCCAACTTTGACGTTAAGTACGACGAGCGCGACGGCTCGTTTAAGTTCTTCGATTTCAACACGCGCCAGGGCCGCAGCAACTACTACGTTACCAACAGCGGCTTTAACGTTGCCAAGTATGTGGTGGACGAGTATGTGTTCGACCGCCCGTTTGAGCCGGAGTTTGTGACGGCACAGGACGAGGCGCTGTGGATGGTCGTTCCCATGGGCGTCGTCGACAAGTACGTCAAGGATCCCGAGCTGCGCGCTAAGGTGCATCGCCTGGACAAGGAAGGCAAGGGCGCCGACCCTTCGTTTATGAAGGGCGACTTTGTCTTTAATCGCTGGCTGCGCATGTGGCACACCAAGCTGCGCCACTTTAAGCTGTTCAAGACGTATTACAAGTAGATGAGCGCGGCGCCCGTCCGGTTTGCTTCGGGCGGGCGCGGGTATGATACGCGCAATTGCGCAAGCGTCACCAAGGAGGCGGCGATGGAAAAGCTGGGAGTTATCGGCGGTATGGGCGCCGAGGCCACGTCGTATTACTACGACCAGGTGGTGCGTCATACGGCTGCTGCCTGCGATCAGGAACATATCGACATGGTGGTGCTCTCCAAGTCGACCATGCCCGACCGCACGTTGGCCATTAAGACCGGCGAGCATGCCAAGCTGCTGGCGACCATGAAAGAGTGCGCCCAGGCACTCGAGTCGCTGGGCTGTGCGCACATTGCCATTCCCTGCAACACGTCGCACTACTTCTACGACCAGATCCAGTCGTTTACGAAGGTGCCGATTATCCACATGCCGCGTGAGTCGGTGCGCTATGCTCTGGCCGGTGCGGTGATGGGGGAGTGCGAGTTCGATCCCAACCTGAGTATGCCGGCCGAGCCGGTGCACAAGATTGGCATTATGGGAACCGATGGCACCGTGGGCGCGGGCGTCTACGGCCGCGAATGTAAGGCTGCGGGTGTTGAGGTTGTCTATCCCAGTGAGAAACGTCAGAACGATGTGATGTCGCTTATCTACGATGATGTGAAGGCCGGGCGTGAGCCCGATATGGATAAGTTCGACCGTGTGATGTGGGAGTTTGCCCGTAGCGGCTGCGACCGCGTCATTCTGGCCTGCACCGAGCTCTCGGTGCTGCAAAAGTACCGAGAGATGCCCGAGATCACCCTCGACGCCATGGATGTCCTGGTGCGCGAATCCATCATCCGCAGCGGCGCTCCCTACCGCCTCTAGCTTCCGACCTGTCAAAAAGGGACAGGTTAATTTTGGTAGGTTTTATCTGGTGAAACAGTAAAGGCCTCGGCTCGTTTGGTGCGAGCCGAGGCCTTTTGCGTTGGGCGGTTGCTGTCGGTGGTGAACTAGAACAGGAAGCCGATGGCGATGAGGGCGATGCTGACGATGAGTACGGCGATGTCCAGGCCCTTGATGGGGTAGCGCTTGTACGAGCTGGCGCGCGTACGCAGATAGAAGCCGCGCTGTTCTGCCGCCAAGGCTGTGGCATCGGTCTTGCCCACGCTCGAGATGAGCAGTGGCACACACAGTGGCAGCATGAGCTTAAGCTTCTTGATGGGGTTCTTGGTGTCGTACTCGACGCCGCGTGCGGTCTGCGCCTCCATGATGGCGTTCATCTCCTGACCAAACACCGGCACAAAGCGCAGCGCCGTGGTAAAGGTGAAGGCATAGCGATACGGCACGTGCAGCACCTCGACGCAGGCGTTGGCAAGGTCGTTGAGCTTGGTCACCATGAGCATGAGGATGAGTGGTAACGCCACGCCCAGCAGGCGCAGGCAGGCCTTCGATCCTGTGATGAGACCCGTGTCGGTGATAAAGTTCCACACCACGTTGCCATCGCGCATAAAGGCCAGCTGGAGCACCAGCATGATAAGCGCGAGCGGAATCAGCAACTTGAGCAGCGAGAGCAGACGGTCGATGACACCGGCATAGGCACCCAGCGCAAGGGTGAGTGCCAAAAAGCCCAGCAGCGCCACGTAGGCGTCGGACAAGAAGATGCCGACGATGATGGCGGCGGCGAGGCCCAGTTTGACGACGGGGTTCAGGCGATGCAGCAGCGTGTCACCCGGCATGTAGTCGATGACGTTAACCACGGTGGACCATCTCCTTGGTAATTCGAACGACATCGGTGACCTCGCTCACCTGCGCAAAAGCGGGCGAGACGGAAGATGCCAGACGGCGCGAGAGTTCGATGACCTGGGGCGGCTCAACGTAGGCACGCTGCATGAGATCGATGTTCGAGAATAGCTCGTGCGTGCGGCCGCGGTCGAGGATGCGACCGTCGGCCATTACCACAATGCGCTCGGCAAAATCCGAGACGACTTCCATATCGTGGCAAACCATGATAACGGCGCAACCGTGCTCGGCCATGGTGCGCACCGTTTCCATGACGGTCATGCACTCGCGGTAATCAAGGCCGCTCGTGGGCTCGTCGAGCACGACGATCTTGGGCTCAACCACTACGACGGAGGCAAGCGCCACCATTTGTCGCTGACCGCGCGAGAGCGAGAAGGGCGCCTCGTCGGCCGGCAAGCCAAAGCGGTCGATGACGAGTTGGGCACGACGCAGAGCCTCGGCACGGTCCATGCCGCCAAACTCCAAGCCAAAGGCGACCTCGTCGAGCACGGTGTCCTTGCAGATCTGGCGGTCGGGGTTTTGGAAGAGCGTTGCGACCTCGCGAGCGATGCGGCTCGTGGGAACGGCTGCGGTATCCAGTCCCGTGACGCGCACGCTGCCCGAGGCGGGCTTAAGCAGGCCTGTGAGCAGTTTGGTGAGCGTGGTCTTGCCGGCGCCGTTTTGGCCGACGATGCCCACGAGCTCGCCAGGATAGAGCGTCAGGCTAAGGTCGTGTACGGCGGCTCCGCCATTGGGATAGGCAAACTCAACATGGTCGAAGGTGAGTACGGGTTCGGCGTCCTTGGCATGAGGACGCAACGACGGTGCATGCGGGGAACCGGCGGGCGCCTGGGCTTCGATAGCCGCGTGTGCGGGGTCGACGATGCCCGAAATCAGGCGCTCGGCCTCATCGACATCCAAGCAGGGGGTGCCGCTTACCAGGCCATCGGTTTCGAGGCTATTGAAGATACGCGTGACGCGAGGGCAGTCGACGCCGATGGCACGGAGCTCGTCGGTATGCGCGAAGACCTCGTGTGGCTCGCCCTGCAGCGCGATTTCGCCATGATTGAGCACGAGCACGCGGTTGCAGTACTCCGAAAGCAGGGCGACCTTTTGCTCAACGACGACGATGGTGATGCCGAGTGCACGGTTGGCCTCACGCAGGGTCTCGAAAACCAGCGTGGAGCTGGCGGGGTCGAGTGCCGCGGTGGGCTCGTCGAGAACCAAGACGCGCGGACGCATGGCGAGGATGGCGGCGATGGCCACTTTTTGCTTCTGTCCGCCCGAGAGGGTGGCGATCTCGCGGTCGCGCAGGTCGCTGATGCCGACGGTCTCGAGCGTTTCGCTCACGCGCTGCTCGATCTGGTCGTGGGGAACGCCAAAGTTCTCGAGGCCAAAGAGCATCTCGTCCTCGACGACCGAAGCGACCATCTGCGTGTCGATATCCTGCAGCACACTGCCGACGATTTGCGAGACGTCGGTGAGCGAGACTTCGCAGGTGTCGTGGCCGTCGACCATGACGGACCCAAAGAACGTGCCGGTGTAGTGGTGGGGCACGGCACCCGACAGGCAGGCGGCAAGCGTGGACTTGCCGGCGCCCGAGGGCCCGATGATGCCGATGAAATCTCCCTTGTTCACGCTGAGCGAGATGTGGCTGAGCGCCTGCTCGGTCTGCGTGCCATAGGAGAACGAGACATCGTCGACGTTGATGATCGTTTCCATGGATACCTTTCATAGTCATTGGAGACGTTCTTACATGACTAGTCGTTTAAGAACGTCCCCAAGAGCTAGTTGTTTGGGACAGTCTTTGGTGGTGAAGCACGGAGACGGCTTTACGAGGGACCCCAGGCTGGCGCGAAAGAGGAGTGAAGCGTACTTGGGTACGCGAGCGACGAATGAACGCCAAGATGGGGTGGCTCGTAAAGCCGAGCGGGTTAGTTGAGCCTCAGGGCCTTCTGGATGGGCAAGTAGAGGGCGCCGACCAGAATGGCGTTAAAGACGGCGGTCATGGCAACGACGGGCAGCATGGCGGCGGCGAGCTCGCCTACCACGCCGAGCATGGCCATCTTGATGACCATGAAGATGACGCCGGAGACAAAGGTGGTCAGGAAGGTTGCGACAATGGCGATGGCGGGCTTGACTTGACCGTTCTTGCCGGCGGCGTTGACGATGCCGGCCATGAGCATGGCGGCGATGCCCTCGGCGGCAAAATCAACGAACGGCGAAGTGGTGGTGATCTGGATCACGGCAGCCGAGATAAGGCCAATGACGAGCGCCTGGCCGATGTTGGGGCGAACGACCAGGATGGTGAGGCAGAAGGCCGAGATGATGAACTCGGGGCTGATCATGCCGCCCGAGATGCCCGAGATGGCCTTGCCGACGGTGAAGTTGAGGATGAAGCCGGCGGCGAGCAGGATGGCAAGCAGGACGAGGGCGCGGACATCGAGTTTGCCACGGTCGGCGGTCTGGACGGTGCGGGGCTGGGTGGCGGTGGTGTTCTGAGACATGGTGAAAATCCTTTCGGAATGGGAGTGCAAGAGAAAAGCGGAGGCGCGTGATGCGAATGCGATCGGGCTCGAGATAGAAAAAGGCCCCCGGTCGAAACCGGAGGCCTTCCAATCACCTAGAGCGCAAAAACAGGCGTGAGGGACTCACTGTCGACCGATCGTATTCGCATCACGCCACCACCAG
>DBEZXT010000098.1:0-7891 GCA_048291645.1 Collinsella aerofaciens | reverse complement strand
AACCACCCCTACCAAACGCGTGCGATAGCGAGGCCATCGACCGCTACGGCGCCGGCGCGCTTGAGTTCCGCCGAAGCCGCTGCCATCGTCGCGCCCGTGGTGATAACGTCATCGATAAGCAGCAAGCGGCGGCCGTGCACGTCCTCAACCGTCTCGTACATGCCTTGGGCACGCTCGCGGCGCTCCTCACGACCGAGTTCGCGCTGGTCGCCATGCCCGTACTTGACGAGAGCATCGAGCAGGGGAACACCCGACAGCTCGCAAAATGGGCGCGCAATAGCCTCCATATGATCAAAACCACGCCGCCGAAACGCTGCCGCCGTCGCAGGCACAAACACCACCGCATCCGCACCGGACAGCACGCCTCCGTAGCGATCGGGCGCTACGACCTGGGCATGCAGGGCGGTGTCGTAGAGCAGCTCCGCCAGATACGGAGCCAGACGTCGCTCGCCCGCATCCTTGTACGCTTTAATGATGCGCGGCAGCGGATGCGCATAGACGGCGCACGCCAGGCAGCGGTCGAGCGCCTCCGCCATTGCCGAGGACGTGCCCTCGACCGAACACTCAGTGCACAGCAAATCCCCAAACGGGGCGCCGCATCGGGTGCAGCTATGACGTGGGTCGATGAGCGTGAGCGCAGCCAGGCAGTCTTGGCAAATAAGCGCACCGGCGCGCTCGCAGCCGGCACATCGTGTTGGCGACAATGCCTCGAGCGCCTCGCGTGCCACCCGCTCGGCAAACGGTAGCAATTCGTCCGCAAACGGTAGGGCACCGGCACCCTGCAGACAGCTCAATATGTTCAGATGGCTCTTCAAGACACAACCCTCCCTACGTTCGGTCGCAGGGAGGGTTGTTGATTCGGCGCTATGATACCCCGATGCGCTCGGGGCAAGGCGGGCTAAATCCGCTCGCGGGTGTTATTCGCCGGCGGGCGGTTGTGGTGCGGACGAAGACGGGGTCGAGCCCTCGCCACCATCCTGGCGCGGCTTGCGGGAACGGCGACGGCGACGGCGCTTTTGACCCTGGTCGGCCGAGCCCTCGCCACCGCGATTCTCGCGCGGCTCGCGCTCATCGCGAGCGGCGCCACGCGAAGCCTTGGCAGCCGCTCCCCCGCCATCCCCGGGACGACGGCGCGTGACCTTGACCTCGCCATCCGAGACCTGATCGGCCACGGAGGGCACTGAGGGCTTCTGTTGCGCGCCCGAGGAATGGCGACGGCGCGGACGCGGCGCGCGCTCCTCCTCGCCACGTGACTTGCCGCTCTTGTCGACAGGCGCATCGGAGGCCGAGGCGCCCTTGGAAGCGGCACCGGCCTCGCGAGCAGCTGCGGCGCGGAAGGCGTCCTCGCGCTCCTCGCTCGACAGATGACGGCGGCGGCGACGTGTGGGGTTCATGCCGCCGCCGCGATTCTGCTGCTGGGGCTGCTGAACCTCGCGCTCGCGAGAGGCGTTCTTGCCCGCGGCTGCAACCTCGGTAGCATCGCCCGAGCCCGCGCGCTTGCGACGGCGACGGCCATCGGCCGCCCCCTCGGCCTCGGGTGTCTCGGCCTTACCGCGGCCTTTTCCGCGGCCACGGCCCTCGCCCTGACCCTGACCGGCGCGAGCATCGGATTCAGCATCGCGACGACGGCGCTTGGGCATCGACGTGCCGGCCAGACGGTCGGCACTCGACAGGCCATCGCCCACATCGACGCCGTTCTCGCGATCGAGCTCCATGAGCGCCAGGCGCATCTCGGGCGACTCGATGCGCTCGAGCACGTCGCGCGTCACGCAGTCGGGGCGGCAGTTGCAGCCCTGCTCGGCGGCCTTCTTTTTGCAGCCCTCCGAGCACGTCATATCGGCTAGGTTGACCTTAAAGACTTTGCCGTTCTCCAGGCGCAGCACCAGCTGCTCACGCGGCGTGTCATACTCCTGGATACGCGCCTTGCCAAGCGGCGTATCGATGAGCGTCTTCTTTTTGGGCGCACGGCTCTTAAAGTCCTTGTAGGCCTCGAACTCGTAGCGCAGGCAGCACATCAGACGACCGCACACGCCGCTGATCTTGGAGGAATTGAGCGGCAGGTCCTGCTCTTTTGCCATGCGAATCGAGACGGGCTCAAACTGTCCGCCAAAGCGCGTGCAGCAGAGTTCCTGTCCGCACTGGGCATAGCCGCCCACCAGGCGGGTCTCGTCGCGCACGCCGATCTGGCGCATGTCGACGCGAATGTGCAGCGTCGAGGACAGATCCTTGACGAGCTGGCGAAAATCGACGCGCTCCTCGGCCGCAAAGTAGAACACGGCCTTCTCGCCGCCAAACAGGTACTCGACGCCGACCGGCTTCATCTCGAGGTCGAGCTCCTTGACCAGGCGGCGGAAGTCGACCATGGCCTCGTCGCCCTGGATGGCCAGGTCGTCGGCAAGCTGCAGGTCGATGTCGCTCGCCACGCGCAGCACGGGCTTGAGCGGCTGACCGATCTCGTCTTGCGGCACCTCAAAGGGATCGGCCGTGACCAGGCCGATCTCGGTTCCGCGCTCGGTGGAGCAAATGGCATAATCGGCCTCGAGGATATCCAGATCCTGCGGATCGAACCACAGGTCGCGCGAGGCGTAGGTAAACTTAACGGGTACGACTAACGGCATTTCAGTGCCTTCCTGATATCGAACAGCATGACCTCGATGGCCAGCTGGGGAGTAACGTTTCTGGCGATGTTGCGCTCGGCGGTCGCGACTGCCTCGAGCGCCCGGGTGGCACCCGCAACATTGGTCGCGGCGGCAAGCCGACCGATCGTGTCGCGCACGTCTTCGTTCACCACGTCGGCTGCCTCGTCCTGAAGCGTCAGCAGCACGTCGCGCATGAGCGTCCGCGCGCTCGCCAGCGCTTCCATGATACCCGAACGCTCGCGCGCGTTGAGTTCGCGCTTGTTGCGGTCCTCAAGCTGCTTCAATGCTCCACGCGACAGGTAATCGGCGTTTTGCTCGAGCACCTTTTCCTGCGTGGACTTGACCTCGGCGAGCGGCGCCTTAACGGCGACGATGAGCGACTTGGCGCGGCTGAGCACGTCGGCCTCGTCGGCGGCGATGAGCGAATCGATGGCGCGAACCATCTGACGGCGGGCGTCCTGGCGCTCGGCGCTCTTGAGGAACTCGATGCCACGCGTGGGGCTTCCCGCCACGGCGACGGCCATGCGGCAACGCGCAGGGTCCTGACCGGTGGCGCGGCTCACGGCCTGCGCGGCGACGGCGGGCGACACCAGCCGAAACGGCACGCACTGACAGCGGCTCACGATGGTGGGCAACATCACGTCTGCCGAGGTGCCCAGCAAGATAAACATAACGCCCTCGGGCGGCTCCTCGAGTGTTTTGAGCAGCGCGTTGGCGGTGTTGGCGCGCAGCTGCTCGGCACGGTCAATGATGTAGACCTTGGCCTTGGCGCGGATGGGCGCCAGGGGCACGTCGTCGAGCAGCTCGCGTGTCTGGGCGATAAGGTAGCCCGTGGCGCTCTCGGGCGTGTAATAGTGCACGTCGGGGTGCGTATGGCGGGCGACGCGCACACAACTGTCGCATGAGCCGCAGCCATCCTGCTCGCACAGGAAGGCTTGGGCGAGCGCCCACGCGGCGTCGAGCTTACCCGCGCCGGGCGCGCCCAAAAACAGGTAGGCGTGCGATGCACGACCGCCGGCGACGGCATTGGTCAAAAAGTCGCGCACGCGCTCTTGGGTGTCGAGCTTGGCCAGCAGGCTTGCCTGAGCGGGGGCCATGTTACTCGGCCTCCTGGGCAAGCGCGGCGGTGACGGCGTCCTGGGAAATGTCGAGGCCGTAGGCGCGAACCCGCTCGACCGTCTGCGCGAAGACGTCCTCGATGGACGCGGTCGCGTCGATGAGCTTTACGCGGTTTGGTTCCTCGGCGGCAATGGCGCAAAATCCCTGGTAGACGCGCTCTTGGAAGGCCATGCCCTTGGCCTCCATGCGGTCGGCCGCACCGCGGTCGGCCATGCGCAGCGCCGCCTGCTCGGGCGTGATGTGATAGACGAGCGTGAGCGCCGGGTGCGTACCCGCGACGGCCAGGTTGTTGGCGTCGCGCACCATCTGGCGATCGAGGCCATCGGCAAACGCCTGATAGCAGGTCGTGGAATCGTAGAAGCGGTCGCACAGGACCACCTTGCCGGCCGCGAGGGCGGGTGCGATAACCTCATGCACTAGCTGGGCACGGGCGGCCTCATACAGCAGCAGCTCGCAAGTGTCGCCCATCGCCGTATTGGCGGGGTCGAGCAGCAGAGCACGGATCTTTTCGCTGATGGCGGTACCGCCCGGCTCGCGCAGGCTCACAACCTGGTAGCCAGCGAGCTCGAGCGCACGGGCAAGCAGGCGCGCCTGCGTAGATTTACCGGCGCCATCGACACCCTCGAGCGTAATGAAGCTATGTTGAGCGGGCACAAAAGCCATGGGCGCAGCCCCTTCCTACAAGGCGCGTAAATGCAGATATATCAACCAAGCCATGATACCCCAGTGCTCGGTGCGTCCCCAATGGCTAAAGGTGCCTTTCCAAAGTTGCGGTGAAATAGGGACTGTTTGGCGGTTTCAGAGCTTCAATCAGTCCCTATTTCACCGCAACTTATGATGGGGAATTTTGGACGCTGGGTATAATCGTCGTATTGCATTGAAATGTGGCGAAAGGAGTGGCAATGTCTCGGTATTGCGCCTCGTGCGGCAAGCTTCTTGCAGATAATGCCAAGTTCTGCACCTCGTGCGGTGCACCCGTTGAGCAAACAGTCGCGAGCGATAGCCAGCCCGCTTTTGAGCAGACCGGTTCCCTCGATACGCCGCAAGCCAAGGCGGACGACCCCCTCGCCTATCGCCCCGACCCCGCCGCAAGCCCTGCGGCCGTCGAGACCACGCAGCGCATACCCGTCGCGAGCGGCTCGCCCCAACAGGAGCCGGCTCCCGCATACACGCCCGCTTCGCCACAGACCCCCGCTCCCAAAAAGAGCGGCACCGGGCCGCTTATCGCCGTTATTGTTGTGCTGGTGGCGATCATCATCGCCCTGGTCGTTTTCTTTGTGATCAAGCCTTTCGACAACGCCGCCACGCAGACGACTGCCGAGGTAGCTAAGCTGCACCATGACGTCGACGACGATGACCTAAAGCCTCTCGGCGATCCCAACAGCCTGTACGACGATGATGACGATGACGACGAGGATGGCGGCGAAGCAACGCTCTCCGAGCAGAACCTCTACCGCCGACTGAGCGAATACTACGACTTGCTCGAAGACCTCGACAACTACGTCCGTGGCTGCGCGCAGAACTTCAACGGCAGCTATCTGGAAGAGGATCGAACCACCCGTCAAAATCTCGCCGACGTCGCCGAGCGCACGGAGGACACCATCGAGCAGTATTACGACATCGTCGAGGACCTAGACGTCCCGACGAGCTCCAAGAACTACAGCTCCTGGAAGGACATCATCGCCCTGTACGACGACCTGGATCACCGCATTGACGCAATCTGTGATGCCTGGGAGATCAGCCTGAAATACGCCAAGCCTGAGGATCACAAGAATGAGATCGTGGCGCCGCTGTCGCGCGACAACGTGGCGGGCACCAATGGCAATAAGTACCGCCTAGATTTTGAGGAGCGCTATCCCAGCGCCAAACCTGTCGAGGTGAACTAGCGCTTTGTCGTTCCCGAGCCGGCAGTTAGGGACGTTCCTAAACTGCCGACAGAAAAGGAACGTCCCTAACTGCCAGATAAAAAACGAGCGAGGATTTTGAGGTCCTCGCTCGTTTTTGTTTTAGGTGATGTTTCGACCGTGCGGCTACTTATCGGCAGCGGTCTTTTTGGTAGTCGACTTCTTGGCCGTCGTCTTTTTGGCGGTCGTCTTCTTGGCAACAGTCTTCTTTGCCGCCGTTGTCTTCTTGGCCGCCGTCGTCTTCTTGGCCGTGCTCGCCTTGGTCGTGGTCTTGCGGCCGCGGGCGGGCTTCTTCTCCTTGGTCGGGCAGTCCATGTTGACGCAGATACGCCACGGACCGCGCGCCGTGTTAACCACCACGATGGGGGCACCGCACTCGGGGCAGGTCTCGCCCGTCGCCTCGAGCTTACCGCGCGCCGGCAGCGGATAGCTCACGCCGCAGTCATCGTAGTTGGTGCAGCGGATAAAACGCTTGCCGCTTTTCTCACTCTTGTGCGCAATCAGGTCGCCATGGCGTCCGGCCTCGGCACACACCTTGCACTCGCCCACCTTAAGGTCGGGCTCGTAGTTGGTGGGGCATGTGGGGTTCACGCAAATCTCAAAGGCCTTCTGGCGGAACG
Organism: Collinsella aerofaciens; assembly: GCA_048291645.1. Lineage (GTDB taxonomy): Bacteria > Actinomycetota > Coriobacteriia > Coriobacteriales > Coriobacteriaceae > Collinsella > Collinsella aerofaciens_CG. The sequence continues at coordinate 1,609 of DBEZXT010000098.1, read as the reverse complement.
GCTGACACTTAATGCGCGGCGCACCGCACTCGGGACACACGGCGGCCTCGCCCTCGAGCGGGCTCACCTTGACGCCGCTCGGCACCGGATAGGTCACGTCGCAGTCGGGCCAGCCCATGCAGCCAATGAAGCTGCCACGGGTCTTGGCGCTCGTCTTCATAACCAGGTCCTTGCCGCACTTGGGGCAGGCGCCCACGCGCGCATCGGCCGTGACGGCGTCGCTGATGGCGTCGCCCAGCTCCTGCGTATGCTTGAGCAGCTCGTCGAGCACGCCAGCCAGCAGCGCGCGCGAGTGCGTCACGACATGCTCTTCGGTATCCTCGCCGCGCTCCACACGGGTCATGTCGCCATCGAGCTCGCTGGTCATATCGGGGCTCGTGATGCGCGGGGCAAACTGCGTCAGTGCGTCGATGATGGCGATGCCCAGCTGGCTCGGCTCCACGGGATCGTTTTTGAGATAGCGCACGGCGTACAGGCGCTCGATGATGCTCGCGCGCGTGGACTTGGTGCCCAGGCCGCGCTTTTCCATCTCCTGCACGAGCTTGCCCTGGCTGTAGCGCGCGGGCGGCTCGGTCTGCTTGGCCTCGAGCTTAATGTCGAACACGTCGACCGTATCGCCCTGCTCCAGCGGCGGCATCTGCTCGTCGCGCTTGAGTCCGTACGGGTACGCCTCGCGGAAACCCGGGGTCACGAGCACATCGCCCGAAGCCACGAACGGCTCACCGTTCACGTCGAGCTCGAGCTTAGTGTTTTCGATGGTCGCGGGACCCATAAGCGTCGCCAGGAAGCGACGGGCGATGAGGTCGTAGAGCTTGCGCTGGCCGCCGTCGAGCGTGGACGGATCGCCCTCGCCCGTGGGGTAGATAGGCGGGTGGTCGGTGGTCTCGACTTTACCGCGCGTGGGCTTCATGGGACCAGCGAGTACCTTTTTGCACACGGGCGCCAGCGCCGGGTTGATCTTTGCAAGGTCACTCACCACAGCGCCCAGATCAAGCGTCGCGGGGTATACGGTATTGTCGACACGCGGGTAGCTGATGAGGCCCGCCATGTAGAGGGACTCGGCGATGCGCATGGTACGCGCAGGCGAGATACCCTCGGCTGCGGCGGCAGCCTGCAGCGAGGTGGTCGCAAACGGCGTGGGCGGCTGCTGCTTGCGCGAGCGCTTGGTCACCGCGGCGACGGTTGCCGTCGTAACGCCGTCGACATGGCCGTATGCCGTCTCGGCAGCATCCTTGTCGGTAAAGCGTGCCGTCTTGTGCGCAATCTTAAAGCGGTCGTCCTCGGCAGCACCCTGCGCGGCGCCCATGCCGCGGATCTGCCAATAGTCCTCGGGCACAAACGCCATGCGCTCGCGCTCGCGCTCGACCACCAGGGCAAGCGTCGGCGTCTGCACGCGGCCGGCGGAACGCACGTTGCCAAAACCGCCAAACTTGGCGAGTGTTAGGTAGCGCGTGAGCACCGCGCCCCAGATGAGGTCGATGTGCTGACGGCTCTCGCCGGCGTCGGCCAAGTTCTGGTCGAGCGAGACGAGATTATCGAAGGCCTGCGTGATCTCGGCCTTGGTAAACGAAGAATACTGGGCGCGGGCGACCGGCAGGTCGGGCGCAAC
>DBEZXT010000097.1:0-13290 GCA_048291645.1 Collinsella aerofaciens | reverse complement strand
TCGGCGAGACCCACGGCTCCATCTTCGACGCCACTCAGACCATGTGCTCTGACCTCGGCAACGGCCAGACCCTCGTTCAGGTCACCTCTTGGTACGACAACGAGAACTCCTACACCTCTCAGATGGTCCGCACCATCAAGTACTTCGAGAAGTTCGTTGCTTAATTTAGCTTTTAGCGAATAGCTCGTTGAGCGTCTAAAGAAGGGCGCGGCCTTATAGGGCTTACACCCTAGGGTCGCGCCCTTTTTATAAGAAATCGTCTGCCGTAATGGGAGGCAGACACGTACGAAAGGTAGAAGCAAACATGGCCTTTACCAAGAAGACCGTCCGCGACATCGATGTCGACGGAAAGCGCGTTCTCGTCCGCGTTGACTTTAACGTGCCTATCAAGGATGGCGTCGTTGGCGACACCACCCGTATCAAGGCTGCCCTGCCCACCATCAACTACCTCGTTGAGCACAACGCTCGCGTCATCCTCATGAGCCACCTCGGCCGTCCCGAGGGCACCGGCTTCCAGCCCGAGCTGTCCCTCGAGCCCGTCGCCAAGAAGCTCGCTGAGCTCTCTGGTCTCGACGTTGCCTTTGTCGCTGACACCTACGGCGAGAAGGCTGCTGAGGCTGTCGCCGCCGTCGAGCCGGGTAAGGTCCTCGTTCTCGAGAACGTCCGTTTTGACAAGCGTGAGAAGAAGAACGATCCCGAGATCGCTAAGAAGCTCGCTTCCTATGGTGACGTCTTCGTTCTCGATGCCTTCGGCACCGCTCACCGCGCCCAGGGTTCCGTCGTGGGCCCCGCCGCTTACCTGCCTGCCGTCGCCGGCTTCTTGCTCGAGAAGGAGGTCGACACGCTGACCGGCATCTTCGCCGAGCCCGAGCGCCCCTTCGTCGCCATCGTCGGCGGTTCTAAGGTTTCCTCCAAGATCGGCGTTCTCGATCACCTCATCGACTCCGCTGACACCCTGATCATCGGTGGCGGCATGGCCTACACCTTCTTCCTGGCTCAGGGCCTGTCCGTCGGTCAGTCCCTCAAGGAAGAGGACTGGGTCGAGCGCGCCGGCGAGATGCTCAAGAAGGCCGAGGAGAAGGGTGTCAAGATCCTGCTCCCCATCGACAACCGTGTTGCCGATCACTTTGGCGAGGACGCTGTCCCCGAGGTTGTTGCTTCCGACGCTATCCCCGACGATCGTGAGGGTATGGACATCGGTCCCAAGACCGAGGAGCTCTATGCCGAGGCTGTCAAGGGCGCCAAGACCGTGTTCTGGAACGGCCCCATGGGCGTCTTCGAGTTTGACAACTTTGCTCACGGCACCCAGGCTATCGCCGAGGCTCTCGCCGAGGCTGACTGCACCTCGATCATCGGCGGTGGTGACTCTGTCGCAGCTGTCAACAAGTTCAACCTGGCCGACAAGATGAGCTGGATCTCCACCGGTGGTGGCGCTTCCATGGAGCTCGTCGAGGGTAAGGCCCTGCCCGGAGTGGAGGCGCTTCTCGATGCCTAATCGCACCCTTCTTATCGCTGGTAACTGGAAGATGAACAACGACGTCGCCGAGGCCGCCAAGCTCGCTGACGAGCTGGCTCAGGCTCTGCCCGAGGTTCCGGCTGGCGTCGAGGTGCTCGTCTGCCCTCCGACCATCGACATCACCACGGTTCATGACCGCATTCAGGCTGCCCCCATCGCCCTCGGCGCACAGAACGTGTACTGGGAGGCCAAGGGTGCCTTCACCGGTGAGTCCTCTTGCGACATGCTCAAGTCCGCTGGCTGCACCTACTGCATCATCGGTCACTCCGAGCGTCGCGACTACTTCCACGAGACCGACGAGGACCAGAACAAGAAGGCCAAGGCTCTCGTTGCCGCCGGCCTTGTTCCCGTCTTCTGCTGCGGCGAGTCCCTCGAGGTCCGCGAGGCTGGCACCTATGTCGAGCACGTCGTGAACCAGGTCAAGGCTGGCCTTGCTGGTCTTGAGATCACCTGCCCCAAGCAGGTCGTCGTCGCCTACGAGCCCATCTGGGCCATCGGCACCGGCAAGACCGCTACCGCCGAGGACGCTCAGGAGGTCTGCGGTGCTATCCGTGAGACCCTCAAAGAGATGTTCGGCGAGGAGCTCGCCAACGGCATCCGCGTGCTGTATGGCGGTTCCGCCAAGCCCGGCAACATCGCCGAGCTCGTCGCCAAGCCCGACGTTGACGGCGCCCTCGTGGGCGGCGCTTCGCTCAAGGCTGCCGACTTCGCCTCTATGGTCGTCAAGGCAGGCGAGTAGGACATATGGCACAACGTCATCTTCCTGCACTCCTGATTATCATGGATGGCTGCGGCCTTGCTCCGGCCGATGGCGAGAATGCCGTCGCCGCTGCCAAGACGCCCTTCCTTGATGGCCTGTACGAGAAGTACCCCCACACCACGCTCGGTGCTTCGGGCGAGGACGTGGGCCTTCCCGACGGCCAGATGGGCAACTCCGAGGTGGGTCACCTCAACATCGGTGCCGGCCGCATCGTGTTCCAGGAGCTTTCGCGCATCAACAATGCCATCAAGGACGGCTCCATCGCCAAGAACGAGGTTTTTGTCAAGGCTATGGACGATGTCAAGGCTGACGGCAAGACTCTCCACCTCATGGGCCTTATGAGCCCTGGCGGTGTTCATTCTCATATGAACCACGTTGAGGCTCTGGTCAAGATGGCTGCCGAGCATGGCGTCAAGACCGTTCGTGTCCACGCCTTCATGGATGGCCGCGACGTCGACCCGCAGTCCGGTGCTGGCTACATGAGCGAGTTCTGCGCCTTCCTGGCCAAGATTTCCGAGGAGACCGGTTGCGACGCTCGCGTTGCCACCGTCTCGGGTCGTTATTGGGCGATGGACCGCGACAACCGTTGGGAGCGCATCCAGCGCGCCTACGACGTCATGGTCAACGCGTCCGATGCCGATGTCGACCCCGTTGCCGGTATCAAGGCCTACTACGAGAAGGACCCGCGCGGCGACGAGTTCGTCGAGCCCTTCGCTGCCCACAACGAGGGCATTCACGAGGGCGACGCGGCCATCTTCTTCAACTTCCGTCCCGACCGCGCTCGTCAGATGACCCGCGTGTTCACGGACAAGGAGTTCGACGGCTTTGAGCGCGAGCAGATCAAGCTTTCGCACTTTGTGACGATGACCGAGTACGATCCGACGTTTGACGTCGAGGTCGCCTTCCCCAAGACGTTCCCCGAGAACGTCCTGGCCGACGTTATCGCCGCCAATGGCCTGAAGCAGCTGCACACTGCCGAGACCGAGAAGTACGCCCACGTGACGTTCTTCCTCAACGGTGGCATCGAGGAGCCCAAGGAGGGCGAGGAGCGCGTGCTCGTCGCTTCCCCCAAGGTTGCTACCTACGATCTGCAGCCCGAGATGAGCGCTCCCGAGGTTACCGAGAAGCTCGTCGCCGCCATCAACGAGGATCGCGCTGATTTCTACATCGTGAACTTCGCGAACTGCGACATGGTTGGTCACACCGGTGTCTTCGACGCCGCCGTTAAGGCTGTCGAGGCTGTTGACGATGCCCTGTCCAAGGTTGTCCCGGCGATTCTCGCCAAGGGCGGCTTTGCACTGATTACCGCCGACCACGGCAACGCCGATCACATGTTTGACGTTGCTTCCGACGGTTCCAAGCATCCGTTTACGGCTCACACCACCAACCGCGTGCCGTTCATCATCGTTGATGAGAAGGCACAGCTCACCGGTATCGAGGACGGCCGTCTTTCCGATATCGCTCCGACCATGCTCACCATGGCTGGTATTGAGCCTTCCGCCGAGATGACGGGCCGCGTGCTCGCCACCGAGGCCTAAGAGAAAACAAATACCGTTTTCTAGTAAGGGGGTTGTCCACAACCGGACAATCCCCTTTTTGGTATTTCTGCCATTTCCACCCCGTCCTTGAGTGGCAGGTAGGGGAGAGCGGGGGATTGTGGTACAGTACTGGAGTTTGAACTGTTCTATTAAGGAGCTTATCTATGGGTCCGTTCCAGATTCTTCTGTTTGTCGTTTGGGCTGTCTCTGCCGTGGCGCTGACGATTCTCGTCCTGATGCATTCCGGTAAGGGCACCGGCGTTTCGGATATGATCGCTAGCTCGCTGTATAACTCCAGCTCTGCCACGGGCGTCATGGAGCAGAACCTCGATCGCCTGACGGTAATTATGGCCGTTGTTTTTGCCGTGTGCGTCGTCCTGTGCATGTTCTTCTTCCCGCAGGGCATCGTGGGCTACTAAGCATCGGCGTATATACGTTTGCAATGGGTCTCGCATGTGCGGGACCCTTTTTGTTTACATATTTGTAACAGAGTCAAAATATCCCCACATACTTCGCCCAACTAAAGAAATTCTCGACCGTTAACCGGAATTAGCCCCAAATCGTGCATAAAATGCGCTACTGTATTGCAAAACGTTGGTTCGTTGTGCATAACCAGCCATAGCAGCGGGCGGCGTTTTGATGGTTCGGATCGGATTGTCTCGACATATGTCCGACTGAACATTTCTTTGTCCTATCTCATAAGGAGGATGGCATGGCTGATTCTATGTTCCACCAGCCCGTTATGGGTCGTCGCGCCTTTGTTGGCGGCACCCTCGCTGCGAGCTCCATGGCTTTTCTTGCCGCATGCGGCAAGAAGGGCGGCGACACTTCCGGTTCTGAGTCCGGTTCGACGCTGAACTTCTACATCAACAACCCGGTCTGCATCGACCCCTACAATGTCCAGGAGGACCAGGGCACTCAGGTCGAGTACCAGCTCTTTGACGCTCTGACCTCTTATGACGCCGAGAAGGGCGAGATCGTTCCGCTGGCTTGCGAGTCCTTCGAGGCCAACGACGACGCCACCGAGTTCACCTTCAAGATCAAGAAGGCCAAGTTCCACAACGGTGACGACGTTACCTCCAAGTCCTTCAAGCTCGGTTGGGAGCGTCTGGTCAACACCAAGTCGGCCATCGCTACCGAGTATGGCCCTTCCGAGGTCTCCTATCACCTTTCCATGGTCGAGGGCTATGACGATCTGCTTGCCGGTAACGCTACTGAACTCAGCGGTGTTACCTGCCCCGACGATGAGACCCTCGTCGTCAAGCTGTCTTCCGCTTACGCCGACTTCCCCTTCGTCGCCTCTCACCCGGCTCTGGCCCCGGTTCCCGAGTGCGCCGAGTCCGATGCCAAGAGCTTCTACCTTGCACCGGTCGGTAACGGCCCGTTCATGATGGACGGCAAGTGGGAGGATGGTCAGGAGATCAACCTCAAGAAGTTCGACGATTACTATGGCGACAAGGCCAAGATCGATGGCATCCACTTCCAGGTCATCAAGGACATGGAGACCGCTTACAAGGAGTTCCAGGCCGGTAACCTCGATGTCTGCGACGTTCCCGTTGCTCAGATCGACGCCGCCAAGAAGGATCGCGGCGTGTCCAAGGACGGCTACACCATGGGTGACGGCGAGCGCATGCTGCTCGGCTCCGAGCCTTCCACCTACTACCTGACCTGCAACAACACGGCCGAGCCGTTCAACAACGCCGACCTGCGCAGGGGTATCTCCCTGGCCATCAACCGTGAGGCCATCTGCAAGACTATCTTCAAGGGTACCCGTACCCCCGCCGACGGCATTGTTCCTCCGGGCATCGATGGCTACAAGGAGGGCGCATGGGAGTTCTGCGCCTACGACGTCGACAAGGCTAACGAGTACCTGGACAAGGTTGCTCCCGCTGGCGCTAACGGCGATCGTGGCATTAACGTGACCCTTTCCTACAACCAGGATGGTGGCCACAAGGAGATCATGGAGTCCATCATCGGTGACCTCGCCAAGGTTGGCGTTACCGCTGTCTCCGATACCCCTGAGTGGTCTGCCTTGCTCGAGCAGTACCAGAACTTTAACTATCAGTTCGGTCGTCTGGGTTGGATTGCCGACTACCCGATCATGGACAACTTCCTGTATCCGCTGTTCCACTCCGACTCCCTCGGTGGCGACAACCGCTCCGGTTACAACAACCCCGAGTTCGACGCCAAGGTCAACGAGGCTCGCACCACGGTTGACGACGAAGAGCGCGTTGCTAAGATGCAGGAGGCCGACGCTATGGTCGCTGCCGACTGCCCGGTCATCCCGGTGATGTTCTACACGCACACCATCGTCGGCTCCGATCGCATCAAGCACCTCTATGTCGATCCGCAGAAGCACGCTGAGCTGGGTACCGCTGAGCTCGCCTAAGAGTTTGCAGCTTCCGTGAGGGTCAAGTATTTACGTAGACCTCATGGGAAACATACAGTTCTCCCTAACCTGGGGTAAACTGGCTGATGGTAATTTTGGGATGCCGGTCTGGCGATCGGCATCCCATTTAGGTTAATCCCTAGATAGGGGAGTGGTATGGGTAAGTACATCGTTAAACGTGTGCTTCAGTTCATCCCGGTATTTTTGGGCGTTACGCTGATTCTGTTCGCCCTTCAGAATATCGTGCCGGGAGATCCGATCAAGCTGATCGGTGGAGACAAGGCTCTGTCCCCCGAGGTGGAGCTTCAGCTTCGCGTCCGCTATCACCTGGTCCAGTCGGACGAGGACGGCAACGCGATCCTTGACGAGAACGGCGACCCCGTTCAAACGTCGCTCGTGGACCGTTACTTGTATTACATGAACGGCCTGCTTCATGGCGATCTGGGCAATTCGTATCAGCGCAAGCTGCCGGTTACGGAAATTTTTGCCCAGAAGTATCCGTATACGGTCAAACTTGCCGCGTGCGCCATCGTGCTCGAGGCAATCATGGGTATCGGTGCGGGTATCATTTCGGCGGTAAAGCGTTATTCCTTCTGGGATATTTTGGTAACGCTCACCACGTCGATCCTCGTTGCGGTCCCGGCCTTCTGGCTCGGTATGTTGCTGCAGCTGTTCTTTGGCGTCATCCTCAAGGACGCTACGGGCGGTGCAATCTCCATGCCGATCTCGGGTGCCGGCGGTTCCAGCTCTCAGTATCAGGATTGGATGCACTATGTGCTTCCGACCATTACGCTGGCTTCGGTTTCGACCGCTTATGCCGCCCGCATTATGCGCTCGCAGCTGCTTGACGTCATGAACCAGGATTACATCCGTACGGCAAAGGCCAAGGGTCTCTCCAATCGCGCGATCATCGTCAAGCATGCGCTTAAGAATGCACTCATCCCCGTCGTTACCTATATTGGTGTCGACTTTGGTGGCATGCTTTCGGGCGCCATCCTGACCGAGACGGTTTTTAACTGGCCCGGTATCGGCTATGAGGTCTATCGCGCCATTAGCATGCGTGACTGGCCCATCGTTATGGGCGGCGTTACGCTCATCGTCGTCGTCGTCATGGTGATTAACCTGCTCGTCGACATTAGCTATGCATTCCTCGACCCGCGCATCCGCCTTGGCGGTCCGTCGGATAAGGCCTAAGGGAGGTACGTCTCATGCAGGAAACTGATTCTCAGTCTCAGGAGCAGGCTACCGCCACCAAGGCCGCATCTGCTCCCGCCAAGTCCCGCACGCTGTGGGGTGACGCTTTTAAGCGTCTTCGCAAGAACAAGCTCGCCGTTATCGGTGTCTGCTGGATCATCATCGTCGTTTTGGTTGCCCTGACCGCAGATCTGTGGGCTAAGCCCTGGCTCGGTTCGCCGACGGCTTCCGACTCGACCACCATGGCCGAGACGTCGCTGTTGGCTCCGTGTGCAGAGCACCCGTTTGGCACCGACGCCCTTGGTCGCGACATTCTCGTCCGCGTTATCTACGGTGCACGCGTTTCGCTGTCCGTCGGCATTATGGCCACCGCGATCTCCACGGTGATCGGTCTGGTCATGGGTGCTCTGGCCGGTTTCTACGGCGGGATCTGGGATACGATCATCATGCGCTGTGCGGACATCTTCCTGGCGTTCCCGTACGTGCTGTTCGTTGTCGCCATGATCGCCGTTATCGGCCGTGGTCTTCAGAACGTCTTTTTTGCCATCGGCATTCTCGGCTGGCCTTCGATTGCGCGCGTCTTCCGCTCTGCAATCTTGACGGTCAAGGAAAACGATTATGTTGACGCTGCGCGCGCGATGGGTGCATCTGATGCTCGTATCGTCGTGCGTCACATCTTCCCGAACTCCGTCGCCTCCATCGTGGTCTACGCGACCATGAACATTGGTGGCGCCATTCTGACCGAGTCCGCTCTGTCCTTCCTCGGCATGGGCGTTATTCCGCCTACGCCTTCGTGGGGCTCCATGATTCAGGACGGTCAGCAGTATCTTCTGACTGCTCCCTGGATGATGATCATGCCCGGTCTGGCAATTCTCTCGACGGTGCTCGCCTTCACCCTGCTGGGTGACGGTCTGCGCGACGCCCTCGACGTCAAGATGAAGGACGCATAAGGATGAAGAAGAACAAGAACTATGTGGACCTGAAGGACCAGCCGGTTCCCGAGGGCCAGCATCTGCTCGAGGTCGATGACCTTAAGATGTATTTCCATACCGAGGATGGTGTCGTTCGCGCTGTCGACGGTGTGTCCTACACGCTCGATCGCGGCGAGACCCTGGGTGTCGTCGGTGAGTCCGGCTCCGGTAAGTCCGTGACCGCCATGACCATCATGGGCCTCATCTCGATGCCTCCGGGAAAGATCGAGGGCGGCGACGTTCGCTATCGCGGTCGTTCTATCCTCGAGATGACCGAGGAAGAGATGCAGCACATTCGCGGAAACGACATCGCGATGATCTTCCAGGATCCTATGACCTCCTTGAACCCGGTCTATAAGATCGGCAAGCAGGTGGGCGAGGGCCTTCGTCTGCACCGTGGCTACTCCAAGCAGGAGGCGCTCAAGCGCGCTACCGAGCTTTTGGACCTCGTGGGTATCCCCGAGCCCGAGAAGCGCGTCAATGAGTATCCGCACCAGTTCTCCGGCGGTATGCGTCAGCGTGTCATGATCGCTATGGCTCTTGCCTGCGATCCCGATATCCTGATTGCCGACGAGCCCACGACGGCTCTGGACGTTACCATTCAGGCTCAGATTATCGAGCTCATGCAGGAAATGCAGGAGAAGAACGGCAACGCCATCATCATGATTACCCATGACCTGGGCGTCGTTGCCGATATGGCCGATAAGATCATGGTTATGTACGCCGGCCGTCCCGTCGAGTTCGGTACTGCTGAGGAAATCTTCTACGAGAGTCGCCACCCCTACACCTGGGGCCTTATCCGCTCCATCCCGGAGCAGGCCATCGAAGAGAAGAAGCCGCTTACGCCGATTCACGGCAACCCGCCTTCGCTCATGAACCTGCCTGAGGGCTGCGTGTTCTCGCCTCGTTGTCCCTATGCGACGGACAAGTGCCGCAAGCAGCGCCCCGAGCGCGTTGTCACCGAGTCTGGTCATTACTCTGCGTGCCACTACTCCGGTGACCCCGAGTTCCTCAAGAACGCTCCTGAGACGTCCCGTACGCGCAAGGATTCCAAGAAGGGAGGCGAGGCGTAATGGCAGATACCAACGAGCGTACTCCGCTGCTGAAGGTCGAGCACCTCTCTAAGGAGTTCCCCGCTGAGTCCGGCATGTTCGCCAAGCGCTTCTCCAAGCGTGTTGTCTCTGCAGTAAATGACATTTCGTTCGAGATTTATCCGGGCGAGACCTTTGGTCTGGTTGGTGAGTCTGGTTGCGGTAAGTCCACGACGGGTCGCACCATCATGCGCCTGACCAAGCCGACCGCCGGTAAGGTGTTCTTCCAGGGTAAAGATGTTGCCGAGATGAGCAAGCATGAGATCAAGGACATGCGTCGCGAGATGCAGTTCATCTTCCAGGATCCCTATGCTTCGCTCAATCCCCGTATGACCATCGGCGAGATCGTCTCCGAGCCCATGACCATTCATGGCGTGGGTACCAAGGAGGAGCGTATCGAGCGCGTCCGCGAGCTGCTGGACGTCGTCGGTCTGAATCCCGAGCACATCAACCGCTATCCGCACGAGTTCTCGGGCGGCCAGCGCCAGCGTGTCGGCATCGCCCGCGCGTTCGCTCTGAAGCCCAAGCTGATTATCTGCGACGAGCCTGTCTCTGCACTTGACGTATCCATTCAGGCCCAGGTTCTGAACCTTCTTAAGGAGCTCCAGGACAAGTTCGGTACCGCGTATCTGTTTATCGCTCACGACCTGTCCGTCGTGCAGCACATTTCCGATCGCGTTGCCGTTATGTATCTGGGTAAGATGGTTGAGGTTTCGGACTGGAAGACGCTCTACAGCGAGCCTCACCATCCGTACACGCAGTCGCTGCTGTCTGCCGTGCCGGTTCCCGATCCTGATATCCAGAAGACCCGCAAGCGCATCATCCTCGCTGGCGATCCGCCGTCGCCGCTGGATCCGCCGACCGGTTGCCGTTTCCACACTCGCTGCCCGATCGCTCAGGGTATCTGCTCTGAGAAGCTTCCCGAGTTTAAGGAAGTTGCACCTGGTCACTGCTGCGCCTGTCACTTCGCGGAGCCGTTCCCGATCAAGGAATCGCACATCGACCTGTAGTCGGTTGTTCTCGTCCGGGCCCGCGCTGGACTTAGTTTTCAGAACGTCCTCGACCATGGAAACCCCCTTATCCTGCTCCTTCGGAGCCGCGGATAAGGGGGTTTCCTGGTCTGCGGAATGTTCTGAAAACTAAGTCCAGCACGGGCCCTGTGTTACCACTGCAGAGGGGGTGCGATTCCTTGATCGCTCACTAAATCTAATGGGAAAGATAGCGAGGCCGGAGCTTTAGCTCCGGCCTCCTTATATAAGGGCTAGGCAAAGCCGAGCCACCAAATTTGCATCAGCCCCAGAATATGTTTGAGAATCGTACTTGGAGTATGTGGCTGTAGGGTCGGAATGGGGGCAACTTACCAACGCATTCCGCAGGGGGCGGTACATTTTGTAGCGCAAAGCGCGAATCAAAATGTACCGCATGCCCGAGGACGCGTTGGGAAGTTGCCCCCATTCCGACCCGGACATATAGATCTACCTGCGCATTTACAAATTCGTAAACTTTTTTCTAAAAAGTGCTTGCACAGTTCTCGAATCATAGGTTATTATCTTCCTCGTTGAACGCGCGGGTTCAACAAAGCGAACCGCGAATCAACAATATAGCATGTCGGAGTGGCGGAATTGGCAGACGCGCTAGCTTGAGGTGCTAGTGACCGCTTTTTGGTCATGCGGGTTCAAGTCCCGCCTCCGACACCATCGCATTTGAGAAGCCTCTTCGGAGGCTTTTTTGTTACCGATAGACGGTGAGGTTCACGATGGAAACGCTTGAGCGCAATGAGTGGGCGGACGTTGCCCAATTGGTCGAGATCACGAGCGATGCTGTCATTATCTGCGAGCTCGACGGAACCATTTTGCATGTAAATAATCGCTTGCTCGACTTGATGTGCGAGGAGCGTTCCGATGTGATCAACGGGGACGTTAAAGACCTCTTGTACTCGTCGGCTTTTGAACGCGCGACAGAGCATCGGCTTCCTTTTGAGACCAATGGAACAAAGAGCGAGTTGATGCTCAAGTTAAGTGACGGATCGTTTATTCCCGTCCTGGTTTGTGCCGGCTCGGTTACGCCGCCTCGAATCTTTGGCCGCCGTGCGCCGCGCGTTCTGGTGGCACTCCATAGCATCGAAGAACAGTATTCGCACGACCGTCAGCTCAAGCGTGCTCTTTCGGAGCTTAGAGTGGCTAACAAGCGTCTCTCTGGCACGCTCTCGGTCATTATGAGCACTGTGGGCTCCGATGAGTTACCCAGCCTGCTTGATACCGTTTTGAACCAGCTTGTAGGAACGCTCGATGCTTCGGGTGCCGCTATCTATTTTTCGGAGAGCGGCGGTTTTAAGCTACGCGGTGTTTCCAAGGAGCTGTACGACAGCTACCTGCCCGAGTTTTTGCCGTATGGCGCTGGTATTCCGACGTATGTTCTTCGCGAGTCGCGTGCCTGTCGCTTGTCGATTCAACAGGACCTTGAGGGCGATAGGGCCGCCTCCGGTATGTTCATGGACCTGGACAATCGTTCTAAGCACCTGTTGCGCGTGCAGGATATGCCTCCGTACCGCAGCGAGATCTGTCTTCCCGTTTTTTACGGTACGCAGATCCTTGGCGTGCTGGAAGTTGGTTGGAAACGCCCTCAGGCACCGCTCGCCTATGACGTTAATGTGCTTGAGGTCATTTGCGATTACCTATCTATCCAGCTGGTCGGCATGGCATCGAGCCTTCGCTCCCGTCGCATGGCCGAGCTTGGCCGCTCGCTCAATGTCTTGCGTGATGAGTTGTTTACCTTTCTAGACGATTCCGCCGCGGCTACCCAGGCGGTATCGTCCGAGATCTGCAATATGCTCAACTGCCATTTTTGCCCTGTTGAGTATGACGCCAGTCTGGATTCCTACGTCATAGATTTTGAAGGCGGCAGTCGCGTTGCTTTGCCGGACGATCCCGAGAAGCTTTTCTTTTCTACGACGGCGCCGGCGGCACGTCTGGGAGCTGGCCCTGACGGCTTTGAAGCATCTGTTTTGGGCGGCACGAGTGCCGAGGACCTTAAACACGTCCGTATAACTCGCGTTGACGAATCGATGCCTATGGGAGGCTGGCTTAGGGCGCATGGCCTGCCTTGCCAGGGCCTCTACGTCGACTCCGGCATCGAGGCGGGGCGCCCGCGCTCTGATGGTGATGGCAAGCACAGTAACGACGCGATTGTTCCTGCTTCTGTTGCGAAAGGCCCGACGACGCGCGCGCTACTGCTTCGTGATGGTAGCCAAGAGCCGATTGATGATCTTGAATATGACTACTTGGTGCACTTGGCGCATGACTTTGAACTGATCTACGAAGGCGAATCTCAAAAGCGCGAGGAGCGCCATATCGCTCAGACCCTTCAGATTGGCATGAGAAATTCCCTGGGGGATGTTCCGGGTATCGCAACCGATTCGGTGTACCTGTCGGCCACGAACTCGGCGTTGGTCGGCGGCGATTTCTATACGCTCATCCGTCTTCCCGACGACTGCGCCGTCATGATTCTGGGCGATGTGTCTGGCAAAGGCATTGAGGCCGCATCGATGTCCGCGCTCGTCAAGACGGCCCTGACGGCATATGCCTGGGAGGGCGCTGGACCGGCCCGCATGGCACGCTCCCTTAACAGCATGCTCATGGGCTTCTCGAGGGTCGAGACGTTCGTGACGGCCTTTATCGCCAAGATTGACCTTAAAGCCGGACGCGCAACGTATTGTTCGGCGGGCCATCCTCCGACCATGGTCATTAGGCCAGAGTCGATGCCGCTGGGTGGCGGCGAGGCCCGTGGGGGAGAGGTCGAGCTGCTTGGATGCCAATCGGGCGTAATCGGTGC
>DBEZXT010000096.1:0-11334 GCA_048291645.1 Collinsella aerofaciens | reverse complement strand
AGTTGCGCAACAATTAGCCTTAATTGAAGTCGCGGTGAAATAGGGACTGATTAGACCTTTTAACTGGTAAAACAGTCCCTATTTCACCGCAACTCATGAAGACGCCCCTCAAGCACGGTCTCATCAGGAAAAAGGGCATATATCGACAAAGCGCAATTCAGACCCTTCCAGCTTTGTATATGCAGCACCTCAAGATAAACGCGGCGACCCCTTAGTTATCGCAGGCCGGGCACAGGGTTACTCTCCAAATCTTTCCGCAGGACGGAGGAGCCCCCGCCGCGCGAAGCGCGCAGCGGGGGCTCCGACACGTCCGAGGACGATTTGGAGAGTAACCCTGTGCCCGGCCGACGGGATCCCTAAGCACGCCATGCTTCTTATGTGCAGCAAAGCTAATGCTGCTAAAATACAAAGCGCTCATGTAGTTTAAACGCACGACGATAAGGAGCACCAGTGGGTAACCACTTCCGTACCTCCGGTGCGGGCGATGATGCCCCCAAGACGCAGGCAGGCGTCCAGGGCAGTCGTTTCGCCACTCCGGATTCAGAGGGCCAGCCTGTTGCTCAGGCCCCCGCTCAGCCGGCAGATCAGGCACAGCCGGCATCCGATCCCTTTGCCTACAATCCAACCAGCGATGTCGCGCTTTCCGGCGCGGCGGGTTTTGAGCCCGTTCAGGCCGTGACCGCTCGCGTGGAGCAGCCTCAGGCTGGTGCCGCCACGCCGCAGCCTACCATGGCCGGCATTCCCGACCCCTTGACCCCTGCGACGCCGGCTCCTCAGCCTGCGCAGTCCGGTCTCTTTGCCGCTATTCCCGACCCCACGCAGCCTGCTGCCCCGGTGGTCGAGAGCGATCAGGCCGCCGAGGTCGCAAGCCTCGATAACGCGCTCAACAACCCCGATTTTACGTCGGTGTTTGCGCCCATCGATCCGCAGGCCAGCCGCAAGAAGATGGCCAAGCAGGCCGGTGTCGAGCCCGTCATCCTTATGGAGCATGTCACCAAGATCTATCCGGCACAGCCCAACAAGCCCGCACTCGATGACATCAACATCGAGATCTATCCGGGCGAGTTCGTCTTCCTGGTCGGTCACTCCGGCTCGGGTAAGACCACGCTGCTGTCGACGCTCAACCGCGACGTCAAGCCGACGAGCGGCCGCATCCTGGTTGCCGGTCAGGACCTCATGAAGATCAAGAACCGCAAGGTTCCGTTCCTGCGCCGCCAGATTGGCGCCGTGTTCCAGGACTTTAAGCTTCTGCCGCAAAAAACCGCCTACGAAAACGTGGCGTTTGCCCTGCAGTGCATCGGCAAGCCCAAGGGCGTCATTCGCAGCCAGGTGCCCGAGGTGCTGCGTCTGGTCGGTCTGGCCGATCAGATGGACTCGCTACCCGACCAGCTTTCCGGTGGCGAGCAGCAGCGCGTTGCCGTCGCCCGCGCTATGGTCAACCGTCCGCCGCTGCTGATCTGCGACGAGCCGACGGGCAACCTCGACCCGGCGATCTCGCTGGGCATCATGAAGCTGCTCGAGCGTATTAACCGCACCGGCACCACCGTGATCGTCGCCACGCACGACCGCGAGATGGTCGATAGCATGCACCGTCGCGTGATCGCCCTCGAGGGCGGTCACGTTATCCGCGACCAGGAGAGGGGAGGTTACGGCAACTATGGCACCAACTAACGTGGGCTACTCCTTCAAAGAGGCAATCAGCCACTTCTTCCGTAACTGGACTACCTCGCTCGGCGCCGTCATCACGATTTTCCTTTCACTGTTTATCATCGGCCTGTTCATCATGGGCTCCGCGATGCTGAACTCCGTGATCGGCACCGTCGAGGATCAGGTTGTCATCAACGCGTTCATTAGTGATGACGCTGATCAGGCTGATGTTCAGGCTTTTGAGGCCGAGCTTAAGACGTGGAATAACGTCAAGTCCGTGACCTATAAGGACAAGGACGACGCGCTGGCCGAGTATACGAGCAAGATGTCGGGCAACGCCGACGCCACCATGAGCGCGCTCGATGGCCAGAACCCGCTGCCGGCTTCCTTCGCTATTGAGATGGACGATCCGTCCAAGGTCGAGAGCACGGCAAAGAAGCTCAAGAAGGATGCCGATTTCCAGAAGATCGCGGATGACGGCGACGTCAACGCGAGCGTGCTGTACGGCCAGGAGGAAGTGAGCCGCCTGTTCCAGGTGACCAACTACATCCGCATCGCCGCCGTGGTGCTCGTTGGTCTTCTGACCTTTATCGCATTCATCTTCATCAACAACACGATTCGCCTGTCCATCACGGCGCGTCGTCGTGAGATTGCGATTATGCGTCTGGTCGGCGCCAGCAACGGCTTCATTCGTGGCCCGTTTATCACCGAGGGCGTGCTGCAGGCCATTTTGGGCTCGCTGCTTTCCATCGGCGTTCTGGAGCTGCTGCGCAATCTGATGATTCCGCGTCTGCAGGAGAGCATCGGCTGGATGTCGTTTGCCCTGCCGATGCAGTACTACCTGGTGACCTATGCTGCGCTGATTCTGGTCGGTGTGATTATCGGTCTCTTTGGTTCTGCCATCGCCATGCGCCGCTACCTGCGCGTGTAGGCATGCTTGGAATTCATCCCTTCCAACGGGTCGTCTCTTATGGGGCGGCCCGTTTTTTGATCCCTAGGGGACGGCAGGAAAGCGAATCATTTGGGTAGACTCTTTGGAGTTCGCAATCGATAGTTAGGAGGCGCCATGGGGCGCAATAACAAGCATAAGCGTGGAGCTCGCAATCAGCGCGGGCCGGTGCGCAGCGAACGCCGTCCGAGCCTGACCGGGCGCGTGCAGCTCCATGAGCATAGCGCCTACGTTGTAACCGAAAACGGCGACTACAAGGTCATGGGCCGCGGTAAGCGCGAGATCATGGATGGCGATACCGTTGCCGTGAGCATTAAGAACAGCCCGCACGGTGAGCGGCGCGCCGTGATCGAAAGCGTGGTTGAGCGTGCAGCCATAAGCGTGGTGGGCACGTACCAGACCGCCGGTCCGCTCGGT
The DNA here is from genome assembly GCA_048291645.1 of Collinsella aerofaciens. Lineage (GTDB taxonomy): Bacteria > Actinomycetota > Coriobacteriia > Coriobacteriales > Coriobacteriaceae > Collinsella > Collinsella aerofaciens_CG. The sequence continues at coordinate 8,321 of DBEZXT010000096.1, read as the reverse complement.
GTGATCGAGCCGCTCGATTCGCGTCTGAAGGCCGACTTCTTCATTCTGCCCGAGGATACCTCGGCGGATCGTCTGGGTGTCCACCCGGGTGATGCTGTTGTCGCGCGCATTTTGACCTACCCGACGCGCCTGGAATCGGGTACCGTGACGATCGAGCGCCGCATTGGCGGAGATGACGCGCCCGATTTGGGCGTTCAATATGTGATGGCGCGTTACGGCTATACCGATAGCTATCCCGAGGCCGCGCTGGACGAGGCCGAGGGGCTTTCGCTCGATGTGTCCGCGGCGCTTAAGGACCCGCTCCGCCGCGATCTGCGCGACCGCTTTGTCATCACGATCGACCCGGTCGACGCGCGCGACTTTGACGATGCCATTTCGTTGGAGCGCACGCCCGAGGGTGGCTACAAGCTGGGTGTGCATATCGCCGACGTTTCACACTATGTGGCTTGGGACGGGCATATCGATCTTGAGGCTCGCCATCGTACGACATCGGTGTATCTGGCCGATCGCGTGCTTCCCATGCTGCCCGAACGCCTGTCCAATGACCTGTGCTCGCTTCGCCCTGACGAGGACCGTCTTGCGTTTACCGTCGATATCGAGCTCGATGCGCAGGGTCGCGTGCGGCATTACGATCCGTATCCCAGCGTGATTCGCTCGCGTGTGCGTATGGACTATGACGGCGCCGAGGCGCTGCTGGTGCGTGCCGGCGCGGTTGAGTATTCGGTGCTGGAGGGTGCAGCCGAGGATGTTGCGGCTGCCGAGACCTCGCGCGAGGAAGCGCTTGAGCGCGGTCTTGCGTGCGAGGAGGCCGCCCGCGGCTACAACATCGACCTCGGCGATTTCCTTGTCTCCGCTAACGAACTCGCCGAACTTCGCCGTCGTATTCGTCGCGCCCGCGGCTCAGTCGATTTTGACACAGCCGAGATTCGCGCTCTATTGGATGAGGACGGAGTGCCCGTGCAGATTGTGGCGCGTGAGCGTTCGTGTGCCACGTCGCTTATCGAGGAAGCCATGCTGCTCGCCAACGAGTGCGTTGCAGAGTGGCTGGCAGACCGTGATATCGAGGCCTGCTATCGCGTGCATGAAGATCCGAGCCCCGATAGCCTGCACGGTGCCGCCGTTGCGCTGGCGCAGCTAGGCATCATCGACGATCGCCGTGCTGCCGGTATTGCCCTGGGGAGCCCCGATGAGCTGCAGGCTGCAGTTGATGCTGCCGCCGGTACGGCCAACGCACCGCTCGTTAACACGCTGCTTCTGCGCAGCATGCAGCGCGCGCTGTACAAGCCGCGCAACGAGGGCCACTTTGCGCTCGCCGCGCCGTGCTACTGTCACTTTACGAGTCCCATCCGTCGCTACCCCGATCTGGTGGTGCACCGCGTACTCAAGCTGCAGTTGGCCTATGAGCAGCTGGGCGGCAAGGACGCCCTGGTCCGTACGCCGCGCCTGATCGGCAAGGGGCGCGAGTCACTGCCGCGCATTCTGCCGCAGATCTGCCGCGCATGCAGCGATGCCGAGCGCGCGGCAGATGCCGCCAGCCATGCGACGCAAAAGATCAAGATTGCCCAGTACTATGAGGACCGTCTGGGCGAGCGCTATGCCGGAACCGTCTCGTGGGTTAGCAGCATGGGCCTTTTTGTGCGCTTGGACCTAACGCAGGTCGAAGGCTTGGTTTCGATCAAGAGTCTGGGCAACGAGTGGTTCGAGTTCGACGAGGACGCGCTCACGCTCACAGGTGCCGACACGGGCACCCGTTACGAGCTGGGGCAGCGCGTGATTATCGAGGTCTCGCGCGTCAATACCACGCGTGGGCACTTGGACTTTAAGCTTATCCATTAGCCAAATCCCGACTCATGGTGGGGGAGCGGAGGGCGGCCTTTCGGGACCGCCCTTCGCATTTGAATCGTGGCTACCTTGCCGTCTGCTCGGCCGCCCGCTTACCTGCTATTTGAGAGGTAAAACCTACCAAAATAAACCTGTCCCTTTTGGCAGGTTTACAAGAAAGCGGGGATGAGATGGCGACGGTGTACGGTTATGCGCGGGTGAGTTCGCGCGATCAGAATCTTAATCGGCAGCTGGATGCGCTGGGCGCCTATGGCGTGGGCTCGGCGAATATTTATGCCGACCATGCGAGCGGCAAGGACTTCGATCGACCGCGTTATCGCGAGCTGCTGCACGTCCTGGGAGACGGGGACGTGCTGGTGGTGCTTTCTATCGACCGACTTGGCCGTAATTACTCCGAGATTCTTGAGGAATGGCGACGCATTACCAAGGAGCTCGGGGTTGCCATTGTGGTGTTGGACATGCCATTGCTTGACACGCGCGCTAGGGCCAGCGGCGCGCCGGATGTGACCAACGCCCTGATTGCCGATATTGTGCTGCAACTGCTGAGCTACGTGGCGCAGGTGGAGCGCGAGAATATCCATCGGCGCCAAGCGGAGGGAATTGCAGCGGCGCGGGCGCGAGGGGTCCGTTTCGGTCGACCTCGCAAACCGTGCCCTCCTCAGTTTGAGCTGGTGCGCGATAGCTATGAGGCGGGCGATATTACCCGCAGCCAGGCAGCAAAGTGCCTGGGCGTGTGTGTGGGGACGTTCGATCGCTGGATGCGCGAGGCGGGGTAGGGGTTTGCGTCGCTTTGTCGCTTCCTGTTGCGATTCAAATTTTGATACGGTGACGATGTCATTTGGGGCTACACTCGCTGATATTCAAAAAAAGGAGGTTGGCCCTTGGCGCGCGTAAAACAAATAATCGGATGGACCGCGATTGTTCTGTTCGTTGCAACGCTGGCAGGCATCTGGGTGCTGACGGAGCAAAATGCGGCGGAGACGTCGTTGCTGAGCGAGTCCACCGCGCGTGTGGTGGAGGGTCAGGCTACGGGCGTTCAGGCTGCCGATGCCACGGGCGAAGCCCAGACGGAGAACGGAATGGCCGGGGGCACCGATTCGGCTGCCTCGAATGTCCGGTCTGGCCGACTTGCTTCCATTCGCATGTGGGTGGGCACGAACGTCCGTCGCGTTGCCCATACCGTAGAGTTTTTCTTCGTCGGATTGTTCGCCTCGGTGGTCGTGGTTTGCTTTTCCAGGCGTCCGTGGAGCGTATACTCCCGTTGCGTGCCCGTATTGCTCTTTTGCGCCGCCTGCTCCGTTGGCGATCAGGTACATAAGATCTTTGTTCCCGGCAGGCATTTCGACGTTATCGATTTAGGATTCGATGCTGCGGGCTATGTCACCGCCATGCTGTTGGTATTGCTGGCAGCGGCGTTGGTGCGCCATGCGACTCGGCCGATCGGCGCCCATGCGAGGCGCTAGCCTTAAGACGAGACATCGCGACTGCCTATGCTTCGACATTGACTACAATAACGGCTGCAATCGCGAGTGGTCGTCGATGTGCAGTTTTCCAGACACCTGTTTTCTCTAAGAAAGGAAATCCCATGGCGGTATTGTTTGTTGAATATCCCAAGTGCTCGACCTGTAAGAAGGCCAAGGCATGGCTGGACGAACATGGGGTAGAGTATATCGATCGCGATATCGTTTTGGACAATCCCACGGCTGATGAGCTTGCGACCTGGATTGCTCGTTCGGGGCTGCCGGTGCGGCGCTTCTTTAATTCGTCGGGCATGAAATATCGAGAGCTGGGCCTGAAGGCGCGTCTGGATGCGGGCATGACGGATCAGGAGTGCTACGAGCTGCTGGCGACCGACGGCATGCTGGTCAAGCGTCCGCTGCTGGTGGGCGACGACTTTGCGATTCCCGGCTTTAGGGAAGCGGCTTGGGCCGAGGCGTTGCTGTAGCGGCTGCGGAAAGTGCGACCCGTTTTAAGCTCGGATTCCGGGACGCAGTTTCCGGTTGAAGGGGCTAGCGGAAACCGTATCCCAGTTTGAGCGCGAAATCTGGGATACGGTTTCCGTTTGGGGCCTCTAGGGGAAAGCGCGTCCCGTTCTGGACGTAAATTCCGGGATGAGCTTTCCGGTTGGCGGGCATATGCGCTAATCCTCAAGCTGTGCCCATTCGTGCGGATCGTAGACCTTTACGTGTTTGTTGGGCTTGCCGCTCCAGTACTCCTCGTCCATAAAGGGCAGATATGCCTGAACGCCGGGGCAGATAAAGGGAATCCGCTGCTGTTGCAGTCGCTCGCGCTGGCGCTGCTCCAGGTGCGCCTCGGATATGACGGTCGGCATGCCGGACAACTCGACGAGGCTTGCCTGGATTCGCTTAAGGTCGGGGAGTCCCGCGTGCCATGACATCCGCATGATCAAAAAGGATGCACGGCGGTATTTTGCCTGCACCACAGTAATGGCGGGGCGCAGTGTGGGATGGATTTTGTCCCGTTCGGGCCAAAGGTCGGCAGTGATCTCAAGGCCCAGGGTCTCCCATAGGTAATCAAGCTCTTCGTCCATGGCGCCTCGATATCTACGTGATCATTGATACTTCGATTGTGTTGCCTGGTGCTATCGTTTTCACGGTAGAATCTGCCAACGGTTGACGGCTACCGCTCGCGGCGTTTTGCCCTTCGTGTACAGCGGTCGGCTTCACAGGTCCTTCACGGGTTGGACTAAATTAGGCCAATTTGACTGAATTTCAAAAAAGTCAAAATTGGGGCTTGCGTCACGGCGAGACTTCCCGTATATTTCTTTCTTGCGCAAAGGCACAGCCGAGCGCAGCGATGCAGTCATTGGGATGTCGTCTAATGGCAGGACAGCGGATTCTGGTTCCGTCAATGGGGGTTCGACTCCCTCCATCCCAGCCATTGCATTTGCTACATATGGCCCGTTCGTCTAGCGGTTTAGGACGCCGCCCTCTCAAGGCGGAGATCACCAGTTCGAATCTGGTACGGGCTACCAAAATTGAACGCCCGGGCCTCGCAAGAGACCCGGGTTTTGTGTATTGACCGTATATACGGCGCCTGCCGTGTTTCGCTCAGATCGAGGAGTAGCCATGGATCTGCCCATCAGCTTGCAAGACATCACGTATGCCGAGAACTATCTGGCGCAGGGCGACCTGGCTACGGCGACGCCGCTGCTGGAGCGCTTGGTGGAGCTCGCCGAGGAGTATATCGACGCCGAGTGCAAGACGGAGGAGAAGCGCCAATACTTTAGCTTCGATAGCAAGTTTGAGCGCTTGGCCTATCGCCGCGTGGAGAAGGATCCGCGCGAGCTCGTGCAGGTCGAGGTGCCTTTTGACCGCCTGTACTCTGACATGGCGTTTGCCTACATTCGCCAGCAGGATTATGTGAGCGCTCGCAATGCCCTGATGCAGGCCGTGCGTTGGGACCCCATGAACTGCAACTATCGCTTGGATTTGGCCGAGCTGTTCCGCGCTCTCGAGGACAAGCAGGAGTGGGCTTCGCTTTCGTTTTCGGTGCTGGAGCGTGCAAGCGATGGCAAGTGCGCCGCCCGCGCTTACGCCAATCTGGGACAGTACTTCTTGGAGCCCGAGACCGAGAACATTTCGGCTGCCGTGGGCTGCGCGCGTCTGGCGCTGCGCCTGGCGCCCAACGATACGCATACGACGCGCCTGCTCAACAAGATCCATACTACCTATCCGGATGCCGCCGAGGAGAGCGACGAGCACGTGATGGGCGAGCTGGCGTTGCAGGGCGTTCCGACCTCACCTTCGGCCGAGATTGCAATCTGCCTGATTATGTGCGCGACCGATGCTGCAAGCGACGGCGACAAGCAGGAGGCGACGCGCCTGACGGTGCGTGCTCGCGACTTGGTGGGCGAGGAAGCCTGCGCGGCGATTATCAAACTGGTGCGCGAGAGCGATGCCGAACTCAATGCCGAGCGCAAGGCAAAGCGCGAGGCTGCGGGCTCAAACGCCGATGGCGCCAAGGAGGCCGACGATGCCCAGTAAGCGCGAGCGCAAACTCATCTCCAAGAATCGCTCGGCACATCACGAGTACTTTATCGATGAGACATTTGAGTGCGGCATTGAACTGAGCGGCACCGAGGTCAAGTCGATTCGCGAGCGCGCCTGCCAGATCACCGATACCTTCGCGCTGATCCGCGGCGGGGAGTGCTGGCTCGTCGGCCTGCATATCCATCCTTATAGCCATGGTGGCGTGTGGAATCGCGATCCCGACCGTCGGCGTCGTCTGCTGCTGCACCGCAAGGAGATCGACTTTCTTGACGGCAAACTTCGCAACCGTGGTTATGCGCTGGTTCCGTTGGAGCTCTACTTTAATACCGACGGCCGCGTAAAGCTGCTGCTGGGTCTGGGTCGCGGCAAGAAGCTCTACGACAAGCGCGAGGACATGGCCAAGCGTGATGTCCAACGCGAGATCGACCGCGCCCTTAAGGAACGCAACCGCTAGGCACTCTGCATAAGTTGCGGTGGAATACGGACTGTTTTGCCTGTTTGAGGGGCTATCCAGTCCCTATTTCACCGCAACTGCGGGTGTCTCATCTTTCTTACTGTTCTGACACATATGTCTCAAAGGCGGCGTCCGTTATGGGCGTCGCCTTTTTTGTGGGTACATACATCCATGAGGTTCCAACCCGAGCTAGGGGAGTGATCGTTATGGACAAAACTGCGTTCTTTACCATGCCGAGTGGCCTGTACGTGGTGAGCGCCGCGGCGGACGGGCTGCGTGCCGGCTGCGTCATCAACACAGCGGTGCAGGTGACATCCGCCCCGCCGCGCATCTCGATTGCCGTGAACAAGGAAAATGTCACGTCCGGCGTAATCGCATCGGCTAAGGCTTTTGCGCTGACCGTGATTGACCAGACCGCCGACATGCTCTATATCGGCAATTTTGGCTTCCGCACCAGCAGCGATTACGACAAGTTTGCCAAGTATGAGACCCACGAGACCACTCTGGGCATGCCCTATGTGCCCGAGCACGCGGCGGCGCTGTTTAGCTGCCATTTGATCGACACTGTGGATGTGGGCACGCACCTGCTCTTTATCGGCGAGGTGGAGGATGCCGAGCGCCTGAGCGACGAGACGCCGCTGACGTACGACTACTATCACAAGGTGCTAAAGGGCAAGACGCCGCCCAAAGCCTCGTCGTATCAAGGCTAGAAATGTTCTAAAAATACTTGCATTATACTATTGAGAATATATACTAATAAGTAAGTACACCAGCAGTCACGTTCGAGAGGAGAACATCATGGCTGAGGAAAAGAAGACGTATAAGTTTGTGTGCACCGTTTGCGGTTACGAGGTTGAGGTCGACACGCCCGAGCTGCCCGAGGATTACGTGTGCCCGGTGTGCGGCGTCGGTCCCGATCAGTTTGAGCTCGTCGAGGAGTAACTCGCAGGCACACGGCGAAAGCCGAACATAGCTCTGTCCAAGGGTCCCGGTCGAATTCTCGGCCGGGACCCTTTTGATTTATCTGACGGTTTAAAACGGTCTCACGTGTTACAGATTAAGACGTTATATCTGGACAGCCACGCCATCCCAATTACATTCCCGTTAGCAGCACGATGTCGAGAATCGTCACGATGGCACCGATCCCTACGAGCAGCGCGTTGAGCGGGCGCGAGTTGACGTATTTGCCCATGACACGGCGTGAGCTGGTGAGCCGTATGAGCACAAAGACCGTAATCGGCAACTGAAGCGACAGCAGCGCCTGACTCCAGATGAGACCCTCAAAAGGATTTGGGACGACCAAGCACGCCGCCACTGCGCCGACGAAACAAGCCGCCACCCCGATCGAGGAATGTCGGTCGTGGATGTCGTATTCCTCGTCGAACATGCCCGCGGTGATGGTGCCCGCCGCCATGCCCGCCGTCACACTACTCGATATGCCCGCAAACAGCAGTGCCACCGCAAAGATGGTCGAGCTTGCCGGGCCCAGAATGGGGGAGAGCGTGGCCACTGCGACGGCGAGGTCGTCTACGACAATGCCGTGCGCAAAGAAGGTCGTTGCGGCCAGGATGACCATGGCCGAGTTGATTGCCCAGCCCACGCCCATCGAAAAGAGCGTGTCGAAGAACTCGTAGCGCAGACGCTCTTCGATAACCTGCTCGCCTTGGCCTTCGAAGTGCATGGATTGGATGACCTCGGAGTGCAGAAAAAGGTTGTGTGGCATAACGACCGCACCCAGGACACTCACGATAATCGCGGCAGAGCCAGTGGGCATACTGGGCGTGATCCAGCTTGCGGCGGCTTGCGGCCAGTCGACCTTGACTAGTGCAAGCTCGGCCAAAAACGAGAGTCCTACCACGCCTACGAAGGCGATGATCCATCGCTCGGCGCGCTTGTAGGAGCTCGTCATGAGCATCGCCATCGATACTGCCGCCACGATGACGCAGCCCGCGCGCACGGGCAGCCCAAAGAGCATTTGAAGGGCAATCGCGCCACCCAGGACTTCGGCCATG
>DBEZXT010000095.1:0-23224 GCA_048291645.1 Collinsella aerofaciens | reverse complement strand
CATCCTTCCTTTACGTTATAGCTAGCTATATTATACCTTCCTATAATATAGCTAGCTATAACGTAATTCGACAAGCGGCGCACGCAAAAGGGTCGGTACACCACCGCACGTGGACCGTTCCGGAAAATGTATCCCGTTCTGAGCGCCAAATCCGGGACGCAGTTTCCACTCCAAACAAAGGGCCCCGGCTCGCGATGGAGCCGGGGCCAAAGGCGCAGCGTATGTAGTTGATGTTGAGCGCGAACAGCTCGTCAGCAATGGCCGTCCGCGCCCTACCCTACCCGCGGTTGCGGGCGCGGCTGTAGGGCGTATCCACCATGGGCAGATCCGGACGCAGCTTGCCGTCAAATGCGCGATAGGCGTTCTGTACGGCGGGCGCCGTGGGAATCGTTGCGATCTCGCCGATGCCCTTGCCGCCGTATGCCACGGGCAGTAGCTCGTCCTTCTCCACGTAGATGGCGTGGATATCCGGAATCTCGGGCGCGCGGAACAACCCGAGCGTGCCGTACCTTGCCTGGGGCACGCAGTCCTTGAGCGGCCAGTCCTCGGTAAGCGCATAGCCCATACCCATGAGCACGCCGCCTTCGATCTGACCCTGGATGGAGATGGGGTTGACCACCTTGCCGGAATCGTGCGCGGCATAGACCTCGCTCACGCGGCCGTCATCGTCCAGAATGACCACATGCGTGGCAAAGCCGTAGCAGATGTGGCTCTTGGGATTGGGAACGTCGGCGCCCAGCTTGTCGGTCGGCTCCAGGTACACGTAGCCAAACTCGCATCCCTCGAGTGCCTTGATGGCGGCCGCGGGATCCTGAGGATGCATACCCTGGCCGGCGACGAGCTCCTGCGTGTGCAGCTGATAGGCGTGACCGTCGTCGTACTCGATCTTGACGCCGTCGCCATGCGCGCTCACGGGAGCATCGGGCGCGGGCTTGCCGGCCTCGATGTCAAGCATGGCATCGCGCAGCAGGAAAGCGGCGCCGCGCACGGCCTCGCCAGTCACGACCGTCTGACGCGAGCCAGACGTGGTACCGGAGTCGGGAGCGTTCTCGGTGGAGCACTCGCCGTTGGCGATGCAGCGAAGCGACAGGCCGCATGCCTCGGCAACGTCCTGCAAAAAGACGGTGTTGCAGCCCTGCCCGATGTCGGACGTGGCGGCATAGACCACGGCCACGCCGTTCTCGATGCGAATCTTGCAGCGGCCGGCATCGGGCAGGCCAACGCCCACGCCAGCGTTCTTCATGGCGCAGGCGATACCGGCGTGGCCGGGATGCGCATAGTAGGCATCCTTGACCTCGAGCAGTGTCTCCTTCAGCGCCGTGGAGCAGTCGGCAATCTGGCCGTTGGGCAAAACCTCGCCCGGCTCGATGGCGTTGCGGTAGCGGATCTCCCATGGATCCAGGCCGACCTTCTCTGCCAGCAGGTCAATCAGGCTCTCGAGCGCAAACTCGGACTGGCAGACGCCAAAGCCGCGGTACGCGCCGGCGGGCGGGTTGTTGGTGTAGTAGCCAAAACCGCGAATGTCGGTGTTCTGGTACTTGTAGGGGCCGACGGCATGCGTGCAGGCGCGCTCGAGCACCGGGCCGCACAGCGACGCGTAGGCGCCGGTGTCAAAGTTGATCTCGCAGTCTAGGCCGGTAAAGTTGCCCTCGGCGTCGCAGCCCAGCGTAAAGGTGCCGTCCATGGCATGGCGCTTGGGATGGAAAGCGAGCGACTCGGCACGCGTGAGCTTACACTTCACAGGACGTTGGAACTTATAGGCGGCGAGCGCGGCCAGGTGCTGGATGGACACGTCCTCCTTGCCGCCAAAGCCGCCACCCACGAGCATGGTCTCGACGACCACGCGCTCGGGTTCGCTATCCCAGCCAAACATGTGGGCACACTCTTTGCGCGTATCATAGGCACCCTGGTCGGTCGACTGCACCTTGACGCCGTTCTTGTACGGGAAGGCAACGGCACACTCGGGCTCCAAGAAGGCATGCTCGGTAAAGGGCGTGGTAAAGCGCTGCGTCACGGTGAACGCGCTTTCGGCCAGCGCCTTGGCGGCGTCGCCGCGCGTCACGTGGCGGCTCTGGCACACGTTGTCCTTGAGCTCCACCGTGTTGCCAAAGGCAAAGAAGCTGTCATGCAGGCGCGGAGCGTCGGCGGCCCTGGCCTCGACAATGTTGCGCACGGGCTCCAGCGGCTCGTAGTCAATCTTTACGAGCTTCTTGGCCTTCTCGAGCGTCGCCTCGTCCTCGGCGACCACCAGCACGATGACATCGCCCACGCAGCGGGTGATATCGCCCTGAGCGATCATGACGTCCCAGTCCTGGATAAGGTGACCGACCTGGTTGACCGGCACGTCCTCGGCGCGCAGGATGCCCACCACACCGGGCAGGGCCTCGGCCTTGGAGGTGTCGATGGAGAGCACGCGGGCGCGCGGATACTTGGAGCGCACGGCGCTGGCATAGGTCAGGCCCGGCTGATCGAGCTCGTCGATGTCGTCGGGATACTTGCCCTCGCCGAGCACCTTCTTGCGCACGTCAATACGGAAGGCGCGCTTGCCCACGCCGTAGTCATCGCCGCGCTCCAGGTCCTCGTCGATCTGCTTTTCGCCGCGGAGCACCGCAGCGGCCAGCGAGATGCCCTCGATAATCTTTTTGTAGCCGGTGCAGCGACAGACGTTACCGCGAATGGCGTACTTGATCTGCTCCTCGGTGGGCTCGGGGTCCTCGGCGATGAGCGCCGCACCCGCCATGACCATGCCGGGAATGCAAAAACCGCACTGCACGGCGCCCACGGCGCCAAAGGCGTACACAAAGGCCTCGCGCACGTCCTCGGGCAGGCCCTCGACGGTCACGATGTTGCGGCCGGCGGCAAGAGCGGTGGTCAGCACGCACGCCTTGACGGCCGCACCGTCCACATGGATGGTGCAGGTGCCGCAGGCGCCCTCGGAGCAGCCGTCCTTGGCGGAGTGAATGTGCAGGTCGTCGCGCAGATAGCGCAGCAGTGGTTTATTCTCCGTCGTCGTGTGCTCGACACCGTTAACGGTAAAAGTGAATTCCTGTGCCATGGTGATTCCCTTCTACACGCCGGCGGCGATGCCGGTGCGGTCGTGGATGGCGCCATGCGGGCAGACGACGGCGCACATGCCGCACGACAGGCAGTCCACGCCGTCGATATGGGCGCAGTTGTCCTCGATGCGGATAGCGCCGGCAGGGCACTTTTTGGCGCACATACCGCAACCGATGCAGCTCGTGTCGCAGACCTTGCGCGCAATGGCACCTTTATCGGTGTTGTTGCAGCGCACCAGAATGTTCTGGTAGCCGGGGACGAAGGCAATCACGCGCTGCGGGCACGCCATGCCGCACAGGCCGCAGCCCGTGCACTTGGAGCGGTCCACGCGGGCGATGCCATCGACCAGCGCAATGGCGCCGTGGGGGCAGGCCGTGACGCAGGCGCCACAGCCAATGCAGCCTTCGCTGCAGCGGGCGTCGCCGCCCGCGGAAGCACAGCCGCTTCCGCAGGCAATGTAGGCCACATTATGTTGAATGGATTTGGCCATAAGAGACTCGCCTATTTCTTAAGAAGGTACGAATAGTTGTCGCGCACAGCCCTGATGGTCAGGCGGACGGCCTCGGGAAGACCGGTGTTGACGGCATCGACCGAGACGGTGCGGACCGTGCCGGCGACGCGAACCTTAAAGTGGTCCTCGTCCACGGCCAGGAAGCCCTCGTTCTCGGAGTTCTCCATGTCCTGCTCGCTCCAGAACAGGGTGAGCTTGTCCTTGTAGGGACGACCCTCCTGGTAAGGGCAGAACACGGCGCAGTTGCCGCACTCGTTGCACATGCCGTCGACATGGACGACCTGATGCTTGGCCAGGCCCGGCACCTTAATTGCCACGTTGGCGCGGTTGGGGCACACGTCGCAGCAGACCTCGCACACCGAGCCGCAGCCCAGGCAGCGGGTCTTGGTGCAGTTGCGCTTGTCGCGGCACAGCGACCCCTTGCGCTCGTAGCAGGTGTCCTCGCGGCCGGCCTGCTCGTTGCAGTCGGCGTACTTGTTAAAGTCCACACCGGCGATGGCACGGGCGACCTCGGCGGCGTCGGCGATAGCCTCGACCACGGTGGCAGGACCGCGGCGGCAGTCGCCCGCAGCCCAGACGCCCTCGACGCCGGTGGAGGTGGCGGCAAGGCGGCCGCGACGGTCATGCTCGACGCCCGCGGCATCGTACAGGCTGGCATCGATGCCCTCGCCCACGGCGCAGATCACCGTGGTGGCGGAAAGCTCGACGGTCTCGCCCGTGGCGACGGGACTGCGACGGCCGCTTGCATCCGGCTCGCCGAGCTCCATAACGTCGCAGGTCAGCACGGAGCCGTTGAGCGCCTTGGGCGCCAGCAGCTCGCAGAACTCAACGCCGTCGGCAAAAGCAAGATCGAGCTCTTCCTCGTCGGCGGGCATCTGCTTCTTGGTGCGGCGATACACCAGGCGCACGTTCTTCACGCCGGCAAGGCGCTTGGCCACGCGGGCCGCGTCCATGGCGGTGTTGCCGGCGCCAATGACCACGACGTCCTCGCCCAGCTCGAGCTTCTCGCCCTTCTTGGCGGCCTCGAGGAACTCCAGCACGTCGAGCTCGGCGCCCTCGCCCAGGCCCGCAGAGCCGGGCATCCAGGCACCGGTGGCCACGACCACGTCGGTAAAGCCCTGGGCCTTGAGCTCGTCAATGGAATCAACGCGAGCGTTGAGCTGCACCTTGGCGCCAAAGGCCAGGCAGAGCTCGGCATCGTGGGAGATATCGTCGCTCGCGATGCGGAACTCGGGAATCACGTGACGGACCACGCCACCGAGAGAGTCGCGGGCCTCAAAGATGGTGACGGGCACGCCGGCGCGCGTCAGGAAGAACGCCGTCGCCAGACCGGCAGGGCCGCCGCCGATAACGGCAACGTTGCGCTCGCCGTCGTTTGCGATGGCCTGGGCGCGCAGCTTGGGCAGCACGGCGGTCATGGCCTCGCGGGCGGCCTTGAGCTTGCTGGCGCGAATCTGGGCGCCCTCGGGCTCGTAGAACGCACGCTCGCAGGCACGGCCGCAGGGATGCGGGCAGATGGTGCCGGTAATGAACGGCAGGGCGTTGCGCTCGATGATGATGTTGAGTGCGTCCTCGTAGCGGCCCTCGTCAACAGCCGCCAGGTAGGCGGGAATATCCTGCTGGATGGGGCAGCTCGTGCGGCACGGCGTGGTAAAGCAGTCGGAAAGCGGGCTCTTGCCGGCAACCTTGCGGTCGGGCAGCGGGCGCAGCGGCTTCTTGTAGAGCGGGTTGGTGAGTGAGTCGGTCTGGATCGCAGTCACAGCCTCGAGAGAGACACCCGCGAACGGCTTGCCATCCAGGCCGGTAAACTCGCCGGCCATCTGGCTAAAGCGCTCGTAGCCACCAGGCTTGAGCACGTCGGTCGCCAGGGTGACGGGCCAAATGCCGGCATCGTACAGGGCGCGGATGTTGTAGACCGTGGCGCCGCCGGAGTAGCTGATGCGCAGCTTGCCATCAAACTGCTCGGTAATGCGGCGGGCAGCCTCGATGGTCAGCGAGAACAGCGAACGGCCGGACATGTACATCTCGGTGGAGGGCAGCTCGTTTCTCGTCACGTCGACGGGGAACGTGTTGGTCAGCTTGACGCCAAACTCCAGGCCGCGCTCGGCGCACAGGGCAATCAGGCGCTCGAACATAGGCACGGCATCGGCCCACTGCAGGTCCTCGCGGAAGTGCGTGTCATCGAAGACGATGTAGTCAAAGCCCAGCTCGTTCAGACGCTGGCGGGCAAACTCATAGCCCAGCAGCGTAGGGTTGCACTTGATGTAGGTGTTGAGACCCTTCTCGGTAATCAGATAGGTCGCGATGCGCTCGATCTCCGCCGGCGGGCAGCCATGCAGCGTGGACTCGGTAATGGAGTTGGAGACGCGCGCCGGGATGGACTCGACAAACGCGGCATCGACATGCTCAAACTTGTCCAGGTTAGCGAGCGCCCACGTGCGGCACTCGTTCCAAACCTCGGAGCCGCTGGCGTCCTTCATGCCCTCGATGTAGGCGTCGACCTTGGGGCTCTTGATGCCCTCCAGGTCATAACCCACCGACATGTTAAAGACAAAACCGTCCGGGCTGCCCAGGCCGTACTCGCGAGCGATCAGGTGGCAGGCGAACCATGCCTTCACGTACTCGGCAAAGGCCTGCGGAACCTCGAGCTCGGTCGACCACTCGCAGTTGTAGCACTCGTCCTGTGCCACGATACAGGGCTTGTTAACGCACTTGGAGAGCTCCTCGCCGTCCATGACCTGAACGGTCTTGAGCTCAAAGAAGCGAGAACCGGCCACGTAGGATGCCACGATGTTCTGGGCAAGCTGCGTGTTGGGACCGGCGGCCGGGCCAAACGGAGTCTCGATACGCTCGTCAAAAATGGGAAGCGCACCCTCCTGGTTGGTCGTGACCATCTTGCGCACGCCAAAGACGGCGCCCTGAGTCTTGTGCTCCTCGATGATCCAGTTCATCAGCTGCGAAAACGGGATCGGCCTCATGATGTCGCTCATAGTGAGCTCCTCTCTGTAACGCCCGGCGAGACCGCGCGGCGGGCGCAAATACGGTGTAGCGCTAGCACAGCGCCGGCGACCCCGCGGAGGTCGCCTATGCGCGCATCGGATGCGGCGAAACATCTGAAGCGCGTGAATCTACTTGTAATTAGTAGGTGCGTTCGTTGAGCGTGCTCCAGAGCTTCTTGGACTCAGCCATGGTCCACGCGTTGATCTTGTCCTCATCAATGCCAACGAACTCGCGATCCTTGTACAGGACGCGGCCGTTGATGATGGTGGTGCGGCAGTTTTTGCCCATCATGCCAAAGAGCATGTGGCCGTCGATGTTCTCCTCGCTCAGCGGCGTAAAGGGCTTGTAGTCCATGACGATGACGTCGGCGGCAGCGCCGGCCTCGAGCACACCGAGCTTGCGATCGAAGTACTTGCTCGCCATCTTGGCGTTGTTCTCGAACAGCATCGTCATGGCCTCGCACCAGCCCACGTTGGGCATGGCGGCGTTGTGGCGCTGAATGATCAGGAAGACCTTGAGGCTCTCGAGCATATCGTGGGTGTAGGCGTCGGTGCCCATGCACACGGGGATGCCGCGGCGGAAGAACTCGAGCACGGGGGCGCAGCCCACGGCGTTGCCCATATTGGATTCGGGGTTGTTGACGAGCCAGGTGCCGGACTCCTTGACGATATCCATCTCGGCAGGCGTCACGTGGATGCAGTGGCCGAGCATGGTGTCGGGACCCAGCAGGTTGTGCTGCAGCAGGCGCTCGACGGGGCTGATGCCACCGCGGTTGAGGCGGGAATCCCACACGTCGTTCATGCCCTCGCACACATGGATGTGGAAGCCGGTCAGGCCGTTGTTGGCCTCGGCCATCTTATCCATGGTCTCGTCCGAAAGCGTAAAGGTAGCATGTCCGCCAAACATGGCGGCAATCATGTGGTTGTCGTTATCGCGACGCTCCTTGGCGGCCCACTGGGCAAATTCGGCGTTCTCGGCAATGGCCTGGTCGCACTTTTCCTGGCCGCGGCGATCGGAGACCTCGTAGCACAAGCACGAACGCATGCCCAGCTCCTGAGCTGCATCCTTAATGGTAAAGAGGCTTCCCGGGATCTCGCAGAAGCTCGCATGGTGATCGAAGATCGTGGTGACGCCATCGCGAATGGAGTCCAGAATCGTGGCATAGGCGCTTGCCTTGGTGCCGTCGAGCGTCAGATTGTCGTCGATCTTCCACCACTGCTGCTCAAGATTCTCCAGGAAGTTGGTGGGATTGCAGCCCTTAATGGCAAGTCCGCGGGCCAGACCCGAGTAGATGTGGGTGTGGCAGTTGATGAGTCCGGGCATGATGAGGTTGCCCTGGGCGTCGACGTACTCGGCATCCGGGTACTTGGCCTTGAGCTCGCGCTCGGGGCCCACTTCGACGATCGTATCTCCGTCAATGGCGACCGCACCGTTTGGAATGAACGGGGTCTGAGCGTTGCGGGTAAAGACGGAACCGTTAGCGACCAGAAGCATGGATGCTCCCTTCAACATCAGAGGCGGGGTTTGACACCTCTGACATAGCGGAGTGCGAAGCGCCGGCCTACACCGGAAACGGGCCCTCTCCCGTCAACGCTTCACCAAAGGGACAAACCCTTTGAAGTGCGGCTTGGCGCCGCATGGCGTCGGCGGACGAGGCGATGCGTCCGCCGACGAATAGCACCGAATTGGTTACTTCTTGCTCTCGGGCAAGACCAGATCCACGGCAGCGTCCTTGGCGGCATCGATGTGCTGAGCCACGACCGGCGTCTGCGGAAGGATCAGGTTAAGGACAATGGCCATGATGGCGGTGGGGGTTACGGCATTGGAGCCGATGACGGTGGACACCCAGGCGGGCATACCCTCGCCGGCAAGGCAACCGCTGGCCATCCAGATACCCAGGCCAAAGACGACGGAGGTGCCGACGATAGTGGTAGTGCGCTGCGTGAGGCCCTCGCGGGTGAACATGCGCACACCGTTCATGGTGATGGTACCAAAGACGCCGACGGTCGCGCCGCCGATGACGGGCTGCGGGATAGCGGAAAGAACGGCAGAGAGCTGCGGGAACAGACCGGCGATGGCAAAGACGGCCGCGATGATCACAAAGACCCACTTGTTGACGACCTTGTTGGAGCAGATGATGCCCACGTTCTGGCCAAGGGCGCTGGTGGGAAGACCGCCCAGCAGGCCGCCGACCATAGAGGTGAGGCCCTGGGACACGATAGCGCCGGAGAGCTCGCGCTCGGTGGGCATACGGTCGATGGAGCCCAGGCAGGCGGCGGAGACGTCGCCGATAACCTGGATGGCAACCATGGGGAACACGACGGCGAGGGTAATGCAGACCTCGGGATCAAACTCGAGCGCGTAGGGCATGAGCTTGGGAAGGGCGAAGACCTGAGCGGTGGCGACGCTGGAGAAGTCGATCATGCCAAAGGGGATGGAGACGATCATGCCAACGATCATGCCAAAGAACACGGATCCCAGCTTGAGCGTGCCCTTGCCGAAGTTTGCGAGCGCAAAGACCACGGCGAAGGTGATAAGAGCGACGCACCAGGCCTGCGGGGTGCCCCACAGCGGCGTACCCATACCGCCGGCCATATACTTGACGGCCGTGGGATACAGCGAAACGCCGATGGAGAAGATGACCGTACCGGTCACGACGGGCGGGAACAGCCACTTGATCTTGCTGTAGGCCAGACCAAAGAGGACCGCGACGGCGCCGCCGACGATCTCGCCACCCAGCAGCGCACCAAAGCTAAAGCCCGAGGCACCCATGGCCTGCAGGGCCGGCAGGAACGCGAACGAAACGCCCATGACGATGGGCAGGCCGCCGCCGATGCGACGGAAGGGAGCGAAGGCCTGAAGGGCCGTATCGATCGCCGAAAGAATGAGCGCGACCTGGATGATGTCGGTGCTCTGCTGGCTATTAAAGCCGTAGACGCCGGCCATGATGACCGCCGGGGTAATGATGCCGGCAAACGATGCCAGTACGTGCTGAAGGGCACACGGGATCATTTCCTTAACGGGAGGCATGCCTTCGCGAGTGAACAGGGCTTCAGTGCCGTTCGTAACCGTCTCCTGGGTCATTTGACCACCAATCCTCGAAGTAGTTGTTTTCGCATCTAACGCTCTATTGTGACGCAGTGCGGGGTTGAGGTTGTGCCTTCATTGCATATCGTATTAAAGATGATTCTCATTCTCAATAATAATTTTTTGTTATCAGACTATTCTTCAGCTGAAATAACGCATTTCCGCAGGTCAGGAAAGTGTCTGGTCAAAATAACATCTAACTTTTCTTTTGGTCAACCGTTTACCGCTAAATTCCTACCGTTCGTCTGCATTACGCAATGTACCTGCGGATATACGAGATGATGGGCAGCGTGTTACCATGAGAAAAAATTGTTATGAACATTTCCGATTTCACCCAAAGGAGTTGCCCGTGAACGAGACCGTACGTCGCTTTTTGCCGATGGTCGATTTTCTGGAGCAGATACTCGGCAAAAACAGCGAAATCGTGCTGCACGATTTCTCGGATCCCGACCACGCCATCGTCGATATTCGCAACGGCATCGTGAGCGGCCGCAAGGTCGGCGGTCCCGCCACCGATCTGGCACTCAAGATCATGCACGACGCCAAGTATCGCGACCTGCCGTTTATTACGGGCTACGAGGGGCGCGGTGCCGGCGGCAAGACGTTGGAGTCGGCGACGTACTTTATCCGCGAGAATGACGAGATCGTCGGTATGCTCTGCGTCAACACCGACCTCTCGACCGTACGCTCCATCAACGCCATGGCGCAGCAGCTCATGGCGTGCTTCGACGCGGCGCCGACGCGCACGGAGCCCGCCCCTATCGAGGTCGAAAGCCTTTCGGAGTCCACACAGGAGCTCATCGACCGCAGCATTGCCGAGTTGCTGAGCGCGCGCGGGCTGGATGTAGCGTCGCTTGGTCAGAGCGACCGCGTGGACGTCATTCGCCACCTCAACGGCAACGGGGTGTTCATGCTCAAGGGCGCCGTGGCCTGCGCCGCCACCGCGCTGGGTATCTCGGAGCCCAGCGTCTACCGCTACCTGCAAAAAGTTCGCAAGGAGGGCTAACGAGCAAAATGGAGCGCGGCTCCACAAGCGATCCGTCACTTAACAAAAGACCCTGCAGTTCACACTGCGCTGCAGGGTCTTTTTGCATGTCATGTTTAGTTGTTGCCAACGCCTTAGAGAGCGGCGACGACCTCGATCTCGACCAGACCGCCAGCCGGAAGGGCGGCAACCTGGAAAGCGCTGCGCGCGGGGAACGGGGCCTCGAACTTGGAGGCGTAGATCTCGTTCACGGCAGCGAAGTCGGCAATGTCGGCCAGGTAGACCGTGGTCTTGACGACATCGGCAAACGTAGCGCCGGCGGCAGTCAGCAGGGCCTCGACGTTAGCAAGGGACTGCTTGGCCTGGGCCTCGACGCCCTCGGGCATCTTGCCAGTTGTGGGGTCGATGCCCAGCTGGCCGGACAGGAACACCATGTTGCCGGTCTGGATACCGGGGGAATACGGTCCGATGGCTGCGGGTGCGTTATCGGAAGACACGACGGTCTTGCTCATGTTTTTCTCCTTACGATCAGATAGAGAGCGTGAGCGCGGCGTTCGCACCGGGAGGCACAATTCGGTCTGAACACCGCGCTTGATTTGGGATAGTACTCAAGGTTTCTGTTTGATGCAAGAATATTATCAGCTGGAGAGAATATTTTATCGCCCAACGGCGCCCGTTGGCAGCTGAACGGTTCTCCACGGGGTCAGCCAGCCTAAGCTGCTGAAGACTTTATCCCGCTTGGAGCACGGGCATCGCCTGCCGCAACGGCACCACTATACTTTTGAATATCTGAGCATTTTGAAAGGCAGGATATGACCGCAACCGCCAGTCGAACCACCAACCGCAAACCCGAGCTTTTGGCGCCCGCCGGAGGGCCCGAGCCCTTTGCCGCCGCGCTCGCTGCCGGGGCAGACGCCATCTACTGCGGCATGGGCAGCTTCAACGCCCGCCGCAAGGCAACCAACTTTACCGACGAGGCCTTTGAGCAAGCCTGCCGCGCCGCGCATCTAGCCGGGTCGCGCGTCTACGTCACGGTAAACATCGTCATCAAGCAGTCCGAGATGGGCGATGCGCTGCAACTCATCCATCGCTGCTCCACGCTGGGCGCCGACGCCTTCATTATCCAGGACTGGGGTCTGTTCTTTGAGGTCAAGCGCACCATGCCCGGCATCGAGACACACATCTCGACCCAGGCGAACATCCACGACGACCGCGGAACCCTTTGGTGCCGTGAGCAGGGCGCCGACCGCGTGACTCTCTCGCGCGAGCTCTCCATCGACGAGATCGCCGCCATTCACAACGCCGCGCCCGATGTGGACCTTGAGGTCTTTAGCCACGGTGCCATCTGCTTTTGCTACTCGGGTCTGTGCCTGCTGTCGAGCTTTGCCATGGCTGGCCGCTCGGCCAACCGCGGCATGTGCGCCCAGCCCTGCCGCCTACCCTACGAGCTAATTGACGAGAACGGCCGCTCGCTCTCCCCTGCCGGTCGCGAGCGCGCGCTGTGCCCGCGCGACACCAACACTTCGCAGCTTGTTCGCCGTCTGTATGACGCCGGCGCCGCATCGCTCAAGCTCGAGGGCCGCATGAAGGCCCCCGATTACGTGTATTCCATCGTCGACGTGTATCGTCATCAGATTGATGACATGCTGGCCGATGTTTCGACCTCTAAGGATGAGGATGCGGCCCGCCAGCGACAGCTCAAGCGCTGCTTTAACCGCGACTTTACGCACGCCTACCAAGACGGTACCTCGGGTGACGAGATGATGAGCTACGAGCGCTCCAACAACCGCGGCCAGATCGTGGGCACGGTGCTGGGCAGCCGCCCGGCCAACCGCGATGTGCGCGGCCTCAAGCCCGACGACCGCCGTCGGCGCGCCGCCATCGCCCGCATTGAGTTGTTTGAGCCCGTGGGCAAGGGCGACCTGCTGGAGCTCCGCCACGATAACGAGTTTGACCAGTTCCTGACCACCATTGCCGCCGATGATGCCGCCGCCGGTGACATCATCGAGTGCCGCGTGCCTCGCAGCATGCCCGAGGGCTGCCGCGTGCGCGTGATTCGAAGCCAGCGCGCCATTGACGCTGCCGGCGCCGCGCTCAAGCGCGATGTGCTGCGCCGCCGCGCCGTTGATGTAACCGTTGTGGCGCGTTTGGGCGAACCGTTTGCCGTCACGCTTACTTGCTGCGACGCCCCTTCGCTTACGGCCACGGCCACGGGCTTTACCGTCGAGGCCGCCAAGACCCGCGCGGTCGAGGCGTCCGATCTGGTAGAGCATGTGGGCCGCATGGGGTCCTCGCCCTTTGAGGCCGCAAGCTTTGACGTTTCGCTCGACGCCGGCTGCGGTATGGGCTTTTCCGCCGTGCACAAGGTGCGCGCCGCCGCTTGTACGGCGCTGGAAGAGGCCATTCTGGCACCGTACGAGGAGCGCGCGAAAACGCTCGAGCTGCCGGCGATTGTAACCAGTGATTCCCGCCCCGCGCCCGAGCACTACCGCGATGAGCCGCAGATCTGCGCCGCCGTCACCTCGCTCGAGGCCGCCGAGGCCGCTCGCGCCGAGGGTGTAACGCGCATCTACATGACCACCGACGCACTCGATGCGGCCGAGCTCTCCCCCGCCGATGCATTTGAGCAGGGCATCGTACCCGTGCTCGACGAGGTCTGCCGCGCCGTTGACCACGTACGCGTCGACCCGTGGGTTGTTGCCAGCGCCACGGTCGCTATTGGCAACATCTCTGAGCTTGCCCTGGCCGCCCAGGTTGGTGCCACGGCCGAGATTCGCTCTTGCCTGCCGGTGCACAACACGCCCTGCATGGAGGCGCTTGCCGAGCGCGGAGCCGGTGCGTTTTGGCTCTCGCCCGAGATCACACTCGACGAGATTGTCTCGCTCGGCGCCGCCGCGCCCGCAGCTCTGGGCATCACCGTCTTTGGCCGCCCGCGCGTTATGACGAGCGAGCACTGCATCCTGCAGGTGGCCAATGGCTGCATCCACGATTGTGCCAGCTGCCGTCTGCGCGCCCGCAAGCTGTCGCTCAAGAATATCGACGGAAAGGTCATGCCCGTGCGCACCGACATCCACGGCCGCTCTCGCTTGTACGACGCCTACCCCATCGACCTTACGCCGCAGGTACCGCAGTTGCTCGACGCCGGCGTCCGTCGTCTTATGGTCGACGGAACCTTGCTCGAGGCCGATGAGATTGGCCGTGCCGTCGCTCGCGTCCGTCGCGCCGTCGAGGCGGCTCAAGCCGGCCGCAAGCCCGCCGCCCGCCTGCGCGGCGCCACCTCGGGCTGCATGTTTGTGGGAATTAGCTAACCGAAAGGCTTACACGTGAACGAAGAACCTCAAGTCCTCTACTGCGACGCCTGGCTCATGGCCATCGACAAGCCCGCCGGCATGATCGTCCACGGCGACGGCACCGGCGAGCGCACACTTACCGACTACGCCAGCGACCTGCTGCTGGCGATGGGCGACGGCTTTGCCGCGACCGACATGCAACCGCTTAACCGCCTGGACCGAAACACCACCGGCGTGGTGTTGTTCTCGCTCGACAAGCAGACGCAGCCCGCTTTTGACCAGATGGTCATCGACCACGCGTTCGAAAAGCACTATCTGGCGCTCGCCGAGGGCAAAATCGACTGGAACGAGAAGCTCATCGACAAGCCTATCGCTCGCGATCGCCACGATAGCCGCAAGATGCGTGTCGGCGCCAGCGGAAAGCCCTCTCAGACGCGCGTCAAGGTACTCAAGCGCCTTAAGAGCCGCCGAGGCCTGCCCGCGCGTTCGTATATCGATGTTGAGCTGCTCACCGGCCGCAAGCATCAGATTCGCGTGCACCTGGCCAGCGAGCGTCACCCCCTGGTTGGCGACGACCTGTACGGAACGCCGCGCCCCTGCGGCCTGATGCTCCACGCCCACAGCGTGTCCTTCACGCATCCCGTAACCGGCGAGCACATCCACATCGAAGCCCCCTGCCCCTGGGAGCCCTAAAACCTGCCGAAAAGGGACAGGTTTATTTTGGCAGGTTTTATCTGGACAAACGTCAAAACCACCACAAAAGTTCCTGCCCCTTCGCGGTGGTTTTGGCCTTAGCCCGTCCCCTGCTGTTAGACCGTGATGACGTTGTCCATTGCCCGGTACTTGGCGGGGACATCGCCTGCGGTAATAATCGTTGCGTCACGGAAGTCCGCGAACTTGACGGGCGCCACCATACCAAATTTACTGGCGTCCGAGATTACGAAGCGCTTGGCCGTATGGCGCATCGAGATACGCTTTACTTGCGCCTCCTCGATATCGGGCGCCGTGAAGCCCTGCTCGGCGGCAATGCCGTTAGAGCCCCAAAAGCCACAGTTGAAGTTGTAGCGGTCTAAGGTTGCCAAGGCATCGGGGCCAATGAGCGCCTCGGTCTCGGGTTTGAGCTCGCCGCCCAGCACCACGGTACGCATGCCGCGCAAAGCAAGGCGTTGAGCATGGAGCACGGAATCGGTCACATAGGTGACATCTTCAAGGTGTGGAAGATGCTCGATGAGCCTGAGCGCCGTCGAACCCGAGTCGATGTATACAAAGCTCTCGGGCTCCACAAGTGCCGCCGCACGGGCGCAGATACGCTCCTTGTCGTCGTTATGGAGGTCGCTGCGCTCATTAAGCGTTAGGTCGCGCGTCACGTGCGCGCGCTCAAGACTCGTCGCTCCACCGTGGACCTTGGCGATGCGATGCGCTCGGTCGAGCGTCTGCAGGTCGCGCCGAATGGTAGACGCCGTCACGCCCAGGGCTTCGGCAAGCTCCGGCACGGTAACCGAGCCGGCCTGCTGAACCATCGACACGATCGCGTTGAGCCTATCTTCCGCTAGCATCGCTTACTCCTCCTCAGGGTACACGACTCCCCAGTCGGCGCGAAGCTTGGTCATAAGCTTCATAACATCAGAAGCATAATCCAGCAGCTCGCGCTTAGAGTCGTCGCCGGCAACGGCCTTCTCAAGATCGGCCATCTCATAGCAAAGGGCGTAAGCCTCGGTGCCGGCGTGGACCTCCTCGCGGTGGCCGTCCGCAGTCCACGCGATGGTCGCATGATCGGCGCGCGGATACTCGTTGACCTCGATATAGCACTTATCGAAGCTAATAATCGAGCGCTTGGGTTGCTTGGAGTGGAGCGTGAGGCTCACAACACCCAGCTGCTGCTCGGCATTACGGCAGACGATGCCGCCCGCAACGTCAACACCGGTCTCACAGGTGTTGCCCAACGAAACGACCTCAATGGGCTGGCTTGCCATAAAGAGACGCATGACGGACAGGGCATACACGCCAATGTCGAGCATGGCACCGCCAGCAAGGTTGCGGTTGTAGAAGCGATTGGTCAGATCGCCGTACTCCTTGTAGCTACCAAAGTTGAGCTGGGCGAGGTTCATGCGACCAAACTCGCCGGCACCCATGCGACGGCGCAGCTCTTGATACAAGGGCATATGAAGCACCGTGGTGGCGTCCATGAGGACCACGTTTTGCTCGTCGGCAATGGCACGTGCCTCGTCGAGCTCGGCTGAGTTAAGGGTAATGGCCTTCTCGCAGAGCACGTGCTTGCCAGCCGCCAGAGCGGCGCGCAGGTAGGTGATATGCGTGTTATGCGGGGTGGTGATATAGATCGCGTCGATGTTCGGATCGGCATAGAGGTCCTCGACCGATTCATAGACCTTCTCGATGCCATACTGCTCAGCAAAAGCCTGAGCCTTGGACAGCGTACGGTTGGCGACGCCCGCAAGCTTGCGGCCGGCAAGAGCGAAAGACTGGGCCATCTGGTTGGCGATAACACCGCAACCGATCACAGCCCAGCGGAGCTCGGGGGCCGTAAAGATATCATCGGGGAATGGCCTGTCCTGGACCGAAGCGAACGCCGCCTTAGCGGCTGCTTCGGCGTCGAGCGGAGCCTGTTTGGAATCTGCCATTATGTGCCTCCTGAGTCATCGGAAGTCCTTCATTTCCAACAGCCTTATATTCGCACAAATGCGCGCGCATTTGCTTGTATTTGCGTGTTTATTTGTTTATCGGTCATTATTTAACCATAGTTATCAGATATTTGCGCGGCCATGCGCATCATCGCGCAAGACTCTGCGCGTAAATGCGCATGCGACAAACCTTGTGAAACATATAGGGGCGGAGCACCATAGCCCTAAAGACAGAGCCAGCTGCATTACTTCACCCCTCTGGGGGCACCAGACATCAAAGGACTGTCCCTAGATGCCGCTTTCGTTGAAGCCTATCCCAGATGGCCAGATATACAAATCTAAAGACTGTCCCCATCAACTAGCCGTTTAAGAACATCCCCAACGACAAGTCATTTAAGTCTGTCCCCAATGAGTAGGGATAGAAAAAGGCCCGGGTGCCTTGGGGCATCCGGGCCTTTGCTAGCAACTTGATGTTGCGGGGCAGCTTAGAACTTGTGGCCGCACTTCTTGCAGACGCGCAGCTTGTTCTTGCCGTCCTTCTCGTGACCGACGCGGGTAACCTTACCGCACTCGGGGCAAACGAGATTGACGTTGGAGGCGTCGATAGGAGCCTCCTGCGAAACGATGCCGCCCTGCTGGTTGGCAGCGTTGGGCTTGACGGCCTTCTTGACGACCGAAACGCCCTCGACAACGACCTTGTTCTCGGCGGGGAGAGCACGCAGGATAACGCCCTGCTTGCCGCGATCCTTGCCAGAGAGAACCTGGACCTTATCGCCCTTCTTGATATACATATATCTCCCCTAACTACAGAGTCTCGGGAGCGAGCGAGACGATCTTCATGTACTTCTTGTCACGAAGCTCGCGAGCGACAGGCCCGAAGATACGGGTGCCGACGGGCGAACCATCGTTGTTGATGACAACGCAGGCGTTCTCATCAAAGCGAATGTAGGAGCCATCCTTGCGGCGGATCTCCTTAACGGTGCGAACGACGACGCAACGGACAACGTCCTTCTTCTTGACGTTGGCGCCAGGGGTAGCCTCCTGGACAGCACCGATGAACACATCGCCGATGCCTGCATAACGACGCTTGGAACCGCCAAGCACCTTGATGCAGCGAATCTTGCGAGCGCCGGAGTTGTCGGCGACGTTCAGCATGGTTTGCATCTGAATCATGGTAGATGTTCCTCCGAACTAAGAACCGAAGAGAGGTGCGCTGCCTTTATACGGCCCGTGGTATGCAAGCCAGGCATACGCACATCTTCGGAAACGTACAAGTCGTAAGAGCGACTGCTTATTTAGCGCGCTCGACGACCTCGATGAGGCGCCAACGCTTCATCTTGGACATAGGACGGGTCTCCATAACGCGGACGGTGTCGCCCACGCCAGCCGTGCACTCCTCGTCGTGAGCGTGCAGCTTCTTGGAGCTGGTCATCATCTTGCCGTACTTGGGGTGACGCTTGCGCTCGGTGATGGTGACAACAATGGTCTTGGCACCGGAGACGGAGGTAACGACACCCGTACGGACCTTACGCGAGTTACGCGAATCAGTCATGTTCTCTCCTTAGGTCCTACTCGGCGACAGCGGACTTCTCCGCTGCGATCTCGCGGGCGCGCTGCTCCGTGAGGACGCGAGCGATGTCCTTCTTCACGGTGTTGACGCGAGCGGTGTTGTCCAGCTGGCTGGTGGCCATCTGGAAACGAAGGTTAAAGAGCTCGGCGCGCATTTCCTTCAGCTTCTCAACGAGCTGAGCGTCCGAGAGCTCACGAATCTCTGCGGGCTTCATTAGTTCTCCTCCTTGGCGGCGGCGGCGTCCTCAGCAGCCCACTTGGCCTCGAGAGCGGCCTCCTCAGCCATCTCCTTCTCGATGCGCTGCTCAGCGTTCTTAGCAGCAACAATCTTGGTCTTGATGGGAAGCTTGTGCTGTGCAAGACGCAGAGCCTCGCGAGCGACCTCCTCGGGCACGCCCTTGACCTCGAACATGATGCGGCCGGGCTTGACAACGGCCACCCACTCCTCGGGGTTACCCTTACCAGAACCCATGCGAGTCTCAGCAGGCTTCTTGGTGATGGGCTTATCGGGGAAAATCGTGATGTAGACACGACCGCCACGCTTCATGTAGCGGGTCATGGCAATACGAGCGGCCTCGATCTGACGGTTGGTGATCCAATGGGCCTCGAGAGCCTGGATACCAAACTCGCCGAAATGCAGCTCGGTATTACCCTTGGCCTGGCCCTTCATGGAGCCACGCTGCACCTTGCGGTGAAGAATACGCTTAGGGGCAAGCACTACTGACCCCTCCTCTCGGAGTTACGACGACGAGGACGGGAAGAGCCCTCGAGTGCAGGGTTGGGAACAGGCTGGCCCGGGAGCTTCTCGCCCAGGTAGATCCAGACCTTCACGCCGCAAGCGCCCATGGTGGTGCTGGCGACAGCCGTGCCGTAGTCGATCTTGGCACGGAGGGTGTGCAGAGGCACGCGACCCTCGCGGTACCACTCACGACGGCCCATCTCGGCACCGCCGAGACGACCGGAGCACTGGATACGGATGCCCTTAGCGCCGGCCTTGCGGGCAGACTGGACAGCCTTGCGCATAGCGCGACGGAAGGCAACGCGGCCCTCGAGCTGCTCGGCGATAGACTGAGCAACGAGGTTGGCGTCGAGCTCGGGGCGCTTGATCTCGACAACGTCGACGGAGAGCTGGCCCTTGGAGACGCCAGCGACCTTCTCGAGCTCGGTGCGGAGGGTATCGATCTCGGCACCCTTCTTACCGATGACAACGCCGGGGCGAGCGGTGAGGATGATGACCTTCACCTTGTCGCCAGCGCGCTCGATCTCGACACGGGAGACAGCTGCGCGGGAAAGACGCTTCTCGAGGTACTTGCGGATCTCGAGATCGTTACCGAGGGTCTTAGCGTAATCCTTCTCTGCGAACCAGCGGGAGCGCCAGTTCTCGGTGATGCCAAGACGGAAGCCGGTGGGGTAGACTTTCTGACCCATACAGCTTTACGCCTCCTTTCGAGGAGCAACGACGACGGTGATGTGGGAAGTACGCTTCAGAATGCGAGAAGCGGAACCCTTGGCGCGGGGACGGATGCGCTTAAGCGTCGGACCCTCGTCAACATAGGCAGCGGCGACAACCAGGTTGTCGACACGCAGACCGTTGTTGTTCTCGGCGTTCGCAACGGCGGAACGGAGAACCTTCTCGACATCCACGGCGACGGCGCGGTCGCAGAAGTGGAGGATGTCGAAGGCCTGAGCGACAGGCTTGCGGCGGATCAGATCGACCACCAGGCGGGCCTTGCTGGGGGAAACACGCACGTACTTAGCGACGGCGCGAACCTCGGTGGCCTCAGTTTCAATAGACTTAGTTGCCATTTACGGTTAACCCCCTATTTGGCCTTGTGGCCACGGAACGTACGAGTCGGCGCGAACTCGCCGAGCTTGTGACCAACCATGGACTCGGTAACATACACGGGCACATGCTTGCGGCCGTCGTGGACGGCGATGGTGTGACCAACCATCTCGGGGAAGATGGTGGACGCGCGGGACCAGGTCTTCACGACGTCCTTCTTGCCAGCCTCGTTCATCGCGGTGATACGCGAGAGAAGGCGAGTCTCCACGAACGGGCCCTTTTTGAGACTTCTGCTCATAAGTGCTTTCTCCTAAAACTCGGTATCCGAAATTACTTCTTACGGCGACGAATGATGTGCTGGTTCGAGACCTTCTTCTTCTTGCGCGTACGAAGGCCCTTCGTCGGCTTACCCCAGGGGGTAACAGAGGGACGACCAGAGGTGTGGTTCTTGCCCTCACCACCGCCGTGCGGGTGGTCGACAGGGTTCATGACGGTACCGCGGACGGTCGGGCGCACGTTCATGTGACGCTTACGGCCGGCCTTGCCGATGACGATGTTGGAGTGATCGGCGTTGCCGACCTCACCGACGGTGGCGCGGCAGGTAACGAGGATGCGGCGCATCTCGGAGGAAGGCATACGGACGATAGCGTACTTGCCCTCCTTACCCATCAGCTGGCAGGAGTTACCGGCGGAACGGGCGATAGCAGCGCCCTTGCCCGGCTGGAACTCGACGGCGTGGATGAGCGTACCGACGGGGATGTCGGCGAGGGGCAGAGCGTTGCCCGGCTTGATGTCGGCGTCAGAACCGGACATGATGGTCTGACCGACCTCGAGGCCCTTGGGGGCCAGGATGTAGCGCTTCTCACCGTCAGCGTAGTGCAGCAGAGCGATGCGAGCGGAACGGTTCGGATCGTACTCGATCGTGGCAACCTTGGCGGGCACGCCGTCCTTGTTGCGCTTGAAGTCGATCACGCGGTAACGACGCTTCACGCCGCCGCCCTGGTGGCGGGTGGTGATGCGGCCGTTGTTGTTACGACCGGCCTTCTTGGGCAGGGGCTCGAGAAGAGACTTCTCGGGCTTGGTGCAGGTGATCTCGGAGAAGTCGGAGATCGTCTGCCAACGCCTACCAGCGGAGGTCGGCTTAAGGTGCTTTACAGCCATTACAATCCCTTTCAATAGGAATCCGTTAGCCATCGCAGACAGGGATTCGAGGTTCTGCCTCGGGTGCGATGACACCGGACGTATACACGGTTCCGGGCGTGTCCATTTTATACGCCCAAAACCTTGAGCTCCCGCCTCCCCTATTTGGGAGGCATGAGCTCACTCAACAGCAGCGAGTCTTAGGCCTGGTTGCCAAAGACCTCGATGGTGTCGCCCTCGGCCAGCGTGACGATGGCCTTCTTCCAAGAACGGGTCTTGCCGGCGACATAGCGCACGCGCTTGGTCTTGGGCTTGACCGTCAGGGTGTTCACGCGAACGACCTTGACGCCGAAGATCTCCTCGACAGCGTCCTTGATCTGATACTTGTTAGCATCCTTGGCGACCTCGAACGTGTACTTGTTCAGCTCCATGCCGGAGAAGGAACGCTCGGACACGATCGGACGGATGATGATCTCGTGGGCGGTCATTTATGCAAGCACCTCCCCGAAGTGAGCGGCGATGTCGGCGGGCATCAGCACAGCGTTGTTGTTGACGAGATCGTAGGTGTTGGCCTCGTCAGCGGTGATGATGAACGTCTTGGGAATGTTGCGGAACGACAGGTAGGCGTTGACGTCCTCATCGCGAACGATGATGGTCAGACGCTTGCCCTCAAGACCGAGAGCCTTGAGCATGGCGACGGCAGCCTTGGTGGAAGGCTTCTCGAAGCCGTAGTCGTCGACGAGCACGAGCTCGCCATCGGCCAGCTTGGCGGACAGCGCGGAGCGCATAGCCAGCTTGACCTCCTTGTTGTTCATACGCTTAGCGTAGGAACGGGGCTTGGGGGCGAAGACAACGCCACCGTGACGCCACTGGGCAGCACGGATGGAACCCTGGCGGGCACGGCCGGTGCCCTTCTGACGCCAAGGCTTCTTGCCGCCACCGGAAACCTCAGAGCGGCCCTTAGCGGACTGGGTGCCCTGACGCCAAGAGGCCATCTGGCACTTGACGATGTGGTGCATAACGTGGATGTTCGGCTCGATGCCGTACACCTCAGCGGCGAGCTCGGCCTCGGCGACCTTCTTGCCCTCGCTGTTCTTTACTTCAAACTTTGCCATTTAAGTGTTCTCCTTGGTATGACGCTGGGCTAAATGGGCTGGGCCCTTAGGCCATACGGATGGCGACGAGACCATTCTTGGCACCCGGGACAGCGCCCTTGACCAAGATGAGGTTCTGCTCGGCATCGATGCGGACAACGGAAAGGTTCTTGACGGTAACGCGCTCGTTACCCATGTGACCGGCCATCTTGACGCCCTTGAGGACGCGCGCAGGATAGGCGCACTGACCGATAGAACCGGGGTGACGCTGGAAGTGAGAACCATGCGTCATAGGACCGCGGCGCTGACCCCAGCGCTTGATGCGACCCTGGAAGCCCTTACCCTTGGAGGTACCGATGACGTCGACCTTCTCGACATCAGCGAAATCAGCGACGGTGACGACCTCGCCGACCTTGTGCTCCTCGCCGTTCTCGACGCGGACCTCACGAAGGAAACGGACAGGCTCGACGCCAGCCTTGGCGAAGTGACCAGCCATGGGCTTGTTCACGTTCTTGGCCTTGATGTCGCCGAAACCGATCTGGACGGCGTCATAGCC
This sequence comes from Collinsella aerofaciens, assembly GCA_048291645.1. GTDB lineage: Bacteria > Actinomycetota > Coriobacteriia > Coriobacteriales > Coriobacteriaceae > Collinsella > Collinsella aerofaciens_CG. The sequence goes on along the minus strand of DBEZXT010000095.1, from coordinate 513 downwards.
GTCGGTTGCCTGAGTTTTAACCTGCGAGACAGCGCAGGGGCCAGCCTGGATGACCGTGACGGGAACGACGTTGTCGTCCTCGTCCCAAACCTGGGTCATGCCAATCTTGCGGCCGAGAATCATGCTGATCAAGATATGATCCCAACTCTCGCGTGGTCTTGGGACAATGCGTACACCACCGAGCGTACGCCCCTAGAGGACCACTACTTACACGACGTGCTCCCCAGCCTTGTATTTCGCCCGGACTACCTGACAACCCTATTAAGCAGGCATTTTGTCCAGCCAGAATACTCCCCTGGTTACACACAGCTGTTTAGTATACACGGCTGCGGGCGTATCCATCGAGATTCATATTTCACTCACATTGTTTACGCAGGTAAAGCGCGTGGAGTCGCCTGGGCTTGGCAGAGGGGCGGCGAAATATATTAAGTTTGCTGCTCTACAGTCCTGCGCAAGACGGAAAGCACATTAAGTGCTTTCCTTTGCGTGCGGAACTCGCGATAAACTTAGCCC
>DBEZXT010000094.1:0-3024 GCA_048291645.1 Collinsella aerofaciens | reverse complement strand
GCATCCGCCTTGGCGTCTGCGAGACCCGCCTTCGCCTGCTCGAGGTCCTTGCCGGCGGCATCGGCGGCGTCCTTGCCCTCTGCGACCTGACGGGCGTACTCGTCCATTGCCGCTCGGTCGGCTGCCGTGCCGGCGCTGACTGCCGAATCGTAGGATGCCTTGGCCTGGTCGCGGGCGGAAGCCGCCTCGTTGTAGGGACCGGCGGCCTCATCGTAGGATGCCTTGGCGGCGTCCTCCTTCGCCTTCGCCTCGTCGACTGCCTTCTGCAGATCCGCGATGGTCTGTGCGACGGATTTCGCGCCGGTACCGGATGCTGCGCCGGCGTGGGCGGCGATCGGCGACATCACGGCGGGGTGCTGCGTGCCTCCGTCACCGGTCTGGGCGAATGCCGTGAACGGTGAGATGAGGCTCGATCCGGTCATGGCGGCCATGGTCGCCGCGGTGACGGTCAGACGCGCGATCCCCTTCGGAGTGTGAATCTTTTTGCTTGGCAGTGCGGCGAAGTGATCGCCGCCGACAGCGAAATGCTTTCCCTGAGTCATTGCTATTCCATTCCTTTTCCGTGCCCTATCCGACTGGGCATCAGAGTGCTTTCCAATAGAGATAATTATGCGCCTTAACTGGGATTGTTGTATATAGTCCGTTGGCATAAATACAACAATCCATGACTCTTTTTGTCATGGATATCTCGCCGCTACAACAATCCTTTGGTCTACGCTGCAAAGAACTCAGATCAGAGTCTGGTTACTCACAAGAGCAATTTGCGAACCGCATTGACATGGACAGGTCTTACTACGCCTCGATAGAGGTCGGGCGAAGAAATGTCAGTCTTTCTAACCTCTCTAAAATTGCCAATGGATTCAACATATCAATTGCTGCACTTATGACTGGTGTCACTGATAAAAAGGATTAGTCCATCATCAGCGAACGCAGTGAGCGTATCAATCGACGGCGTAGCCGGCGGCAAGGACACGGTACGTGGCCGCGCAGCGAGCTTTGCGAGCGAAGGGGACGGCATCGCCGTCCCTATTTCTTTCTAATCTATTTCTCTATATATTGGTTTCACCAAAATGGGTATGAAACAAGCTTCTGAACAGGCTTTTTATCAGAGAATTCAAAGCTGCCGAATCATCAAAATGGTGATATTTTTTACCCAAAAGAGGGAAGCGCGTCACCAAAATGGAACCGACTAACAGCTGTTGAAAACTTTTATCCCCAAAATGGTGATTTCCTGTTTTCAGTGGAAAACTCGGGAAGTCATAATATTTACTTACCAGATTTACAAACGAAAGCGGTTCTTAGTCCCAAAACCAGAACAGGTCAGAAGCAAAAATAACTCCTGACCTGCGATTTTCCTGGTGCCCCCGGGCGGATTCGAACCGTCGACACCCGCTTTAGGAGAGCGGTGCTCTATCCCCTGAGCTACGGAGGCATGTTGTACTAGTGTAGCAGATTTGCCCCTTGGCCATGTAGCGCATGGCCACTCATCAAGAAGGCTCTGCAGCGAATTATCGCCGTAGAGCCTTCTCAATAACGGAAAATTATAACCCAGAATAACGCAAAATAATGGGATGGGGTTTCCTCTAACCACATGTAAGGGAAATTCCATCCCGGTATTCGGCTAAAAAATGGGACAAGCTTTCCCAACTGGCGCTCAAAAGGAAAATGCATCCCGGAATGAGAACGAATTCCGGGATGCATTTTCCGCCATCTATCGCAGACGACTAGTCGCCTTTGTGAAAGAGGCTTTTGATGGCAGCAGGGATGCTCTTGGCGCCCTTGGTCGTTACGTCGATAAAGTCGGGCGAACGCACGAGCTTATCCTCGTCGACGTACTTGCGGACCGCGCGAAGCGTCTCTTTGTCGTCACGCGTCGAAAACGTAAAGTGACCGTTGTCCTTGGTGAAGATGGCAAAACGCGTGATCTTCTTGGTGCCGCGCAAAACCTCGGCGGCAATATAGTCGACCTCGTCCCACGGGATTTGAATATAATCCTCGGGATTGCGCTCGTTATAGTACTCAAACGCCTTATTGCCCACCATCACGTTACCGTGGCTGGTAAGCCCCATCAGGCAGGTTGCCGGCGTTGCCAGATCGACCGTGCTGTTCTGAGATTGCGCCATACGCGCCTCGCCCTCCAATAAAAACAATCGGACCGCATCCAGTGTACCCACCGGGTGCGGTCCGTTTCAATGGCTCAAAAGCCCTTACCTAGCAACTCTCGGTCTTAAGCCGAAGCGTGCTTACATGAAGCCGCAGAAGCGACCGATGATGCCGACGGCGAAGAGAGCCAGGATGATGACGATCGGGCTAACCTTCTTCTTGAGGAGCTTGCAGACCAGCAGGGTCAGGCACACGGCGGCAAGGCCGGGGATGAGCTGATCGAGGTTGGCCTGAAGCGTGGTGACCTTCATCTGATCAAGGGCGGTAGCACCGACGGAGTTGTACATCGTCAGCGCTTCCTTGATACCCTCGGAACCGGAAGGCAGGCTAGCCCAGTCGATAAAGGCGCCAGCAGACTGCTTGACCGTGGAGACGATCGGGGTGAAGGAAATGGACACCCAGCGCTCGACCAGGGCGCCGATGATGAACATACCCAGGATGGAAGCGCCCTCGGTGACCTTGCCCATCAGACCACCGGAGAGGTCCTTGGCGATGGAGGAGCCGACCTTGTAGCCAAACTCCTGCGTGTACCACAGGAAAGCGTAACGGATGATGTTCCACGCGAAGAAGAACAGCAGCGGACCGACGATGCTGCCGGACATGGCCAGGGAAGCGCCCAGAGCGCCCAGAATCGGGCGAAGGGTGAACCAGAAGACGGGGTCACCGACGCCGGCGAGCGGGCCCATCATACCGACCTTGACGCCCTGGATGGCGACATCATCGATCGGAGCACCGTTGGCGCGCTCCTCCTCGAGGGCGAGGGTAACGCCAATGACGGGGGCGGAAACATAGGGGTGGGTGTTATAGAACTCCAGGTGGCGCTTAAGAGCGGCAATCTGGTCATCCTTGCTGGTGTAGAGC
>DBEZXT010000093.1:0-7804 GCA_048291645.1 Collinsella aerofaciens | reverse complement strand
GCGTTCCGGCTAAGTCACGCGAAAACATCTTGATCATGGGCGGGCCTCGCCTTCGTCGGCACGATATTGTAGACGAAGGAGCGGCACGCCCAAACAATGCCGTCACGACGCGACGTGCCACTGCCTTCACAAATTCACGGTGCCCCAGCGCGCTAAGACAATCGCCACAAGCGACTTTTCAGCCGATAAAACAGCGCCGTCGTCAACGTCAGCACCGCCAACATGCCTGCGAATACAATCGCCGGTGTCCATCGATCATATGCGAGCCCGTAAACCAATTGGCCAATAGGCGTTGCACAGGAAAGCGTCATATAAACGAGTGCCAGCACTTTTCCGCAGAGTTCCTTTGGCGCTGACCGCTGAACAAATGAAACGATTTCGACCGATGTAATGCTTGCCCACGCCATGACCCATGCCGAGCCGGCCGCAAGCGCGGCAAACGCTAATTCATCAGGACCGCTCAGTAGCGTGACAATAATCGGCACGACTCCAAAACAGATCATCGCAACATATCGACATATGCCCTTGAAGGAAAAACGATGCGGCCAAATACCGACCAAACCACTGCCGACAAGACCACCTAAGCCCATAGCCACCTCAATAATCCCAACGAAGGATGACTGCATTCCGAGATGCTTTGCAACAATAACGGGAGCACCAATCGTTAACCCAACTAACGCAAGGTTCAAAATAGCCGCAATCAAAAACACAACGAGCAATGATGAGTTTTGAGACAGGTACCGAATCAACTCCCGAAAATCGTTTCGGCGTGTCGTACGAGTCGCGCCGTCTCCCATCGTTTCAGATGAGGCATTTTGCTTGAGTGCGCCCCCGAACAGCAGGGCTGAAATCGTAAACGTCAACGCCGCGGTTTCGCATAGAGTATCGATACCAAAGCACCCATAGACTGCCGTCCCGACTACAGGCCCCAAGATATTGCTCATCATGATTATCTGCGAGACCAACGCAGTGGCACGCTCAACCTTTTCTTGGCCCGTCATGCGCACCGCCTCAATTTGAAGCATCGGTTTCAGCAGCGATTGGATGCCATATTGGACGCAAAGCATTGCTGCCACGACAACCGCAAGAGGCAGCGAACGCTTCATGGGGATAAACAGCAGTGATGCAGCCATCAGAACAATGCCGAGTACCACAAGAACCCCGCGATGTCTTCCCCGATCCGCCAAAATCCCGCCAACCGGAGTCGCGAGCACGCCCGGTATGAACGCTATCGCCGCGACGGCGCCATATAACGTTGAGGAGCCGCTGCAATCGAACAAGTAGAGCGGACACGCAAAGCACAGTGCCGACAGCATCGAATACGCACACAGCTGTGCAACAAGAAGACCAAATAGCCTGATAGATCGCACTGTTTTTGGCGCCAATGAAACGCTAATTCTTCGCATCCCAGCCATAAGCCTGCCCCCAAATACATACTGTCAGTATGTATTTAATGACTTGAAAAGGGCAGCCGTGGCTACCCTCACAAATCAATTACATACCGTTGGTATCTATATTACCACCCGGCACGGTTCCATACGTCCCAAATCTGGGCCGTTGTCTGGAGCACTTCATTACCCAAATCGAGCCCCACCGCTGCCGCCATCTGTGCCAAACATTGTGCGCGAGCGAGCATTCGCTCCTTGGGCTCGAGCGGACGGAACAATGGCAGCAGCCAAAGATTCGCTAACAACGATACGGCCTCCGCTGCTTCGCGCGGGCATTCGCACGCAATGGAGCCGTCGGCGATGCCCTCCTCGATTACTGGCAAGAGATTGCCATCGGCCGACTCGTCAAACGAACCTTGGTACTGCATCGCCAGCAGCCGCGAGCTTTTTACCGGATCTGCCGCAGGATGCATGCGAGCCCATAGCTCGATTTGCGGAACGACGGACTCGGGCGCATAAAGTCGTTTGAGCTTTTGAGCTCCCGTCATATTGCCAGCACCGAGTGTCGCGCGACGGTGTTCAGCAATCGGAGCCGTTGCCCGATCAAATGCGGCGTTGAAAATCTCCTCTTTGCTCTTAAAGTGATGATAGACAGCACCCTTGGTCATGCCATCGAGGCGGTCGACGATGTCTTGGATGCTCGTCCCCTCATAACCCTGTACGCAGAATAGCTCCAGCGCCGCGTCGAGAATCTTCGCGACAGTCTCCTCGGGATATTTATTACGACCCATAATCCGTCCATCCACAACGCAAGTCTTGTGCCTCATTGCAGCATTTTAACGTTGCGGATGGTAGACGGTCGATTCTACACCGCGGCGGGGCCGTGTTCGCCGGTACGGATGCGGATGACTTCCTCGACCGGCTCGACCCAAATCTTGCCGTCTCCAACGGCACCGGTACGAGCGGCGTTGCAGATGATGTCGACAATTCCGTCGACATGCTCATCGGCACAAATGAGCGTGAACTGCACCTTAGGGATCGTGTTAACAAGCAACTCGTTGCCGCGCACGTATTCCTTCCAGCCATGTTGCGCACCGCAGCCCTGCACCTGGTTGATAGTCATACCGCGAACATCAGCAGCAAACAGCGCATCTTTAAGAACCTCAAGCTTCTCGGCGCGAACAATCGCCGTAATCTTCTTCATAGTGAATTCCTCTCTTTAATAAAAGAAATTGATTGTTCTTCACATGGCACGGGTTTTCCAGGTGCCCGAGATTGCCCCGAAAGAGGAGCGCCGCGTACTTCGGTACGCAAGCGACGGTTTGAGGGGCAAGGTCGGGTGCCTGGGAAGCCGTGCCGCTAGTCAAGTCCCGAGAAGGAGGGATACGCGCTCTCGCCGTGCTGACTCGCATCCAGGCCCAGCGCCTCGTCGGCCTCGTCCACACGCAGGCTGCCGTAGAACAGCGCCTTGACCACTGCGGCGATCACCAAATCGAGCACCAGCACAATAGCAACCGTCACCACAATGCCCAAAATCTGCGAGATGAGCAGCGACACGTCGCCCGTGTAGAACAGGCCGCCCTTACCGGTCCATGAGAGCTCCGGCACACAGAACAGGCCCGTGAGTACGCCGCCCAGGATGCCGCCAATGCCGTGGCAGCCGAACGCGTCGAGCGCGTCATCGTAGCCAAATTTGGTCTTAAGATGGCTGATGGCCAGGTAGCAGATGGGAGAGACGATCAGGCCCATGACCAGCGCTGCCCACGGCTCGACAAAGCCCGCGCCGGGCGTGACCACCACAAGGCCCGCAACCAGACCGGTGCTGGCGCCCACCAGCGTGGGGCGACCGGTGTGCACGCGCTCGACGGCAAGCCACGAGACCATGCCCGCCGCGCTAGCCGTCACGGTGTTGAGGATGGCGAGCGCCGCCACGGCGTCGGCCTTAAACTCGCTGCCGCCGTTAAAGCCAAACCAGCCAAACCAAAGCAGGCCGGCGCCCAACGCCACAAACGGCACGTTATGTGGACGGTAGCTCACCATGCCAAAGCCACGACGACGGCCAAGCATTAAGCAAAGGATCAGGCCGGTAAGACCGGACGAAATGTGCACCACGTCGCCGCCGGCAAAGTCGAGTGCGCCGATAATGTCACCGATAAAGGAGCCATCGCCGCCCCAAACCATGTGAGCGAGCGGCGCATAGACCACGAGCAGCCAAATGCCCAGAAAAGCTGCCATAGCGCCAAACTTAACGCGACCTGCCAGGCTACCCGTGACGATAGCGGCCGTGATCATGGCAAACGCCATCTGGAAGGCGATGTTGATGATCTGAGGGTAGACGACGCCATCCGCAGCATTGCCCTCGGCCGCCTGCAGCACCTGGTTGAGCACCGGCAGGCACAGCAGCTGGTCAAGGCCTCCAATAAACGGGCTGGAACCGTCGCCGCCGTAGGCCAGCGACCAGCCGGCAACAATCCACAGCACACCAACCAGACCAATGGCGCCAAAGCACATGAGCATGGTGTTGATGACATTTTTGCGCCTGGACAGGCCACCATAGAAAAACGCCAGACCCGGTGTCATTAAAAACACGAGCATGGTGCAGATGAGCATAAACGTTGTCGATCCCGTATCGTACATTCGTCCCCCTTGGTCGCATGAACGTTGTCGGCGCCCATAATGCGGCCGAGGGGCAACTGGTGTAGACCAGATACGGCGTTGTTAAACGCTGCGTTGTCAAATGGAAACGATGCCGCAATCTTGGAAACGGCGCGGCAACGGGCGCGAAACCAACGGGAAATACGCGAGCAAGGAAGCCGTGAGCGCGCCCGTCCCGGCTAGTGGCGGAACAGCTCGCGGGCTCGGTCGCGGAGGTCGGTAGCTCGGATGACGCCCTCGTAGCGGTTGATACGCAAGCGCGGGAAGGCATTGAAGAAGCGCAGGTCGCGGCGGCTGAGCGACACGCTTGGCACCGGACGGCTCATGCGCTTGCCGGCAAGGCGACGACTGAGCGACGGATGCGGCATGCTCGGCGCGGCATCGGCCACGCGGCGGGCGGCAAGCGCCAAGCCGCGAGCACCATCCGCGATAAACGTCGGCATCGAAGCCTTCTCGCGCAGGGCATCGAGCGCGGCGTCACCCAGCTCGGCCAGCCACGCGTTAACGGCACGGCTACGGATGTGCGTCTGTGCTACCGAGTCAATCGTAGAATCGGGAATACGTTCGAGCATTGAGTCGGACGCATCGGCAAGCGACTCGTTGATGCGGTCGGCAAGGTCGGCGCGCACACGCTCCAATTGATCGGACAGACGCCGCCAGCTGGCCAAAGAGCACACCGCGTCGACCACCATCGCGACCGCGACGATAAAGGCGGACAGCCGCACAATCAGCACCGGCAGATGGGCAAGCAGGCCCAACACCGCCGGCTCCACCACGCGACAGATGCACAACGCACCCAAGCCAAACGCACAGGCCCAGTACAGACAGATGCGTCCGTGCAAGTTAAACGGCAGGTGCGAATAGTCCCAAAAGCGAGCGCCTGTTGTCTTTTCCAATAGGAGGCCCACACTGTACTCGATTACGCTGCACACAAGCGCCGCGGCGACAAACTGGCTCGAGGCATCCGGAATTCCGCGCAGCAAAAGCCAGCAGGCTATGCCGCCCACACCATAGATAGGACAACAAGGCCCCAGCAAAAATCCGCTGTTGGCGAAGCGTCCTTGGTTGAGCATGGCGCATACTGTCGACTCCCAAGCCCAGCCGCAAAGCCCGTAAAAAGCAAACGAGAGCACCAATGCCGAGAGCGGACAGGCGGCAAGCGTCGCACCGCCAAACGCCATATCGATCGCGGTTTCCACCGTCTACCCTCTCCTCTTTTCGCTCGATGCTTTACTCACGCTATCGTCCGTCTCGTCCTTGCGCGGCAGGCGGCCGGCGACCGTCTCACGCAGAGCACACCATTTATCCGCCAGACAAACAATCCACGCCTCGCGACACGTCGGCGGCACCGGCACCAGCGGAAACATATGCCGCACGATAATATTCCGCTCTCGCGGCGTCAGCTCAAAATCTTCCTCGGCACGCGCCAGGGCAAAAAACGGATGTCGAAATCCGTGCAGTCGATGGCTCGGGTCGGGGTCGTGCCAATCATAGAGAAAGTAGTCGTGCAGCAAGGCCCCGCGCAGCAGCGAGGCACGGTCGATCGAAATGCCAGCACGGCCCAAGTGCTCGGCAAAGGACAGACTTGCCCGTGCCACCGAGGTCACATGTGCATAGACCGTCACGTCGCCATGCTGGATAAACTCGCGCGTCAGGTCCAAGCGGCCCGCCTGGGCGAGCTGGCGGGCGGCATCGTCGACCTCGTGCGCGATTTTCTCGGCACGAACGGCATCGGACATGCTGCCTCCTTCCAGCGGCTCACGGCGGCAAGCCACGGCCTGCACGTATTGAAAAAATCATCATCGAATCTATCAGTATGGCATCGGACAAAACGTTTTGCCCCACCAGTTGTCGAATTACCGCGCCGCCGTCACATATCAAACGCCAAAATGTGCGAGACTGTCTTGTGCAATTGTGTCGGCCGAGGGAGCGCCGGCGCTCGATTCGCATGGAGTAACCCACAACGATGCTGCTTACGCAAACGACAACGCCCGAGGACGTCAAGGCTCTCGACCGCGCCGAGCTTCCGCTGCTCTGCGGCGAGATTCGCCACGCCATCCTCGAAAGCTCCGCCGCTGTCGGCGGACACGTTGCCCCCAACCTGGGCGTCGTTGAGCTTACGGTTGCGCTTCATCGCGTGTTTAACTCCCCTATCGACAAGATTGTCTTTGACGTTTCGCACCAGACCTACGCCCACAAGGCGCTGACCGGGCGCGCGTATACCTATATCGATCCGGAACGTTTTGGCGAGGCTTCTGGCTTTGCCAATCCCGACGAGTCCGAGCACGACCTGTTCGCCATGGGCCACACCTCCACATCGGTGAGCCTGGGCTGCGGCTTGGCACACGCCCGCGATCTGGCGGGCGACAGCTACAACGTCATCACCATCATTGGCGACGGCTCGCTTTCGGGCGGCTTGGCGTTTGAGGGCTTCAACAATGCCGCCGAACTCGACAGCAACCTGATCATCATCGTCAACGATAACGACCAGTCCATCGCCGAGAACCACGGTGGCCTCTATCGCAATCTGGCCAAGCTGCGCACCAGCAACGGCACCTGTGAGCGCAACGTTTTCCGCGCGATGGGACTCGACTACCGTTATTTGGACGCCGGCAACGACGTGTTGGCCCTGGTCGACGCGCTGCAGGAACTGCGCAATATCGATCATCCCATCGTGCTGCACGTCTCCACCGCCAAGGGCAAGGGCTTTGAGCCGGCCCAGAGCGACCCCGAACGCTGGCACCACGTGGGTCCGTTTGACATGGCGACTGGGCGCAAGCTTTGCCCGGGCCATCCGAGCGAGCCCGCGCCGCGCACCTATGCTGACATTACGGGCGAGGCGCTCAGCGCCGCCATCGAGCGCGATCCACAGGTCGTTGGCATCACGGCCGCCACGCCCTACATTATGGGCTTTACACCCGAGCTTCGCGCTGCCGCCGGCAAACAGTTCGTCGATGTGGGCATTGCCGAGGAGCACGCCGTGACCTTTGCCACCGCGCTTGCGCGCTCGGGCGCCAAGCCAGTCTTTGGTGTGTACGGTACGTTTTTGCAGCGCGCCTACGACGAGCTGTGGCACGACCTGTGCCTCAACGACGCCCCCGCAACCATTTTGGTGTTTGGTGCGTCAATCTTTGGCACCACGTCCGAGACGCATCTTTCGTTCTTTGATATTTCCATGCTGGGCGGTCTTCCCAACATGCACTACTTGGCGCCGGCCTGCATGGAGGAATATCTGTCCATGCTGAGCTGGTCGCTCGACCACCGCGAGCATCCCGTGGCAATCCGCGTACCGGGCATCGGCCTGGTAAGCCGCCCCGACCTTGCGCCCGCCGAAGACACCGACTACAGCGCCGTTCGCTACAACGTGGTGCGTCAGGGCCGCGACGTTGCCGTGCTCGCGCTTGGCGATTTCTTTGAGCTGGGTGAGCGCGTGGCAAACCGTCTGACTGCCGAGTACGGCATCGAGGCCACGCTCGTCAACCCGCGCTTTGCAACCGAGCTCGACCGCGAGTTCCTCGACAGTCTTGCCGCCGAGCATCGCGTTGTCGTCACCCTCGAGGACGGCATCTTGGACGGCGGCTGGGGCGAGCGCGTGGCATGCTATCTGGCATGCACGCCGTTGCGCACGCGCACCTTCGGCATCGCCAAGGGCTTCCCCGACCGCTACGACCCCAACGAGCTGCTCGCTCAGAACGGCATGACGGTCGAGAACATGGCCGCCGAAGCCGTAAGGCTACTCAACGAGTAAAAAACCTCCGCAA
>DBEZXT010000092.1:0-9210 GCA_048291645.1 Collinsella aerofaciens | reverse complement strand
GCAAGCTCGGCAAGCTCGCAAATGCGCTCGATCACATGGTTGTCGATCAGGAAGTTCTGGCCCAGGCGATGCTTGGTCGCAAGGCCAAACTCCTCCAGCAGCTCCCTTGTTGCCGTGGGGTTTGCCAAAGGCGAAGTTGTCATAGTTGCCTCCTTAGCATGATGGCGGCGTCTTGAAACAAAAGGGCATGGACCGTTGCGGCCATGCCCTTACATCTAAACAGCAAATTGCCGATATGGCGCGCCGCGTCTTAGCCCAGACGCGGGAACAGTGGCTCACCCTTCTCGACGGGCTGACCACCAGCAAGCAGGCCCCAAGCGCAAATGCCCTTGAGGTCATCGGTCGCGGCCTCGTTCTCGCAGGACAGGCGGCGCAGGGCCTCGGCAGAGGTCTGAGGCATGAGCGGCATCAGCAGGTGAGCGGCAATGCGGATGGCCTCGAGCAGGTTGTAGATCACAAACGCCAGCTCGTCAGCCTTGGCCTCGTCCTTGGCAAGTGCCCAAGGCTCGGAGTCCTCGATGTAGTGGTTGGCGGCGTGGATGAGCTCCATGACCTCGTCCTTGGCTCCGCCGTAATCGAGCACGTCCATCTTGGCCATGTAGCGCTCAACCAGGCCATCGGCGATCTTTGCCAGCGGGTTGTCGAACGCATCGAACGATGCGGGCTTGGCGGGCGCGCAACCATCAAAGTACTTGCCGCTCATGTTGAGCGAACGCGAGATAAGGTTGCCCCAGCTGTTGGCCAGGTCGGCGTTGTAGACCTGCTCCATGCGATCGAAGCTGATGGCACCGTCGGTGCCGGGGACGACGTCGGTCATAAAGTAGTAGCGATAGCCCTCGACGCCCAACATGTCGATAACGTCCTGCGGAGCGATGGCGTTGCCGCGGCTCTTGGACATCTTCTCGGCCTTGCCGGTCTCGGCATTGCGCACGGTCAGGAAGCCGTGGGCAAAGACGTGCTCGGGCAGGGCCTCGCCGATGGCCATGAGCATGGCGGGCCAAATGACGCAGTGGAAGCGGATGATGTCCTTGCCCACGATGTGGAACTGCGCGGGCCAGCGATAGGCCAGCTCGGCACGCGCCTCGTCGGTGTCGACACCGTAGCCGACGGCCGTCATATAGTTGAGCAGCGCATCGAACCACACGTAGGTCACGTGACCCTCGTCAAACGGGACCTGAATGCCCCAGTCAAAGCTCGTACGGCTCACGGAAAGGTCATTAAGGCCGCCCTCGACAAAGCTACGTACCTCGTTCATGCGGAACGCAGGCTCGACAAAGTCGGGGTGCTCGTCGTAAAGCTTGAGCAGCTTGTCCTGGAAAGCGGAAAGCTTAAAGAAGTAGGACTCCTCCTGCACGCGCTCAAGCGGACGGTGGCAGTCGGGGCACAGGTGCTGGCCGACGCTGCCGTACTCCTCGTCGCCCTTCTGGACCTGCGTATCGGTGAAGTAGGTCTCGTCAGGCACGCAATACCAACCGTCGTAGCTGCCCTTATACAGGTAGCCGGACTCCTTCATGCGCTCCCACAGGTACTGCACGGCATGATGCTGGCGCGGCTCGGTGGTGCGGATGAAGTCGTCGTTGGAGATCTCGAGCTTGCTCCAAAGCTCCTTGAAGTGCGGAGCCTGGCTGTCGGTCCACTCCTGCGGCGTCATGTTGTGCTTGGCTGCGGCCTCGGCGACCTTCTCGCCGTGCTCGTCCATGCCGGTCAGGAACTTGACGTTATAGCCGGCGGAGCGACGATAACGGGCCTGAACGTCGGCGATGATGGTGGAATAAGCCGTGCCCAGGTGCGGATCGGCGTTGACGTAGTAGATGGGCGTCGTGATAAAGAACGAAGGCTTACTTTGATCCATGGGGTTTGTCCTCCAGAAAAACGTTGCATACAGGGGATGATTCTAGCGCAAGGGCTGGATATCCTCCATCTATTGCATATCGAGCACCATGGCATAGACATCGCGCTTACGGCGCGAGTACTTCTGCGACAGGCGCTTGGCCACCGCAGAGGCGGGCTCTCCCTCCTCGAGCGCGGCGCGGATATCCTCGCGCAGAGCCTCGTCGGGATCCGCTGCCGCGGCGCCAACCGGCACGATACCGGCCTCCTCATCTTCGCTCGGCGGCGCGATGACCAGCGCAATCTCGCCCTTTACCTCGCCGCGAGCACGCAGCTCCTCGGCGAGCTGGGCGGCGGGCCCGCGCAAGACCTCCTCGTGCAGCTTGGTGAGTTCGCGGCAGACGGCAACCTCACGTTGGGGAAAGACCTCCGCCACGGCCTCGAGCGTCGCCACGATGCGATGTGGAGACTCGTAGAAGATGAGTGCGCCGGGCACCACGGCAAGACGCTGCAGTCGGCGCACGCGGTCGCCGTGCTTGCGACCCAAAAAGCCTTCGAAGAAGAAATGCTCGCAGGGAATGCCGGACGAAACGAGCGCCGTGACGCAAGCAGAAGGCCCGGGAATAACTTCGACGGGCACATCGGCCTCACGCGCCGCCTCGACCAGCGCCTGGCCGGGATCGGACACGCTCGGCATGCCGGCGTCCGAGGCAAAGGCGAGGGTCTCCCCCGCCAGCAGGCGGTCGACCAGGCCGGCGGCGCGGCTGGCGATCACATTCTCGTCGCAACGGACAAGCGGCTTGGAAATGCCCAGGTGCATCAGCAGCTTTGACGTCACACGCGTGTCTTCGCAGCAGATGACATCGGCAGCGGCAAAGGCTTCGCCAACGCGCGGGGACAGGTCGCCCAGGTTGCCGATGGGCGTGCCGACCACATAGAGTTTGCCCGTATGGGCGCTGTTTTGCGTCATATCAACCTATTCAATCATGCCGCGCTCGAGCGTGCCGAGCGCCGCGCGGGCGTCCCATGCTGCAATGCGCTTCTCGGTCTTCCACGTTTGGAAGAACCAACCGGCAGCCGGCGCAAACGAAGCCAGCTGATTGGCGATAAACACGCGCTCGTAGGCATTGCGGCCCTCGGGCGTAACCGACGAGTTGGCAAAGATCGCCGCGCCCGACCATTCGCCCACCAGCACGGGGAACCCAGTTGAAATCGCTTCTTTAAGCTCGCGCTTGTTACGCGAAATCGCCGTCGTCAGCCCGCGGGGGCTCGTGATGTCGAGCGCATGCTCGTCGCGGTAATGGTACAGGTGAAGGTCCATGTAGACGTTCTTGTACTTGGCGCCGCGCATAAAATGCTTCCACTCGCTGGGATGCCCCGACGACGAGAAAACGACGATCTTATCCTCGGGCATATACGAACGGACGAGCTCGTAAGCATCGCGATAGAAATTGCGCAGGTAGTGAGCAGGAATGCCATCCGTCATGGTGAAGAGGCTCTTGCGGACACTCATCTGCGGCGTATCCAGCAGCTCAATACCCAGCAGGCTCTCGGCCTCGCCGTAGCGATCGGCCAAGCGCTCGAGCACGTCGAGTGCGACATGACGACCGTTGGTGGACGAATGCCACTCGGCAACAGCCTCCGGCGTGGCGGGCGAATCGTTGGAATCGCCCTGGCCACCGGGCACAGTTGCTAGATCAAGCAGCACGCGGATGTCGTACTTGGCAGCCCACTCAATTGCACGGTCGATGTAGTCGACAACCGAGATGTAGGACGCATCGGACTCCTGCGAGCCAAAGGCATACCAGGGTACCGGCAGACGCACGGCATTGAGGCCAATCTGCGCCATGCGGCGGAAATCGTCCTCGCTCACAAACGTCTCGTAATGACGGCGCATGCGCTCGTTATAGGCGGCGGTGCCCATGGCCTCCTGCAGCTCGGCCGCGTTGGATGCACCGGTCGCCGCGTATAGCGACGGGGTCACCCAAGGCTCGGGAATAAACCAGCCAGAGAGATTAACGCCGAGTATCCCCTCCATCACTGCCCCCTTCGGATCGTGCAGGCTGAGCCTGCATCGTATTGCACAGGAAAAGTATCGTTTTGAGTATACCCGCGCGTGCGGACAGACGACCGAACGGTCTGTAAAGTGGCGCAAAAGCGGGAGGAATATCTGGGCGGGCCCGAGATGGCGCGCCGAGATGTACATATGCGCCGGAAGTAGGCGGCCGAAAAGCGCATCCCGTTCTGAGCGCGGGATCTGGGACGCAGTTTCCGCCAAAGACCGCAAAAGGAAAGCACATCCCATTCTGACGCCGGATTCCGGGTCGCGCTTTCCCAAGCGGCCTCAAAGCGGAAAACGCATCCCACTCTGAAGCCAAATTCCGGGACGCAATTTCCGCAGAGCCCTCAATAAAAGAAAAGGACCCCTTTGCAGAGGTCCTAGTCAATTCAAGGTGGCGGGGAAGGGAATCGAACCCCTGACACGAGGATTTTCAGTCCTCTGCTCTACCAACTGAGCTACCCAGCCATTTGAGGTGTGCCTTGTTTCAAGGCTTGATTAGTATAACCAAGGACGCGTTCCGGTCAACCGAGAATTTAAAAAAAGTTTTTGAGCACAGCCTCGGTTCTATAAATCGGCACGTCAGAGGCATCAGCCGGCAGCAAGAAGTTTTTCGCTCAGAGCCGCACGGGCAAACTCACTTGGCGTCATCCCCTCGGCAGCCGCCCGTCGACGAATGGCCTCCTTCATTCCCAGAGGAATCTTGACCGACAGCGTTGCCGTCCCCTCACCTGAGAGCGGGGGCCGTCCACGCACGATCCCACCAACGGTGTGTTCGCCATCCGGAAACTCTCCGCGCTCGTACGACTCGCACCACGCGTCAATCATTTCATCCGTTACAACCTGACCATTAGCGGCCGTATACGTCTTGCCCATCATCGACCCCTCTGCCGAGCTCGCTCGATCTCTTGCCAGAATTTCTTCTGAACCGGAGACAGGGCATGAATAATGAGCCATCCACGAATTAGTTCGACCGCAACAAGTTCCACACTTCGACCATCTGGAAGCCATCCAATGGCAAGCCATCTCGGCGGCTCGTCCTCCGACTCGCGGCGAATGCACTCAGTAACCGCGAACCAGGCACCAAGCACCTGCTTTTCCGTCAAGTGTTTTTTGGCGTTCGGATGGATCTCAACATCCATGCATCTTCTCCTCCATCTTACCCAATTTCGTATGACGAAAGTCCGCCGTCGTCAATCTCTTACGCCGGCACTTGTTGGAGGGTGGGAGGTGTAGCGAGGATTGAAGGGCGTTCCAATACCGCCCAGGCACCGGGACAGGAACACATGTGCCAAGGACGGACGTTTTCGTAGCGCGCGAGGATATTGCCGCGTGCATCGATGAAGGCGATGTCGATGGGATAGGCCATAAAACACGTATGGACCGAAGAGCAGCGTGGAAACGCCATGACGAGCGGCAGGCCGTTGGCGGCAACCGGACGCCGTCCCAGCATGCCGCGCAGGCGCACGGCAAACGACTCCGCCACCACAAACTCGGCCGGCGTCCAACCCAGCCTGTTGAGTGCCCGCGCGTAAGCGATGTAGGACGAGACCGCGGTCACATGACCACCCCCGGACGCCACGGATCGACCGTCACCGCGCGCTCGTGCGACAACGTTGTCGGCGCCCCCAGCGGAACGCCAGCGATGCTGAGAGAAGTCGGCCACGGCTCATAGTGCATGGTGCAGGTGTAGGTCCTAAACGTACCGGATAGGGAGAGCAGGCCACCATCCGATGCCTCCGCGCCTTGCTCGCTCGACACTTCGATCTGCAAGTCATAGCCTTCCATGGCATTCAGAATTTGAGTCTGAACCGTCGCCGAGGCATCGGCAGAGCTCTCGTCACCCTCCCCGCCCGGCGCCACAGCGTGCGCCAGCACGATGTCGGGCACCACGCGGTCGAAGCGCGCGACAGCGCTGGCAAAGATCATGACGTTGTACACGATGAGTGCCAGCACCAGCAAAACGGGCGTAACCACTGCCATCTCAACCGTCGCTTGGGCGCGCTCCTCGCGCAGACGCATGCGGATACTCATTACGACCCACCGCCCAGAGCGCCAACCAGCGTGGCGACATCGACGGTGAGCGGGATGGAGCCACCGCCGGGCAGAGGAATCTCCGCAAGTGTGAACACCGTACCGCTAATGGTGCGTTCGACTTGATATTCCAACGCCTCGCAAAGCGCCTTGGGATCGGTCACGCCCAACGGAATACTTCGCAGTTTGTCTTGCGTTTGAGAGAGACCCGCAATGTCAGACCCCGGACTCTTAATGACGTTGGCGGAATCGGTCAGCACCGGCTTTCGCAGGCGCAAGTCGCACGGTTCCAAACCTAGCGCCGCCACGGACGCCGAAACGGTATCGCCGAGCCACGATGCAATGGAGCCCAACGCACCGCCGCCCCCTCCTAGGTCTTTAATCATCTCGTCCATAAGTTCGTCGGCCGAACCTTGGATGTCTCCGTATCCCACGAGTAGCCGTCCCCAAACATCCATGACGCCGTCGAGCACGCCGGCAACGCCGCCCGAGCGTTCCTTCAATGTCGAGAAAAATCGCGAAAGCACGTTGTTTTGCGCCGTCGCCTCATCGGGGGCCAGCACCGCGGCAGAGATAGCGCCGCGATCGCCAAGCCTGACTGCCGCGTTAAACGAGGAGTTAAGTTGATCGGGGCTGGTAATGTCACCCGAAACTGCAAAGGCGACCACGCCGTTACGGCCAGGTGGGGCGATACGCGGGCGCTCGCCGGAAAGCGCTTTAATGGCCTGGTCAAACGCATTGCCCGCACGGTCGGCCTCATCCTCGGTCTGACGCTCAAGTTCGAGTTCTTTGTTGCGGCATTCGACGTAGTCTTCCAGAGCCTCTTTGAATCGATCAAAGTGGTACTCAAAGCCGTTTTCGATAGAAGTCGAAGGAGCCGCAACGGCACCGAGCGACGAAACACCAAAATGGCATCTATTGCATTTGTCCTGCCCGTCATAAGCAGCAACCGAGGCCAGCCCGCATGGCGCCCCCTTCTTATAGTTGGGGCAACTCGTTCCGTAATGCAGATACGTCTTGCCATCGATGGCACTGGTTGGCCACACCGTATCGGTATAGAGTTCCGTCGCTCGCACCTCGTCAGTGTTGCGCGGCAACAGCGGGATATAGGAAGCGACTTCATCTCCGTCCTCGGTTACATATGCACGATTGACCTCTGTACTCGCATAGGTGTAAAACGCCTTGCGCGCCGCCGACTCCGCCTTCGTCTCGACGCTTGAACCATGCGGTTTTTCGTCTGCCAGGCGTTGACGGTAGTAGGTCTTCGCGCGGTCGAGCGCCACCTGTGGCTCCCACGAAATGCTCGAGGCATAATGCGGGTTCTGCTCACCCGAGAGCTTTGCCAAACTCCTCGCACGTTCCCACATGCATGAACAGCTACCGACCGAAGCCGGAACCGATCCACCACAATCCGCCAGCCAAGCGCGCTCTTTAGCCTTCGCCGTGTCCTCAGAAGCCTTCCGCAGCTCCTCGGCCGCACGCTCTAAATCATCTGATGTGTCTTTAATGGTATCGGTCGAGATCTCTGACCCTTTGAGCGCAGCGAAGTCCGATTCGGATGTCCTGGGCACGGCAAGCGCCGTACCGGTATAGGCCACACTATCGGTATCCTGCGCCGACACCGCCTGCGTGGCACGCGCGGCGATCAGATATGGCAGAGCCGTCTCGATTTTCTGTAAGCCTTCCGATGCGCTTTTGGCAAACTTGTTGCGCGTTTTAATGATCTCAATCCCGGTGTCGACCATATTGCCGGCAACTGGTTCGGCACCTGGGATGAGGATGGCGACCAGGCCCGTCCCGATTGTGGCAAACCCCGCCAGCCCCAGACTCAAGATGCTCGCATCAACCACCGTGGCAGCCGTGTGATAGGACGACACTACGTTGGCACCCGCCAGCGCGCCGCTATCGGCCGCCACCTGGGTATCCCCGGCACGCGACATGCTCCATATCGCCGCGGTCGACGAAAACAACAACGTGAGCACCACTAGGATGACCACGGCAGAAGAAAGCGTGGTGTAGGCACCGTCTTCGATAAACAGATCGACACCGGCGCGGCCCATAAAGCCGCCTCGTTTGCGATGGCAGCTCGGACGGCGCGCCAAAACGCATCTAGACCAGAAACGCTTAATCCCATGCAACAATCCACGAATCATAATCTCCCTCCAGCCATTCGGGACGCGATTGATACGAGACATCGACCTTGAGCTCAACGTAGCCGCCCTCGGCGGTACCACCCATAGCCTGCGCAAACGCACCGATCACAGGCAACGGCTTGACCTCGCCGGAAACGGACACGGACGAGACGCCACCCGCACCGGCCCGGCCAAGCTCGATATCCCACGACAACGGCCCGCCGGCATGAAAGATCGAAACGTTGGGCACTGCGGCAAGCCGGCGGCGGGTGAACTCCTTAAGATCGTCGTCCTCCGCCGTCGTCGTGGTCATGAGCCGCGCGGTCTCGGCGGCGGCAGACTCCATGACCGCGCGCGTATAAAGCAGGCACACCGGTTGCAGTGCGAGAAGGATGAGCGTCAGAAACGTCGGCAGCAAAAAAGCAGCCTCGACCGTAGACTGCGCCCGGTCCTCGCGCGCGATATCAATACAACGCGATGTCCTTAGCGCCCGCGGCGGCGTCGATAACCGACATCGAGGCAACGCCATGGGATGCCGCCCGCTCAACCAGCGCCGCCAAGTGCCCATCGGTGCCAGCACGCCAAAGTCCCGCAATCGCCAGCACGATCGATAGCAGCGCCACCGTGACGATGGCGTATTCCACAGTCGCTTGGGCAACCTCTTCACGCAGAACGCCATGCATTTCACGATCCCTCCTTTGAGCTTATTGTTTGCGGGACCAGGCGCACCGCGCGCAGACGACACGAAGCATCGCCAGCATCCGCGGCAACCGTCACCATATCGACCCAGCCGCGCCCATCGCGCACGATGGCGCCCCATACGTTGCCCTTAATATCGAGATAGCCGCTCAGGGCGAGCTGGGCCGTTGGCACCTCGCGGTAGGCGCGTAACATATCCGCCGCTGCCTCGGTCATCGGTCGGTCCTCAGACCATGCAAGCCGGACCGCAATCGCGTTGTCCTCAGGCGAATCCGTCGCAGTGCCAGACCGCTTGTCGAGCGTCCGCAGAAAGGTTTGCGCCGTGACAGCGACATCCGAATCGTCCGCATCTCGCATCTCATCTTTTTGAGACGCCACCGCCGAATCTGAGCCCGAATCGAAGGCGGCCCCAGGACGCTGCTGCCGCGCGGCGTTAAGCCCCCAAAGCACCGCCGC
>DBEZXT010000091.1:0-37198 GCA_048291645.1 Collinsella aerofaciens | reverse complement strand
GCCTTAAACTGCGTGTCGGCAAAGGTGGTGCCGGTCTGGTCGGTGTAGAGCTCTTGGACCTCGGGAAGGGCCTTCTCGAGGGAGTTAGCAGCGAAAACCTGAAGCTCGACAGCCTTCTTCATAGAGGAAGACTTGGCAGAGCCGGCATCGGATCCGGCCGGTTCGGACGTCTTGCCGCCCGAACAGCCGGCAAGACCAAGGCCGGCAGCAGCGACAGCAGAAAGCGAAACGAATCCGCGGCGAGAAACCATATCGAACATGTTCAACCCTTTCGAACGCTATGCCCGGGCACCCCGCCGCGGGCTTTAATCTGCAATCAGATTATACTTCTGCGCGAATAATGATAGTGAGATATTATTCTCGTCAGAGAATATAGTTTCAAGTTACCGTGCACCTCGGCGTCGATTCGGCGGAAAACAAAGGCGGAGCAGCCGTTCAGGTCGCCCCGCCGCAGGTAAACCGCTTAGTTGGTATGTCCACCGCCCGCCGTCATCTGAGCCGCATGCTCCAGCTGGTCTGCTATGGCCTCCCAGCTTTCGCGGGCGGCCTTCGTAGAACCGGGAAAGTTTACGACAAGTGTATGACCTCGTTGCATGCAAATAGCGCGCGAGAGCATGGCGCGGCGCGTCTTGGTCATGGAGTATGCACGGATTGCCTCGGCAATACCCGGCACATCGCGGTCGCAGACGGCACGCGTCGCCTCGGGCGTCACATCGCGCATCGAAAGCCCCGTGCCGCCGCAGGTGAGCACGACATTGGCGTGGCACTCATCGGCGGCTTCCACAATGGCATCACCGATCTCGCTGGCGTCGTCGCGCACGACCACATGCGAGGCGACCGTCCAGCCCTGCGCCACGATGAGCTCCTCGAGGGCAGCGCCCGCCTCGTCCTGGGCAAGGTCGCGCGTATCCGAGCACGTCACGATCGATATCTTCAACTCCATAGCGTTCCTCCTATAGCACCGTTCCCTCGGGCAGGTCGACGCGCACAACGTCCACGACATCCCCCGCCTTGAGCTCGCACGGCCCTTCGTCAATACGCAGCAGGCAGTTGGCCCGCTGCATCGTGCCGAGCAGCGCCGAGTTCTGCGTCTTAGCCTCGGTCACCAACAACTCACCGGTCTCGGGGTCGCGCAAAACCGTGGCGCGATCGAAGAAGCGTCGGTCCTGGTGCTTCTTCACGCCGTGTGTGAGCGTCGCCTGCTGCACGGGACGCACGCCCTCGGCAAAGCCGCGCATCTTGCGAATCGCCGGGCGGGCGAGCATCTCAAAGCCCACATACGCCGCCGCGGGATTGCCCGAAAGCCCCAAATATGGCTTGTCCCCAAGCAGACCAAACGTGATGGCCTTGCCCGGACGCATCGAGATGCGATCGAACAGCACCTCGCCCTCGCGCCTGACCAGCGCCGTCACATAGTCGTAATCGCCCGAAGAGGCGCCGCCGCTCGTAATGACAAAGTCGCACTCCTGCACGGCACGATGAACCAGCTCGGCAATCGCCTGCTCATCATCGGACGCAATGCCGTAGAACACGGGCTCGGCGCCGGCATCGAGCGCTTCGGCCATCAACGCCGACGAGTTGGAGTCGCGAATCTGCCCGCGCGCCGGCAGCTCACCCGGCGCGACCAGCTCCGTGCCCAGCGAGATAATGCCCACGCGCGGAGCGGCATGGACCTTCACGCTCGCGTATCCGGCGCTTGCCAGCAAGCCGGCGCCGGCCGGAGCCACGACCTCGCCGGCGTGCATCACAACATCGCCGGCATGGGCCTCCTCGGCGGCAGAGCGAACGTTCTCCCCTACCTTGGCAGGCGCCGAGAAGCGAACGTGCGAGCCCTCGTTGCCGTCACCGTCGAGCACATCGACAATCTCGTATTTCACCACAGCATCGGCGCCCTCGGGCACCGGCGCGCCCGTCATGATGCGGACCGCCTCGCACGCGCCGATAGCGCCCTCAAACACATGGCCCGCGGCCTCGTGTCCTACGACGAAGAGCGTCACCGGAGTGTCACCGGCGGCCGCAGCAAGATCGGCTGCGCGCACGGCATACCCGTCCATGGCGCTGTTGGCAAACGGCGAGATGTCGATATCGGCCACCGCGTCCTCGGCCAAGGGAAGACCGGCGGCCTGCCACACGGGAATCTCGACGAGATCGGTCGGAGCAACGTGCGACAGAACAATCGACTGCGCGTCCTCCAGCGGAATGAGTTTCTCTGCCATATGCACCTCTTAATGCCACGGCGCACAACAGGGACGCCGATTCTTTATGCTTGTCTCAGTATAATCCCCCGACGCACGACCGCGACTCGGCCTGCACCCGCGAATACACCTGTCGGTTGCAGGCCGCGAAACAGAATGGAAACCAACCCACCGGCTCGTCGCGTTTACCGCGTTTTATAATGCTTGCGTTGCAACCTAAAAGAGGAACGTATGGCTCATAACGACAAACCCGAAAGCGCAAACGAAGCGCAGGATCATTCCCAGCCGCTCGACGAAGGCGGTTTTTTCTCCCTGAACGACGTCATCGCGGCAGGCAGGCATCAGCTCACCCGCTCTGAGCATCTCTTGGCTGCCGACACGCGCCGCAACGCCCGCAACCTACTCGCGAGCGCCAAGTTGCTCGCACTCGTCGTCATCGTCTCGCTCGCCATGGGCGTTGCCGCTTGGGCGTTTTTGGCCTCGCTGAATATCGCGACCGACTATCGCGAGCACCATGTGTGGGTCTACGCCTTGCTTCCCGTTGTGGGCATGGCCACCGCATGGGTCTACAAGAACCACGGTCTCGCCGCAAAGCGTGGCAACAACCTGGTCATCGACTCCGCTCTGGGCACACGCCTCATCCATATGCGCATGGCCGTCCTCACGTTTGTGTGCTCCACGCTCACACACCTAACGGGCGGATCGGCCGGTCGCGAGGGGGCCGCAGTGCAGATCGGCGGCACCATCGCCAGCAACATCTCGAGCCTCGCCCACCTCAAAAAGCATGACCACCACGACCTCATGCTCGCCGGTATCTCGTCGGCCTTTGGCGCCGTATTCGGTTCGCCCCTTGCCGGCGCGTTCTTTGGCATGGAAATGTGCTTTATCGGCAAGATCGACTACACCGCGGGCATCTACTGTCTGGTCGCCTCGTTTACCGGCTACTTTACATCACTCGCCCTGGGTACCGAGTACGAAGCGAATGTCATCGCCAGCGTTCCCACCATGACACCACGGACGGTTGTCATCGTTGTTATCAGCGCCATCATCTTCGGTCTGACGGCACGTCTCTTTGCCTGGTCGGTTCGAACCGTCAAGAGCCTGTACGGTCGCTTTATCACCAATTACCTTGTTCGCGCACTCATCGGCGCACTCGTGGTTTTGGCCGCCTATGCCCTCCTCGACGCTTGGGACTACGCCGGCCTTTCCACGTGGCTTTCCGGCGCCGGATTTGCAGGCAACACCACCCTGGCGGACGCAGCCATCAAGTTGGTCGTCACAGCACTTACCCTGGGCGCGGGCTTCCAAGGCGGCGAGGTCACGCCCCTGTTTGGCATCGGTGCGGCGCTCGGCGGCTGGATAGGTTGCCTCGTCGGAATCGATCCCAGCTTTCTGGCAGCGCTGGGCATGCTCGGTGTGTTTTGCGCCGGCCTTAACGTGCCCATCACCACCTGTATGATGGCCATCGACCTGTTCCACGGCACGGCAGCCGGGTTCTTTGTCATCGTGGCCTTTATCAGCTACCTAACCGCCGGTCACCGCGGCGTGTACCCCGCCCAGCGCATCATCTCACCCAAGCGCCGTTCGCTTATTGTGGATGAGGGCGGTACGGTAGCGGATGCTATCGAGCGCCACAACGACCTGATAGAGTAGACGTAAGTATTCGACGTGCAGCCACAATCGGGGGCAATTCGACCTGAGCGCGACCGCACCGTCACGTCATACGCCGGGAGTCGCCCCATGCACGCAACTGATTTTGGTCGCACGCTCATCATCGCCAACCCAGCCGCCCAGTCGGGTGCGGCGCACGAAGTTGCCGAGCGCCTGCAACGCTTTTTGGATATGACCGCGCGCGCATCCCAGTTTGACCTGGTGCTGACCGAGCGCATGGGACACGCCAAGGAGCTGGCCGCACAGGTCGAGGGCTATCGCACCGTTATCGCTCTTGGCGGCGACGGCGTGATCCACGAGGTCGTCAACGGACTTATGGCGCAAGAGGAGGACGCCCGCCCCGCTCTTGCCATCCTACCCGTGGGCTCTGGCAACGATTTTGCCCAAACGCTCGGCATCGACGATTTCTCCGGTAAGGATTTTGGCGCGCTGCTCACCTGCGAGCTGCAGCGTCAGGACATCGGGCGCATTCGCTCGTGGAGCCCTGCGAGCGGCAGCGGCGAGGCTGCCGTTGAGTACTACGACCAGACGCTCTCCGTCGGTATTGACGCCGCCATCGGCCTGGGCACCACCGAGCTGCGCAAAAAGACGGGCCTCGCCGGCGCTCCGCTCTACACCCTCTCGGGTCTAGAGCAATTTGGTCTGCGCTACCGCAACTATCCCATGACGGTGAGCTTTGACGATGCGCCCGCCGAGCGCGTGCGGGCGATTATCATGGCCATCCAGCTGGGGCCCACCTATGGCTCTGGCTATCGCATCTGTCCCAACGCCGACCCGTGCGACGGCATACTCGACATTTGCTACGCCTGCGGCCCCGTCCCCCGTGCGGTCGCCCTGCCCATGTTCCTTTCGGCCAAGGACGGCCACCATACCAAGCTGCCACCGGTTCGCATGCGCCGCTGCCGTCATGCCGAGCTCACGTTCGAGGAGCCCGACTACCCCATCCAGGCCGACGGCGAGCCCGTTGTCGCCTCGCGCATCGAGGTGGACATCCTCGCCGGTGCCCTCGAGGTCTGGCGCCCAACACGCTAACCCCACCTAAGTTGCGGTGAAATAGGGACTGTTTATGCAGCTAAAGCCGCAAAACAGTCCCTATTTCACCGCAACTTATGAGGAGGCTATTCGTCGCTGCCCGGTTTGCGACGGTTGGCCTTTTTAATGGCGTTGAAGTGCTTGTCATTAAGCCTGCGCTGGCGAGAGCGCTGAGGCACCTTGGTCTTTACGCGTCGACGCGGTGGACGCCCGCGACGCTCAAGCTCAGCGCGCAGCTTACGCAGGCAGCTCGCGCGATTCTGAAACTGGCTGCGGCTCTCACGCGCCGTCACGACAATCCCCGTGGGCCCATGTTTCATGCGCACCGCAGAGTCCGTCGTGTTCACGCCCTGCCCGCCCGGACCCGTCGCGCGAAACACCTGTACCTCGCAATCGTGCGCCAGCTCCTCGACCGACATCTCGGCATAGCGCGCATACTCACGCCATCCCATCTTGTTCTCATCCATATCAGCACCTCCCCTCATACAAAAAATGTGACAAAGGGACAGTCCCTTTGTCACATCGCATACCAATCGCTTGTGTTGCGCGCTTAGGCGAAGGTGATCTCGCCGTTCTCGCAGTCCATATCGGCGATACGGGCCAGGCTCTCAACGCGGAAGCCGCGCTGACGGAGCTTATCGCCGCCGCCCTGGAAGCCCTTCTCCACGGCAATACCGATGCCGGCAACCTCGGCGCCCGCAGCCTCGCAGATCTTGATGAGACCCTCAAGCGCACAGCCGTTAGCCAAGAAGTCGTCGATGATCAGAACCTTGTCGCCCTCGGACAGGAAGCGCTTACCTACAATGACCGGGTACTCCTTCTGCTTGGTGAAGGAGTAGATGGTCGTGGCATACTGCTCGCCATCGAGGTTGATGGACTGCGCCTTCTTGGCAAAGACCACCGGCACGCCGCCAAAATGCTGAGCTGCGATGCAGGCCATGCCAATGCCCGAAGCCTCAATCGTCAGGATCTTGTTGATCTCGACACCCTCGAACAGACGGGACCACTCGGCACCCATGTGGTCGAACAGCTCAACGTCGCACTGGTGGTTGAGGAAGGCATCAACCTTAAGGACGTTACCGGCCTTTACGATGCCGTCATGGCGAATACGATCCTCAAGCTCCTGCATGGCGCAACCCCTTCTCGCGGCAACGATACCGCGCGATTAATAAACGTTGTTCGATAGTCTACCACGGACCGACCCCCGCCCGCCCCACAAGCCGCATCGCACCACAAACCAGTCTTTTTGGGACGGCGCGAATCGTGGCAGACAGCCTCCCAACACGCTAATGGCGGGCGCGCATCGTCACCAAACGCACCATGGCAAGCGCAAAGCCCACAGCGGCCACAGCCATAAGTACGTAGAACACCGAGCGAAAGCCGAATAGGAATACATCCGGACGGCCTGCAACAAAACTGGTCACGGCCTCGCCCATCGCCACGCTCATCTGCCCATACAGGATATGCGACGCCGCCGTAATGCCGAGTGCCATGCCGGCGTAGCGCGCCAGGCTGCCCAGGCTGCCCGCAAAGCCGAGCGCTTCGCGCGGAGCTGAGCCCATATACAGCGAGTTGTTGGGGCTCTGGAAAATCGACGTGCCACACGACATAAACGCAACGCAGCACACGATCACAGGAATAGAAGAGTGCTCGTCGAGCGTGCTTACCGCAAAGAGACCGCACACGTACACGCCCAGGCCGACCGCCGTGGGGCCCTCGCAGCCAACACGGTCCGAAACCGTACCCGAAAGCGGTCCGATAAAGGCATTCACCATCGGCAGCGCCAAAAAGAGAAATCCGGAAATGTCGGAACCAAAGCCATGGGCGTCCTGAAAATAGAACGGCAGGATAAACTCAGATGCGCCAATACCAACGAACACGATGAGCATGCAGGCAAGGTTGATGGTGAAGGCCGAATTTGCAAAGCAGCGACGAGCGGCCTCGATCAGGGACATGGGGCGCTCGCCGGCCTCCGGCTTAACATGCGGCAGCGTGTAGAGCCCCACGATAAACGAGATGACGCCAATGGGCAGGTTGATGAGGAAGATGCTCTCCCAAGGAAAGCTTGCCACCAGCATGCCGCCGAGCACGGGGCCACACATCATGCCGAGGGCCACAAAGGTCGCGAGAATACCCATAGCACGGCCTCGTTCGCGCGCCGGGAACGACTCGGTGATGATACCCATGTTGTTAGCCATGGCCGCCGCGCAACCGACGCCCTGAACAATGCGTGCCAGGATAAGAACCTCGAGCGAGGCCGAAAGGCCGCACAGCAGCGAACCGACCGTAAAGACGATGACACCCAGCTGGAACACATTCACCTTGCCGCGCACGTCGCCCAGACGGCCAAACGGCAACATAGCCACGCATGTCGCAAGCAGGTACACCGAGCTCACCAGCTGAATGCGATCGAGGCCCACGCCCAGCTCCTTTTGCATCACGGGCAGCGCCACGGTCACGACGGTCGAATCCAAACACACCATAAACGTCATGATGAGCACGGTAAATAGAATCGCCCATTTGTTCTTGCCATGGGTGTCGCCCTCTAGGGCAATATGCTCGCGGCGCAGCTGCTCTGCAGTTTTCTCCATATCCATCCTTTCGAGTGGCGCAACGCAAAAACGGGGCCCCAATCGTCTGTAAACAGTCGCAATTGGGGTCCCGCCTACGGAATCGGAACGGAAGGCCACCGAAGCTTTCTGCCAGCATCGGCGCCTTGTGCGAACGCTAGCCTAGCACTGCTCGAGCGCCTGCTCAAGGTCGGCAATCAGATCGGCCGTGTCCTCGAGGCCGCACGACAGGCGCACCATGTCGGCGGAGATACCGCAGGCGATGAGCTCCTCATCGTTCATCTGGCGGTGCGTAGCGTTAGCGGGATGCAGGCAGCAGGTGCGGGCGTCGGCCACATGCGTGGCGATCTGGGCGAGCTTGAGGCTCTTCATAAAGGTCTCGGCCGCCGCGCGACCACCATTAAAGCCAAAGCTCACAACGCCGCAGGTACCGTTTGGCATGTACTTCTGAGCGAGGTCATAGTACTTGTCGCCCTCCAGGCCCGGATAGCTCACGAAGCGCACCTTGGGATGGCTCTGCAGGAACTTGGCAACGGCCAGGCCGTTCTCACAATGACGCGGCATGCGCACATGCAGGCTCTCGAGCGAGCTGTTCAGGAAGAATGCCGCCTGCGGGTTCTGCATGGGGCCGAGGTCGCGCATGAGCTGCGCGGTGGCCTTGGTAATGAAGGCGCCCTCGCGACCGAACTTCTCGGCATAGGTCACGCCATGGTAGCTCTCGTCAGGCGTGGTGAGACCCGGGAACTTGTCCGCATGGGCCATCCAGTCAAACTGGCCGTGGTCGACGATCACGCCGCCCAGGTAGGCAGCATGTCCATCCATGTACTTGGTGGTGGAGTGCGTAACGATGTCGGCGCCCCACTCAAAGGGACGGCACATCACGGGCGTCGGGAAGGTGTTGTCGACCATCAGCGGCACGCCGTGGTCATGTGCGGCCTTGGCAAAGCGCTCAATATCGAGCACGGCAAGGGCGGGATTTGCGATCGTCTCGCCAAAGACGAGCTTTGTGTTGGGCTGAAAGGCAGCCTCCAGCTCCTCATCGGTGCAGTCGGGAGCGACGAACGTGCAGGTCACGCCCATGCGGCCCATGGTGTGGGCGAGCAGGTTATACGTACCGCCGTAAATGGCAGAGCTTGCGACCACGTGATCGCCGGCACCGGCAACGTTAAAGATCGCGAGGAAGTTCGCAGCCATGCCCGAACTCGTGAGCATCGCTGCGGTGCCGCCCTCCATCTCGCAGATCTTGGCGGCAACCAAATCGCACGTGGGGTTCTGCAGGCGGCTGTAGAAGTAGCCCGACTCCTCCAGGTCAAACAGCTTGCCCATATGCTCCGACGTGTCGTACTTCCACGTGGTGGACTGGTAGATGGGCACCTGGCGCGGCTCGGCATCTCCCGGGTGATAGCCGCCCTGAACACATGTAGTACCGATGGTCTGCTCGCTCATATCTAGCTCCCTTGCCTGGGTTTTAGTTTTATTCGGTTCACGATACCGCTACCCCGCACCCCTCTCAACCCATCCCCAAGGTAGGTTATGGGACAAATTGATCAGGGGTATTTATCTCAAGCCTTGGGCATTTGCTCGATTGATAAAAACGAGGCATACATGAAGCTCTCGATGATTACATGCCCCGTCACGGGTACCATAGGCGGGTACACCGTGACCAAGGAGACAACGATGAAGCAAATCGATACGGCCCAGCTCGATATCACCGCCTGTCAGGCTCAGGCTGCCGAATACCACGCACGTGGCTTTAACTGCGCCCAGGCCGTCGCCTGCACGCTCGCGCCCGCCGTCGGGCTCGACCCCCAGGTCGCCTTTACCCTCACCGAGGGCTTTGGCGCCGGCATGGGCGGCATGACCGAGACCTGCGGCGCCATCTCGGGCGCCGTGGCCATCATGGGCTTTGTAATGAGCGACGGCATGGAAAACCCCAAGACCAAGGGCCAGACCTACAAGCTGTCGCGCGAAATCGCCAAGCGCTTTGGCGAGAAGAACACGACGACCGTCTGCGGCACGCTCAAGGGCATCGGATCGGACAAGGGTCCGCTCCGCAGCTGCCCCGGTTGCATCGACGATGCCGTCGAGATTGCCTGCGATGTGCTAAAGCAGCTCGCCGAGTAAACGGCAGCAACAGAAAAACGACGGCCGGCGCGCTTGGAATCCATCCAAAAGCACGCCGGCCGTCGCCGTTAGAACTCGGCAAACTCGGGAGCGCCGACCTCAATCTCCTCGCGCCCCGCCATAAGCTCGCGCATCTTAGCGCAAAACGGCTCCTGCCCCCCTGCCTTAAACGCCAAATGAAGTGTCACGGCATCCGCGTAATCGGTATCCGAAACCTTGGCACCCGAATCCTGCGCCAAGCGAAGCACCTGCTCGTACTGCGGATAGGCCACATGCACGTCAACCGGCACGACGCTTGTCATCTCAACGATCTGCCCGGCCTCCTGAGCCGCGGCCACCGCCGCCTGCGTCGCCGCGGTATAGGCGCGTACCAAGCCACCAGGCCCCAACAGCGTGCCACCAAAATAGCGCGTCACTACGCAGCAAACATTTTTGAGCCCCGCGCCGCGCAACACCTCGAGCGTCGGCATGCCGCTCGTGCGGCTCGGCTCACCGTCATCGCTCTGGCGCTCGCGTCCATCGACCAAAATCCACGCGGGAACATTGTGTCGAGCGTCGTAATGACGCTTGCGAACCGTCTCGATAAAGGCATTCGCCTCATCCTCGGACTCAATATGGACCAGCTGGGCAATAAACCGGCTCTTGCGGTCCACAAACTCGCCCGAAACCTCAATATTCGATTGCAGAGTAAAATAGCTGTCCAACAAAGCCCCTCAACAACAAGCAAAGCAACAAACAGCCTCAATAATACGGCAAACAACATATCGATTGTCAGGGTAACAAAAATGCCAAGTGGGCCGATAAGCCGGGTTCTGTCGTGGACGGTCATTTATCTTGTCTGCACGTTACCGTGCAGCTCCACGCACGCTACCCGAACGCGGACCGGGCCGGCCCATAGCGTTCCTATTCGCGCTTGCTCCGGATGGGGCTTGCCAAGCCGCCGTGTTGCCACGACGCTGGTGGTCTCTTACACCACCGTTTCAGCTTTTCCCTTTACGCCTTGCGGCGCAGGTGGGAGTCTTCTTTTCTGCGGCGCTTTCCGTCGGATCACTCCGCCCGGCCGTTAGCCGGCATCCCGCCCTCTGGAGCCCGGACTTTCCTCACGCGTACTGCAAGCAGCACATCGCGCGACCGTCTGGCCCACTCAGCAGTGCAAGAGTGTAACACACCGTTGCCGCAGGCAATGGCACAACGCAAACGCTCGACACGATAAACCAAGAACCGCCATGCGTTACAATGGTCCTGTCGATGGGCAACGTCGTCAGTCGAGACGCGACCGCGCTCCGCACCCCTCCGTCTACTCGGTGTGTTCCCGCCTCCTCCCCGAGGCGGGATGTCGGCATTTTTCATGCACCGACAACCAAATAGCCTGCAGACAGCATGGGCAGCATCGCGCGCCTCAGCAGCAAATGCAAAAAGGGACCCGTCCATTGCGGACGGATCCCTTAAAACAAGTGATCGTCAAACCGATTTACTCGGCGTCGGTCTCCTCGTCCTTCTTCTCGGAAGGCAGCGGGGTAACCTCGATCTCGACGCCCAGAGTCTCAGCAGCAGACTTCATGGACAGGGAGATACGACGACGGTCGAGGTCGATCTCCATGACCTTGACCTGAACCTTGTCGCCCACGTGGGTGACCTGAGAAGGCTGGTCGACGTGCTTGTTGGCCATCTCGGAGATGTGCACCAGGCCCTCGATGCCCTCGCCCAGGTCGACGAAAGCGCCGAACGGGACAAGCTTGGTCACAGTGCCCTCGACGATAGCGCCGACGGGGTACTTCTTGACCAGTGCGCGCCACGGATCCTCGGTGGTCTGCTTGAGACCCAGGGAGATGCGCTCGCGGTTGAGGTCGACGTCGAGAACCTCGACTTCGACCTCCTGGCCGACCTTGACAACCTCGGAAGGATGGTTGACGTGGTTCCAGGAAAGCTCGGAGATGTGGATGAGGCCGTCGATACCGCCGAGGTCGACGAAGGCGCCGAAGTCGACGATGGAGGAAACGGTGCCCTGGAGACGCATGCCAGACTTGAGCTTGGACAGGATCTCGGAGCGCTCGGCCTTACGGGACTCCTCGAGCACGACGCGACGGGAGAGGACGACGTTGTTGCGGTTGCGGTCCATCTCGATGACGCGAGCCTCGATGCGGGTGCCCATGTAGGAGGTGAGGTCCTTGACACGACGGAGGTCGACGAGAGAAGCAGGCAGGAAGCCACGCAGGCCGATGTCGAGGATCAGGCCGCCCTTGACAACCTCGATAACCTCGCCTTCGACGTTCTCGCCAGAGTTGAACTTCTCCTCGATGCGGTTCCAAGCACGCTCGTACTCGGCACGCTTCTTGGACAGGACCAGACGACCGTCCTTGTCCTCCTTCTGGAGAACCAGAGCCTCGATGGGATCACCGAGTGCAACGATGTCTGCAGGGTTAGCGTCCTTGCGGATGGACAGCTCGCGGACCGGGATAACGCCCTCGGACTTGAATCCGATGTCAACGAGCACCTCGTCATGCTCGATCTTAACGACAGTGCCGTTAACGAGATCGCCCTCATCAAAGTCGGTAATCGTACCGTCGATGAGGTTGTTCATCTCCTCCTCATTGACATCGTCAAGAGAGAAAATGGACGAGTTCTGAATCTCACTCAAAGGTGGACCCCTTTCGAACTACGGGGCCCCGATTGCTAGGACCTACAGAAGGGTGCGACAAGCACACAACGTTTAGGAACACTCGGGAGCCGACAGATACTAATGTGACGCTTATGCAATCACGTTCGTATAGGTTACGGGGAAATGAGTTCGATTTCAAGCGTGAACTGCGATTTTTTACTCGTGTGGAGACTTTTTCGTAATCTTATGAACACACGTCTCCGCAACTTGACGATAACCAGCCAGGCAATTGGCTTTGGGGTAAAGTATCCGGAGCCAACGACTCTAGATCAAATTTACGAGAAAGGTGCCCGCGTGCTCAAAGCAGTCGTTTTCGATATGGACGAAACGCTTCTTAGCATCAACCTCAACGCGTTCATCCTTCGCTATTTTAAGGATGTCTCTTCGATGCTCGCGGATATCGGGCGCCGCAGCCGCGGTGGCACGATGGCACGCCTCGGCACCATCCTGGTCGACCTCAACGCCAATCGCCGCAGCGGCACGGACAACCGCACCAATCTTGAGTTTTACCAAGAAGAGGTCGAGCGCCGATGCGGGATCCGCCTCTCCGATCCCCTCATCTACGAGGCGTTTACCTACTATGACCGCGAAGTTCTTCCGTACAAGAACGACGATGTCATTAACGCCCACGCCATGCCGGGCGCACACGCCGCGCTCCAGGCCGTACAGGACGCAGGGCTGCGTTGTGCGCTCTTTACCAACCCCAGCTTTCCCCAGGGGGCCATCGAGTGCCGCATGGGTTGGGGCGACCTGGCCGACGCTCCCTTTGAGCTCGTCACGCACATGGGAAACACCACCCGCTGCAAGCCCGATGCCACCTACTATCTAGAGCAGCTTCAGGTGATGGGGCTCGAGCCGCACGAGGTCCTTATGGTAGGCAACGACCCCAAGCGCGACTTCCCCAGCCCCGCCTGCGGCATTCAGACTGCCTATGTGGGCCAAGGCAAGCCCAGCCGAGCCACCTGGTGCGGAACGATGGAAGACTTCGCCCGCGACTTTAACGCCGTAATCGAGGCCTTCTACGAGCACCAAATAGCCGACGAACTATCGTAGGCGCCAGAACATCTAGCGCAGTTGCGGTGAGATAGTTCCTGTTTGCCCCTCACCCGGGTAATTTTAGGAACTATCTCACCGCAACTTAATATCTAGCAGACCTGGGTTTTGCCGATCATGATGTTGAGGATCTCGACGTCGGTATCTTTCATACCCACACGGCCCACGTAGCCCATGCTGGCGATTGTCTGCTCAACGGTATCCTGGATCAGGCCCTCGCCGGCGCGGAAGCCGCGACCCTGCATGGCCATATCATGGCCCAGAATCGCCGCATCGACGGCAGCCGAGATCTTGGCGGCACAGCTCGCCTTGGCGCCGTCGCACACGATGCCGCCCACGTTACCGAGCGTATTCGAGACCGTCGCGCCAATCTGCTCGCGCGTGCCACCGCACAGCCAGGTAATCGCGGCGCCGGCGCCGCACGCGGCGCAAATAGCACCGCAAAACGCCGAGAGCGCACCAATATAGCTCTTGATATGCACGGCGATAAGATCGGACAGCATCACGGCGCGCACCAGGCGCTCGTGGTCGCAACGCAGGTACTCGGCATACTCCATGACGGGCAATGCGCAGGTAATGCCCTGATTGCCCGAGCCGCACACAATGGCGACCGGCAGCGCGCAGCCGTTCATGCGGGCGTCGGACCCGGCGGCCGCACGGGCACGGGCACGGCAGGCGACGTCATCGGCACGAGCACCCAGCAGCGTACGACCCACCTCGGCGCCCCAAGCGTGCGCAAGGCCCTCGGCACTGATTGCGCCATTCAGCTCAATCTGACGCTCAACGGCAGCACGGGCGTCCTCAATGTCACCGTCCTCGATAAAGTCGATGATGGTCTCGATCGACATGGGCGTGTCGGCGTTATCTGCCGCCCGCTCGGCCACGACGCGCTCGGCGCAGGCGGCACACTCCCCCGCCGACTTGCCGCACACCGGAATACCGTCGAGGGTATGGCACGTGACATTGGTGTGGTGGTCGGTAATCTCGACGACCGCGGTATGGCCCCCGGCCGTGGCAGTCACCTTGATGTAGAGGTTGGGCACACCCTCGACAAGCGATACATCGCAGTAGTCGGCGTCGGCGAGGAGCTCGGCCACGCGAGCACGGTCTTCATCGTTAACGCTCTCGAGCACCTCGAGCGCGCTCTTAGCGTCGCCGCCCACGGCACCCAGCACGGCCGCGGCTTCAATACCGTGCATACCGCCCGAGTTGGGCACGGTCACGCTCTTAACGTTCTTGATGATATTGCCCGAGCAGGCAACATCCATATGATCGGGCTCGCAACCGAGCGTCTGGCTCGCCAGTGCCGCTGCATAGGCAACGGCAATGGGCTCGGTACAGCCGAGCGCGCAGACAAGCTCGCGGTTCAAAACATCGCAAAACGCGGCATCACGAAGGGAATCGGCAGGCATAGGTATCTCCTACTTGTATAACGGACTGGGCTCTCAATAATAATTAGCTCTTTTATTTGATAACAATGCATCAAAAACCGCAACCCAGGTTCCGGTAGACGGCATTCAGGCGCAAACTGACGGCATTCATTCATGAGAAACCGGTCTTGTTGCATGCTAAAGCGTTTGACCAAAAAACGCCCAAGCGTTTACACAAAAGTCGCGCTATCATGCAGTCGAACGCGGTAAAACCTTTAGCAATCTCGCCGCACAGACCAGAGAGGAACTATCCATGAAGATCGGTATCGGTAACGACCACGCCGCCGTCGAGCTCAAGAACATCATCTCCGAGCACCTGAAGGAGCGCGGCTGCGAGGTCGTGAACTTTGGCACCGACACCTCCGAGAGCTTTGACTACCCCATCGCCGGCTACAAGGTGGGTAAGGCCGTTGCCAACGGCGACGTCGACCTGGGCATCCTGATCTGTGGCACCGGCGTCGGTATCAGCCTGGCTGCCAACAAGGTCGAGGGCGTACGCGCCGTCGTGTGCTCCGAGCCCTTCAGCGCCAAGCTCTCCCGCATGCACAACAATACCAACGTGCTCGCTTTTGGCGCCCGCGTCGTGGGCTCCGAGCTCGCCAAGATGATCGTCGACGAGTGGCTCGACGCCGAGTTTGAGGGTGGTCGTCACGAGCGTCGCGTTAACCTCCTCAACGAGATCGATCACACGCGCGCCCTTAAGATCGTCGACGAAGCCTAAACTATTCAGTGCCACAAGCTAACAGCAGGGGCCCGCTCGGAACACATGTCCGAGCGGGCCCCTGCATAGATTTTGGAATAAAAGGGCGCCGCGGATGGAGTTCCGCGGCGCCCAAGCCACACGCTAACAGCTTTAAGGAGTCAAAGCTGGTTTAGCCAAAGAAGCGCTTGATCTCAATCTCGGCGTTCTCCAGGCAGTCGGAGCCGTGGATCACGTTGGCGTTGACATCGACGGCAAAGTCGCCGCGGATGGTACCAGGAGCAGCCTCAAGCGGGTTGGTAGCGCCCATGAGGGTGCGCATCTTAGCAACAGCGGAGAGACCGGAAACGACCATCTTGACGACCGGACCGCTCGTCATAAAGTCGCAGAGACCGCCAAAGAAGGGCTTGTCGGCCAGATGGGCGTAGTGCTCCTCGACGGTAGCGCGCTCGAGCGTGGTCATCTCCATGCGCTCGATGACAAGGCCGCTGCGCTCAATGCGAGCAACGATCTCGCCGATCTTGCGGTCGCGCACGGCGTCGGGCTTAATCATGATGAAGGTCTTCTCGATAGCCATAAAAGTAGCCTTTCAAGTAGGTTCGCGCGTGCCCAAGTCCCATTCCGGCACCCGCCTGGACTGCATCGTAACAGAGTTTTAGCTGCAGTTAAACAAAAAGCTGTTTATTGAAACGTTGCAATTTATTAAAGCGCTCCATATGTGTCACTTCTGTTTCGAAGCCCGATTAGAGTACCATCCGACCGCCCATCAACCGCATCGAACAGAGCAGGCGGTCGGTTGCCGCCCGCGAACGTAACCCCTTCACAACCTGCCCAAAGGTCCTACAGAAGTTCTCGACAAGCCCCTCCCCCATAGCAACAAAATACGGGCGCCCACATCAGCAGGCGCCCGTAAAGTGAAAACGATTTATCAATAAATGGCCAAAACGGCTTCAGCCAAATCCCTACTTTACCCCGTGGCCCATCTCGACGACCTTAGTCAGTGACCCAAACACACCCTCGTCAGCCACGAGCTGTGCCTCGGCGCGATCAAGCTGCACGGCAACGGCGGCAGGGGCGGTGCCGCCCTCGGTCGTGCGCGCGGCGACAATCGACGGGATGTCGAGCGCCTCGGTAATGTCGCGCTCAAAGAGCGGGCTTGCCTCCTGGAACACCTCAAACGGCAGGTCCTCAAGATTGCAGCCGCGCTTCTCGCACATCAGGACCAGATGGCCCACCACGGCATGTGCCTCGCGGAACGGCAGACCACGCTTAGCCAGGTAATCGGCAACATCGGTGGCGGCAAGGTGACCCACGCCGCACTCGCGCGCCATGGCATCCTCGTTGACGGCCCAAGTCGAAATCATACCGGCCATAACCGACAGGCACTGCATGAGCGTATGGGCGGTATCGAGCGCGCCCTCCTTGTCCTCCTGCAAATCCTTGTTATAAGCAAGCGGCAGGCCTTTCATGGTCACGAGCAGCTGCACCAGGTTGCCATACACACGGCCGCTCTTGCCGCGGATAAGCTCGGCAAAGTCGGGATTCTTCTTCTGCGGCATGATAGACGAGCCGGTGGAGTAGGAGTCTGAAAGCGTGATAAAGCCAAATTCGGAGCTCGACCACAGCACGATCTCCTCGGAAAGGCGCGACAGGTGCATGGCCATGACGGATCCGGCGTAATGCAGATCGAGCAGGAAATCGCGGTCGGAAACCGCATCGAGCGAGTTGGGAATCACGCCCGCAAAGCCAAGTTCGGCAGCCGTCATCTGGCGATCGAGCGGATAGCTCGTACCGGCAAGCGCGGCAGCGCCCAGCGGGCAGTTGTCGGCGGCATCAAAGGCGGCCTTCAGGCGCGTAAAGTCGCGCGCGAACATCCAGGAATACGCCAGCAGATGATGCGACAGCAGCACGGGCTGAGCGTGCTGCATGTGCGTGTAGCCCGGCAAAATCACCTTGTCGTACTTCTTAGCCGCATCCACCAGCACACGGCGCAGCTCTAGATTTGCCTCCATGAGCTCCTTGGCCAGCGCCTTGACGCCCAAGCGTGTGTCGGTCGCCACCTGGTCGTTGCGCGAACGTCCGGTATGCAAGCGTTTGCCAGCCTCGCCGATGCGACGCGTCAGCTCGCTCTCGATGGACATATGAATGTCCTCGTCGTTGATGTCGAAGGTGAAGTTGCCGGCATCGATATCCTGTTCGATTCCGGTCAGACCCTCGGCAATCGCCTGCTCGTCCTCGGCACTGATGATGCCCTGGGCCGCCAGCATCTTGGCATGTGCCTTAGATCCGGCGATATCCTGTTTATAGAGATGTTTGTCGACCGGCAGAGACGCGCCAAACTCCTGCGTGACCTCGGCCACGCCCGCCTCAAAACGACCACCCCAAAGAGCCATGGAACCGTCCCCTTTCTCCAAATACCAAAACAAGCGCCCAAAGCAATGCGCCATATCGCTAAAGCGATTTTTCAACCGCTAGTTTTACACACTCCCTGCCGCGCGCGGGACCATGTAGCTAATTTGCAAAGAAGTGACGCACCATGCACTTGGCGCCCAACGTCTCCCTCCGGATGTTGCCCTGCGAACCATCGATCCAGGCCTTCAGGCTCATAGGAACGTCCTCGACCTTTGCAGCATCGAACTCGGGCGCGAGGGCAAGTAGAGCATGCGCGATAGCATTGAACATAATGGATACTCCTCATATATATAGGCGCAGAGCCGCCAAATTGATAGAAGGAGCCCCGCCGGACAACCCCGGCGGGGCTCGGACTCAGCCGCAGACGCGGCATCATATATGCGGGCGGAACGTAGGGGCCACCGATGTTAAGAAGTGTCAGCAAGCATAACGAAAGGTAGGGACCCCGTGCGCCCGTTATGTATCACGCGGACGGGCCGCGCGGACACCAAGGGAAGGAGGCGCTAGGCCTGGGCGGCAGCAGAGCTGGGGCCCTGGACCTTTGCCCACGTCTTGAGCGACAGCGTATCGATCTCGATAAAGCCGGCGCTGGCCTTCTCGTCAAACGTGGTGTCGCGGTCGTAGGTAGCCAGACCGTAGTCGTAGAGGCTGAAGGGGCTCTTGCGGCCGACGACATGGCAGTTGCCCTTAAAGAACTTCAGACGGACAGTGCCGGTCACGAACTTCTGGGTATCGGCCATAAAGGCATCGAGCGCGTTTTTGAGCGGGCTGTACCACTGGCCGTTGTACACGGCGGTGGCCCAATCCTGCTCGAGCTTGATCTTGGTCTTGAGCAGGTCGCCCTCGACGCAGATGTCCTCGAGCGCCTTGTGAGCGGTGATGAGCGTCAGGGCGCCGGGAACCTCGTAGCACTCGCGGCTCTTAAGGCCCACCAGGCGATCCTCGACCAGATCGAGACGGCCAAAGCCATTGTCGCCGGAGATCTTGTTGAGGGCGATAACGATCTCGGAGAGCTTCATCTTCTTGCCGTCGACGGCGACGGGCTTGCCGGCCTCAAACTCAATCTCGGTGTAGGTCGGGGTGTCCGGCGTGTCCTCGGGGTTCTTGGTCATAACCCAAGCGTCGTCGAGCGGCTCGTTCCAGGGATCCTCCAGGTGACCGCACTCAATGGCACGACCCCACAGGTTGTCGTCGATGGAGTAGGGGTTGTCGTTGGCACCCTCGGGAACCGGCACGTTGTGGGCGTGGGCATAGGCGACCTCGTCGGGACGGCACTTCAGGTCCCACTCGCGAACCGGGGCGATAACCTTGAGCTCGGGGTCGAGGGCCTTTACGGCGGCCTCAAAACGGACCTGGTCGTTACCCTTGCCGGTGCAGCCGTGGGCGACGTAGGTAGCGCCAAACTCGTGGGCGACCTCAACAAGCTTCTTGGCAAGCAGCGGGCGAGACAGGGCGGAGAGCAGCGGATACTTGTTCTCGTACATGGAGTTTGCTGCGATGGCCTTAGTCAGGAACTCATCAGAGAACTCGTCGCGCAGGTCGAGCACCTGGCAATCGAGAACGCCCAGGTCGAGCGCCTTCTGCTTCTTGGCATCCAGTCCGGTCTCTTCCTGGCCCACGTTGCCGCAGACACAAACGACATCGAGATTCTTCTCGTCCTGGAGCCATTTGACACATACGGATGTATCAAGACCACCGGAATATGCGAGAACGACTTTTTCCTTGCTCATGGCTGTTTCCTTTCGCCCTTGGTAGCTAGTTAGAACATCGGTCAGTTGCAAGTCACCTTGAGGTCAAAAACCGTGCAATATCAGGTTAAATAGCAAAAATCAGCACATACATGCCCTAGAAACATGCAGCAATGTCGTGCTAAAACCCAACGACCTCAAAATGACTCTGTTGAGGCAATTCGCCCCATGCGGACAGAGACGATTGTTATCGTCGTCGGGAAATTGCGCGCTGGCGTCGGATGGCATTGTCTGCAGTGGTGATGATCGTTACGAACTGCATCTGCCTCTCCTTTCACCTATCGCCGGGCGCAATTCTAATATCGTAAACGGTACCTTTTCCTCGGTAAGCGGTTGTTTTTCCGTCTCCGTTTTCGATGGTCGCTATATTACGCTAAAGTGCCCGCAGCACAAGCGACAAATTCAAATTTCTGAAAAGTTTTTTCATTACTTTGTGAAGCGTGGTGCAAATACGCACCATTCCTGCGAAAATACGCTCGACTACTAGTTGATGGTTATAACGTCTGAAACAATCTCGAAACGAAAGGCGCATTTTTATGCAAACTTACGAATCGGACGCCAACATCGGCAACATTAAGATTCTCGCCGTCGATATGGACAAGACGCTGCTGACCGACGAGCGTGTGCTGCCCCAGGGTCTTGATGAGCGCCTGGACAAGCTCGCCGACGCCGGCATCGTATTCTGCCCCGCCAGCGGACGTCCCGCCCCCAAGCTCGAGGAGATGTTCGAGGGCATCAAGAACCGCCTCGCCTTTTGTCCCGACAACGGAGCTTGCGTGATCTATCGCGGCGGCTATATCTATAAGAGCAATATCGACGTGGAACTGTACCAGCAGGTCTTGAGCCGCGCCTCTGAGGATCCTCGCGCTGTCCCCGTCCTGTGCT
The DNA here is from genome assembly GCA_048291645.1 of Collinsella aerofaciens. Classification (GTDB taxonomy): domain Bacteria; phylum Actinomycetota; class Coriobacteriia; order Coriobacteriales; family Coriobacteriaceae; genus Collinsella; species Collinsella aerofaciens_CG. The sequence continues at coordinate 16,719 of DBEZXT010000091.1, read as the reverse complement.
GCTTCGACGAGTTCTACGTGCTCGCGCGCGACCACCAATACCACGACGAGATCAGCGTCTACTACAACACAATCAACTACGTCGACAGCTTTGAGGGCATTGATTTCGAGTCCAACAAGATCTCGGTCTTCTTCCCCGGCTACGACGCCGAGCCCGCGTTTCGCGAGACCTATAGCCCCGAGTTCTCGGACAAGCTCTATGTCACCAACGCCGGGCGCGAGTGGATCGACTTTATGAACCTGGGCGTCGACAAGGGCGCCGGCGTCGCGCACCTGTGCGAACACCTGGGCATTGATATCGCCGATGCCGCCGCCGTGGGCGATACCTACAACGACATCCCCATGCTCGAGCGCGTCGGTCACAGCTTTATCGTGGACAATGCCGAGGAGCACATGAACGCGCACGCCAAGTGGCGCATTCCGAGCAACAACGACGGGGGCGTACTGACGCTCATCGACGCCATCTTGGCGGCTCGGTAACGTGGCTCGTCGGACCTGGCCGGGCGGAGCGGATTAGTTTTTCGTTCGGTCAGGTCCTGGGCTCGCTCGGAAAGCACATTAAGTGCTTTCCGGCTCGTGCGGAATCTACGAAAAACTAATCCGCGCCGCCCGGCCAGGTCCTAGGTTTACTTGCTTGCCGCCTAGATGGTGTCTTGGCGCCTAGATACTTTGGCTGAATTTAATTGGATGAAGGGAGCTCCTTGTTGATGAGGGGCTCCCTTCTTGTTTGGTTGCTTTGGGGTTGTGGGTGCTTCTTTATTTGGCATCGGCCCAGGTTATGCCGGTGCTGGCTTCGGCGATTAGGGGGACGCGGAGGTCTACTACGTGCTCCATGACGTCGCGGACCATGGTGGTTAGGCGCTCGACTTCATCGACGGGGCACTCAAAGTCCAGTTCGTCGTGTACCTGCAGGATCATGTGGGCGGCAAAGCCTTCTTCTTCCAGGCGACGGCTTACGCGGGCCATCGCGATCTTGATGATGTCGGCGGCGGTTCCCTGCATGGGGTGGTTCATGGCCGTGCGCTCGCCAAAGCCGCGGAGTTGCGGGTTTTTGGCCTTGAGCTCCGGAATATGACGACGGCGGCCGTACATGGTCTCGGCGTAGCCCGTCTGCTTGGCGCGCGCCACCACGTTGTCGAGGAACGTGCGCACGCCCGGGTAGGCCTCGTAGTAGCGATCGATCATATCGCGCGCCTCGGCCATCGAGATATGCAGCGACTGCGACAGGCCATAGGCCTGCTGACCGTAAACGATGCCAAAGTTCACGGCCTTGGCACGACTGCGCAAGTCGGGCGTTACCTCGGACACCGGCACACCAAATACGCGCGCCGCCGTCTCGGCGTGGAAGTCCTCGCCCTCGTTAAAGGCGCGCACCAGATGCTCGTCACCCGAGAGATGCGCCAGCAGACGCAGCTCGATCTGCGAGTAGTCCACCGCCAAAAAGACGCTTCCCTCGCCTGCCGAAAACGCCGTCTTGACGGTACGACCCAGCTCCGAGCGCGTCGGGATGTTTTGCAGGTTCGGGTCGCTCGAGGACAGACGCCCCGTTGCCGTGATGGTCTGGTTGTACGTAGTGTGCACGCGACCGTCGCCACGGCGTAGCGGGCCCAGCGTGTCCAGATAGGTGGACTTGATCTTGGACTTCTCACGCCAGTCTAAGATCAAACGAACAATCTCGTGGTCACGGGCAAGATCACTCAGTACCTTGGCATTGGTCGAATAGTAACCGCGCTTGGTCTTTTTGAGACCCTTGGTCGGAAGGCCCATCACATCAAAGAGCACATGCGACAGCTGCATGGGGCTGCCGATGTTAAAGGTCTCATCACCCGCCAGGTCGCGAATACTGCGCTCAACCTCGGTAATCTGGGTCGCCAGACCCTCGGACAGACTGTGCAGACGGTCGGGGTCCACGAGCATGCCCGTGCGCTCCATCTTGGCAAGTACCGGAACGAGCGGCATCTCGATGCCATCGAACACGTTGGCGGCATTCTCACGGGCCATGCACTCGCGCAACGGCGCCACGAGCGCCAGCGTCAGAGCCGCAGTACGGGCGGCAGGCGCCGGAGCGTCCTCACCGGCACCCTCTGCGCCGCGCGCCGCAGGCAGCGCCATCTGCAGATACGTATCGGCAAGATATGCCTCATCGAACTCGGAGCGATCGGAATCCAGCAGATAGGCAGCGACCACGGTATCGAAGATACGCGTGGAATCGGCAGCGAGCGGATCCATGAGCTCGGGCTCAGAAGAATCGACGGGCGAAAGCTCGTGCAACAGCACCTTCATATCCGGGCTCGCCACGCGACCCTCCATAAACAGACGCGCGAGCACGCCAGCAATCACGCCGTGGACGAAGTTGAAGCCCTCAACCTCAGCCGCCGCGCAGCTGTCGCCCTCCTCGAGCGCGAAGAGGCCCTTGGACGTCGCCAACCACAGCGTGCGCGTCAGTCCAAAGAGCGCGCCCTCTTCCTTGTCATCGTCCACCACGGCGGCGACCCACTCGCCGGCATCAATCGCGCGGGAGACCTCAGCCGCAACGGCACCAAGCGCGTCAGCATCGCCGGCGGCTGCGCGGACCATCGCAGGCATCTCAAACACACTGGAGGCAGCAGCAGCCCCGCCCTCACCACCGATCAGCGACAAGAAACGGTTCTGCATGGCCGTAATGCCGAGCGTACCCAGTGCCGCAGACACCTCGTCGGCAGAAAACGCCGGGAAGGACGTCGCCTCAAAATCGAGCTCAACGGGCGCATCGGTGCGGATGGTCGCCACCTTACGGCTCAGCAGCGCGTCGTCGATGTGTGCGCGCAGGTTCTCGCCCATCTTGCCCTTGACCTCGTCGGCGTGTGCGATGACCTCGTCCAGGCTACCGTACTGCGCAATGAGCGCGCTCGCCTTTTTGGGGCCGATGCCCGGCACGCCGGGGATGTTATCGGACGTGTCGCCCTTCAGACCGTAAAAATCGGGCACGAGCGCCGGCGTAATGCCGTGATACAGGTCATCCACGCTCTCGGGCGTCATAATCGCCACGTCGGACAAGCCCTTGCGGGTCGAGACCACGTTGACGTGCTCGGTCACAAGCTGATACATGTCGCGATCACCAGTCACCAGCAGCATGTCACAGCCGGCCTGCTCGCCCAGGCGCGCCATAGTGCCCAGGATGTCGTCACCTTCCCAGCCCTCGGACTGCAGAATCGGCACGTTGAGCGCACCGAGCAGCTCCTTGATCATAGGGAACTGCGCATGCAGATCGGGGTCCATGGGCGGACGCTGCGCCTTATACTGTGGCAGCATCTCCATGCGCACGCGCGGCTTGCCCTTATCAAACGCCACAACAACGCCGTCGGGGTTAAAGGCATCGATCATCTTAAGAAACATGTTCAGAAAGCCAAAGATCGCGTTGGTGGGGCGACCGTCCGGCGCGTTCATGGTCGGCGGCACGGCGTGGAAGGCGCGGTGCATGAGCGAGTTGCCGTCGATAACGGCAAAGGTGCGGCGCTTGTCAGACATATTGAATACCTCGCTTTGGGCTGGGCACGGTTTGCTCACTCCAGTTTACACGCTCCCCGCCCCGCGACTACCGCACATCAGCCCCTGCCACCGTGAGCCCGCGCGTGATACGATGGCTCACGGTACATCAACCAGCACGATCGATCCGAAAGGAGCCTGCGTCATGGAGCGTCCCTGCGCATGGAAAAAGTACACACCACAGCAAATCGAGGAGCTCGAGGAGCTTTGCCGCGGCTATAAGCAGTTTTTGAGTGAGAACAAGACCGAGCGCCTGTGCGTCAAGGCCGGCATCAAGATGGCCGAGAAGGCGGGATACGTCGACCTGGAGACCGTAATCGCCGAAGGCCGCGAGCTCAAGGCAGGCGACAAGGTGTACGCCGCCAACCACGGCAAGGACCTTATGCTCGTCAACCTGGGCACCGCCCCGCTCGAGCAGGGCTTTAACATCCTGGGCGCCCACGTGGACTCGCCGCGCCTGGACCTTAAGCAGAACCCCGCCTTCGAGGCCGGCGACATGGCCTACCTCGACACGCACTACTACGGCGGCGTCAAGAGCTACCACTGGGTGGCCTCCCCGCTTGCACTCGTGGGCGTCATCTGCAAAAAGGACGGCACCACCGTCGACATCAACATCGGCGACAAGGCAGACGATCCGGTCTTTACCATCTCCGACCTGCTGATCCACCTCTCGAGCGAGCAGATGTCCAAGCCCGCCAAGGACGCCGTCGACGCCGAGATCCTCGACGTGATCGTGGGCGGCCGTCCCGTCAAGTTCGATGAAGACGACAAGGACGCTCCTAAGGAGCCCGTCAAGCAGATGTTCCTGGACATCCTCAAGGAGCAGTACGACGTCGAGGAGGAGGACTTCCTCTCCGCCGAGATCGAGGTCGTGCCCGCCGGTCCCGCCCGCGACATGGGCCTCGACCGCTCCATGATTTTGGGCTATGGCCACGACGACCGCGTCTGCGCCTATCCGTCCATGCTCGCCCAGATCGACGTCGCCAACGTGGAGCGCACGAGCATCACGCTCATCGTCGATAAGGAGGAGATCGGCTCCGTGGGTGCCACCGGTATGACGAGCCGCTTCTTCGAGAACACCGTCGCCGAGATCATGACGCTCGCCGGCGAGGATAGCCCGCTGGCCCTGCGCCGCGCGCTCGCCCGCAGCCGCATGCTCTCCTCCGACGTGTCCGCCGGTTTCGACCCGGGCTATGCCGGCAAGTTCGAGACGAAGAACGCCGCCTTTATGGGTCGTGGCCTGTGCTTTAACAAGTACACGGGCAGCCGCGGCAAGGGCGGTTCCAACGACGCCGATGCCGAGTACGTGGCCCTCGTCCGCGACATCATGGACGAGGCCGGCGTGGACTTCCAGACTTGTGAGCTCGGTCGCGTCAACGCGGGCGGTGGCGGCACCATTGCCTACATCATGGCCAAGTATGGCATGAACGTCATCGACTCCGGCGTTGCCGTCCTGTCCATGCACGCCCTGTGGGAGGTCGCCAACAAGGCCGACATCTACGAGGCATATCGCGGTTACAAGGCCTTCATCGAGCGAGCCTAACCAACCCTTCATCAGTTGCGGTGAAATACGGACTAAACTGGCCCATAAACGGCCAAAACAGACCGTATTCCACCGCAACTTTTTTGGCAGAGGAGAGTCCATGCTGCAGGTCATCATTTCGCCCGCCAAGCAGATGCGCGCGGCCCAAGATGCTTTTGAAGTCCTGGGCATCCCACCCTTTGTGCGCGAGACGGCTCGCCTCCACCGCGCACTGCTAGATATCGAGCGGAATGAAGGCAGCGGCGGCCTGCAGGCGCTGTGGAACGTGAGCGACAAACTGCTGGGACCTTGCCTCAACACACTGCATGAGTTCGGGCCCATCCTGAAAAGCGGCGATCTCGACAATCCCGCACTCGCCCGTCACCTCTCCCCTGCCGTCATGTCCTATCACGGCATTCAATACCAGAGCATGGCACCCGAGGTGATGGATTCCGCACAGCTCGCATGGCTGCAAGACCATCTGTGGATCCTCTCCGGCCTCTACGGGTGCGTTCGTCCCTTTCATGCCGTCGAACCGTATCGGCTGGAGATGGGCGCGAAGCTTGTCGTCGACGGTGCCCGAGACCTCTACGCATTTTGGAGCGATAAGCTCGCGCGGGCTATCGCCCCGGCAGGCTCAAACACCACGATCGTCAACCTCGCCAGCGTAGAGTATGCCAAAGCCGTTCTGCCCCACCTCGCGGGCGACGCCACAGCCGTCACATGCCTCTTTGGCGAGGGCATCCGCAACGGGAAGCCCATCCAACAGTCGACCGCCAGCAAAAAGGCGCGCGGCTCCATGGTGCGGTGGATGGCAGAAAACAAGCTCGAGGATGCAAGCGAACTTACCGCATTCAATATCGGCTATCGGCACATCCCCGAGCTTTCAGACAAAAACACCCTGGTTTTCATGAACGCGCAGGCACTATAGGCCCGCCGTTTCCAAACACCCCGTTACTCCGCCAAGCCATCGGCCTTTGCAATCTCGCTCGTCGAGCCATCTTGGTAGGTAATCTTAACGTGCTCTACGTCGGATACCGTAACGCCCGACGGAGGTTCCAGACGCCACTCCGTCAGAGCGATATCCATGGTCGTGGGCACATCGCCCTGATCTTTGAGCTTTACCGTGAGCGTTTTGAGCGCTGCATCAAACGTCACGCGTTCGATTTCTTCACCCGGAATGGATCCACCACTCAGCTGCAACTGCACAAACTCGTCGCGCGGATACCAATAATCGCCCGGAACGGCGAGCGTATTGGCATTACCGCCAGTACTCCTCACCGTCATAATCGGCAGGGCATCGTCGGCTTCAAACCCCCAGGTGACGCCGCCGCGACCACCAAACGTCCAGATACAAAAGGCAATCACCAGCACGGCAAGCACCGCAAAACCAATCGCGACAAGGCCATGGTGCGCACGGCTTTCCTCGGCCGATACATCCCATTGCGTCTCTCGATATAGATGCTTGTCTTCCATGTTCGCCTCCCCACGGGCATGCTCGTTGGCCCAATCGTACCCATTCAGGCTATACTTGAGCCCATGACATAACGGGGAGCTTGCAGGACAAGACGGCAGGCTGAGATTGGGCGCGCCCGCCCTGACCCGCAAACCTGATATGGGTAATGCCAACGAAGGGAGCCGTGCCAATGAGCACACAGACCGAGCCCAAGCTCGTCACGCAAATCGACTTCGCCCGTGCCGGGCAGATCACGCCGCAGATGAAAGAAGTCGCCGAGCGCGAGCATCGCGACCCCGAGTACATCCGCGAGCGCGTGGCCGACGGCCGCATCGCCATCCCCGCCAACATCGTGCATATCAAAAAGGGCATGCGCGCCTTTGGTGTCGGCGAGGGCCTTTCCACCAAGGTCAACGTCAACCTGGGCATCTCGGGCGATAAGGCCGATGCCGCCGAAGAGTGGAAGAAGGTTAAGATTGCCGAGGACTTTGGCGCCGACGCCATCATGGACCTCTCCAACTCAGGCAAGACGCGCCAGTTCCGCCAACAACTCATCGACGAGACACCGCTCATGGTGGGCACCGTCCCCATGTACGACGCCATCGGCTACATGGAAAAGCCGCTGGTCAAGCTGACCAAGGACGATCTGCTCGAGGTCGTGCGCGCGCATGCCGAGGACGGCGTGGACTTTATGACCATCCACTGCGGCATCAACAAGTCGGTCATCAAGACCTTTAAGGAGACTGGCCGCCTCATGAACATCGTCAGCCGCGGCGGCTCGCTGCTGTTTGGCTGGATGGAGGTCACCGGTAACGAGAACCCCTTCTACGAGTTCTACGACGAGGTGCTCGAGATCTGTCACGAATACGACGTGACGATCTCGCTCGGCGACTCCTGCCGCCCGGGCTGCCTCTACGACTCCAACGACGCCACCGAGACCGCTGAGATGATCGAGCTGGGCAAGCTGTGCAAGCGCGCTTGGGCCGCCGGCGTCCAGGTCATGGTCGAGGGCCCGGGTCACATGGCGCTCGACGAGATCGCCGCCAACATGAAACTGCAGAAGCGCCTGTGCCACAATGCTCCGTTCTATGTGCTCGGGCCGCTGGTGACCGATATCGGCGTTGGTTACGACCACATCACCGCTGCCATCGGCGGCGCCATCTCCGCCAGCTCCGGTGCCGACTTCCTGTGCTACGTGACACCGGCAGAGCACCTATGCCTGCCCAACGCCCAGGATGTGCTCGACGGCCTCATGGCCACCAAGATCGCCGCACACGCCGCCGACATCGCCAAAAAGGTGCCCCACGCCCGCGACATGGACGACAAGATGGGCCAGGCACGCCGCAAGCTCGACTGGGACGCCATGTGGAAGTGCGCGCTCGACCCGGTTACGGGCAAGAAGCGCTACGAGGAGTCCCCCGCCGCCACCGAGGGCACTTGCACCATGTGTGGCAAGATGTGCGCCGTCCGCACCGTCAACAAGATCTTCGAGGGCACCACGATCGACCTCGGCATGGAGGACTAGCCCTGTCGCCGCGGCCGCTTCTGGCGGCGAGCTGGTGCCTGTCAATTGTTGACGTGTGAACATTTGCTTGCATTTGCGTAAAGATTGCATCGCCCGCCCGGGATTGCCATACAGCCATCCCGGGCAACTTTATAATGCAGGCAGAAGACCCATTTGAATCCGACCGAACAAGGGAGCGAACATGGATCGCAGTAAGGTACCCGCCGTTCTATCCATCGCAGGATCCGATTCCAGCGGTGGTGCCGGCATTCAGGCCGACATCAAGACCATCACGGCGCACCGCCTGTATGCCGAGACGGCCATCACAGCCATAACCGCACAAAACACCCTAGGCGTCACCGCCGTGCAGAACATCTCCCCAGATATTGTCGCGGCGCAGATCGATGCCGTTTTTGACGATATCCGCCCCAACGCCGTCAAGATTGGCATGGTTTCCTCTGCCGAGATTATCGATGTTATCGCCGACCGCTTGAGTGCCTGGGACGCACAAAATATCGTCGTCGACCCCGTCATGGTCGCCACCTCGGGCGCTCGCCTGATCGCAGAGGACGCCGCCGAAGCGCTTACACGCCGCCTGTTCCCGCTGGCGACCGTTATCACGCCCAATATTCCCGAGGCCATGGCGCTGCTCGATTACGAGGTCGATTCCGAGCGCACGCAGCAAAATGCTGCCATGCTCCTCACACGCCGCTTTGGTTGCGCATCCCTCGTTAAGGGTGGGCATCTTGTCAACGAGGCCAACGATGTACTGGCCGAACCCGCGCCACTCGATGACGAGGGCAACCATCTGGGAGACCCACTCACCACGTGGTTCCGCCACAAGCGCATCGAGACCGACAACACACACGGCACCGGCTGCACGCTCTCGTCCGCCATCGCCTGCGCGCTGGCTCAGGGCATGGATCTTGCCGATGCCGTCAACGCGGGCAAGGCCTACCTAACGGGCGCCCTCGCCGCCGGCCTGAACATGGGCAAAGGCTCCGGCCCCGTCAACCACATGTGGCAGTATTAAGATTCGCAGTCCAAAACCGCCGCAAAGAACACCTTTGTGGCGGTTCCCATAAACATCTCGATCCATAACAGTTAGAGTCCATTTTTCGACCCACCTGTTACAGATTGAGACATTCAAATTCCGCTGAGAAGAAAATCTCAATCTGTAACAGTAACTCGGCAAAATCGACCCTAGATGTTACAGATCGAGACAAACGACCGATATCGACCTAAATATTCTCAATCTGTAACATCTAGCCCGTTTTCGGCCTTACAACTGTCACAGATCGAGACAAAGCAACGAAACAAGCCACCACAAGGGGAACTTCTGTGGTGGCTTGGGGTCGCGCTACTCTCCGAGCATCTCTTGGAGCTTGGCTGCCACGGCGTGACCCAGGCTCTCATGGCTTTCGGGCATCATATGCAGATAGTCGATATCGCCCGGCTCGGCAAAGTCGGCGGCATTCAAAAAGTCGCAGCCAAACTGCTCAGCCACATGCGCGTAGTACTCACCAAAATGTTCCGAGGCTTCTACGGAATGCTCGTCAAAATCGGTCATATATACATCGGCGATTTGCGGCTTGATCTTGATAGGTGCCATCAGCAGAATACGCGGGCAGGGTGCAGCATTGGTCCAGGGAAATGCACGCACCGCGCGAATCAGCGCCATGGTGCCACGGGCAATATCGGAGGCCGTCACACCAAAGACCGTCTTGCAATCGTTGGTTCCCAGCATAATAACGATCGCATCCAGCGGCTTATGGGCCTCGAGCAGCATCGGCAGTGCGCGGATGCCGTTAAGATTGGTGTTCAGATGGCACATGTCGTCGCGTACCGTCGTGCGGCCGTTGAGGCCTTCTTCAATTACATGCCAGCCCTCGCCTAAGTCACGTTGGGCCACGCCGCACCAGCGCACATCCTGCGCATAGCGCACCGCGGTGCCGTCGCGCATGCCCGCCGGATCGTAACCATAGGTGTTGCTGTCGCCAAAGCATAGAACGTTTTTCATCGTAAGCCCCTCGCTCAGTAAAAAACCGACGGAAGCAGCCTCTCCCGCCGGCTCGACCCATCTGTCAGCACGTACCGATTACAGGTACTTGCGCCAGTCGTCCTCGTCCTCATCATCCTCGGTAGCAGCTTGGATCTGCTCGGCGGCGCGAGCTGCCGCAGCGCGAGCGGCAACCTGGGCATAGGACTCCTCGTTGCGCTCGGGGAAGTTTGCCAGCACGTGCTCGAACTTGGCAAAATCCTCATCCCAGCGCGTAGAAGGCACGGCAAAGAAGACTTGCTTGACCTTAAAGTCGCCCGACGCGAGCTCCTTGCGGAAGAGCTCGGCCACGGCCTCTGCGTCAAAGCCGTTGTTGTCGCAGCCCCAAGCGCCCAGCACGAGCTTCTCGCGACCTAGCTCGTCGCAGATGGCAAGCACAAAGCGAATGCGGTCGCGCAGGGCATCCAGCAGAGCATCGTCGCTCACGCGATACTCCTGGCGGGCGCGCTTAACGTTGGGCGCGGCGGCCACAATCACGTCGGCGTATGCATGCACGTGGTTGCGGTCGAAGCGCACCGCAGGCACCACCAGCGCACGGTTTCGGTAAAGCTCGCAGTTGATGTTGCGGCGACGGTTCTCGCCGTACCATTTGCGCTGCTTATCGAGAACGTTGTACAGATACGAATCGGCGCACAGCGTGGCCTCCTGGCCCAGATAACCCTGAATATAGCCACCGCCCGGATTGGTGAACGAGGCAAAGGCGAGCACGGCCATGTCGCAGAACTGCGCATAGCCACGACCGTTGTCCAAGATGGCCTGCGTGGTGGAGGCATCGAGCACGGTGACCTCGGGCAGAACCGGAGCGGGCTCCTCAGCAGGCGCGGACTCGGTCTCCGTGGCCTCCTCTGCGGGCGCAGGCTCGGCCGTAACCTCGGTCTCGGCGGACGCAACCTCAGCGGTCTCGGCCTCGGCGGCCTCAGACTCCTCGGCAACCTGTTCCTCGACAGCGTCGACCGCTTGGGCCTTGGCCTTCATCGCCGCGACAAAGCCGGCAGGCATACCGTCAAACTCGCGAACACCGGCAAGCGAACGCTCGATATCCTTGGCGCACGCTTCGGACACAGTTGCCGCGTGACGCTCGGCGGCCTTGGCACGGGCCTCGCGCTTGGGATTGGGCTGACCCGCTCGGTTGGACCTGCGGTTACGGTTCCTGTTGTCGACGTCTGCCATACGTGGCCACCTTTCCTGTCGCTGCCGCTATCGGCTTTTCCCATCCATGATACCCCGCCGCGTACAAAAAAGACGGCCCCGAAGGACCGCCTTTCGCATCGATTTACACGCACGGCAAGCACCGCCGCAATTCGCCACTAGTCGCGACGGCCAAGGATGTTCAGAATGCGCAGGAACACGTTGATGATGTCCACGAACAGGTTGGATGCCATAAGCACGGCGTTGGGCAGCGTAGGCGGCACCGTCGTGGCAACATAAGTGTCGTAGCCAATAAAGCCGGCGAACACCACGATCACGATCAGATCGGTGATGGTCTGCGAGACGCCCATGAACATCAGCACGATCTCAACCAGAATAGTGGCGAGCAGAATGCCAAAACCGATGCCATACACGCGCTGGAAAAACTTGGGGAACGTCACGCCCAAGGCGCCAAAGACAAAGGTGATGGCGGCCGTGGCGATAAAGGCAGTGTTGATGGTGGGCAGGTCGTAGTTGGCAAGGCCAAACGACGCGGTCAGGCCAAAGGTACTCGCAAAGATTACGTAGCCCACAAGGGACAGGCCCACGGACTGCTTGCTGGCGGCGGCCGACATCATGACCATGCCGACGATGGTCAAAATAAACGAGCCAAAGACCAGCGGCAAGGCGGCACCGCTCATCATCATGCGCGCAAACGACATGGTGCTCGTAAAGTAGGCGCCGGCGCCCATGGCGCAAAAGCCCAAGAAGATCAGGGCAGACATGGCGAGATTGTACGCGCGCGGCGACATCTCCTTGGCGCGGCTTGCGCCGCTCTCGACGGGGCCGTTCTGATAGCCCTGGATATCGTTCATAGGTTCGTCCTTTCAAAAAGTGCCGTGAAAGACGGCGCAGCAGGTGACAAGATTCCTGTCATTGTACCCGAATGCCGTACGTCCTTACCCACGGCGCTCGCCCTCGAGCGTACGGTCGAATGCCCACACCCACCAACGCATCAGATGGGCCTGCGAACCATCTGGTCGTTCGCGCGTCTGGTCCTCCAGATACAACTCGGTCGCGTGCCCGCCAAAACGCACCTTATAGGTTGCCGTACGGATGCCGTGAACCGTCAGGCCAAACCCAGTGGTCGAGACAATCTCGTCAATCGTAAAGCAACGACCGTCGACCCAGCAGACGGTGACCGGCACGACCTGTCCGCCCGCGAGGATGCGAGCCACGACGTCCACATACTGCTTGTGCACGCGCCGAGTTTTGCCATCTGTCTGTCGATATTCCATGCCTCCTATTATCGAACGCATGTTTGCATGTTGTAAAGCGAACAGACTGTGGTTTTGGAGTGTCGTAGTAATCGCACGTGTCCGCATGGCGTGTTAGCAAAAAGAACACCCGCGGTCAACAGGGCTAATATTCAATTTTAGTGCCAAAAAGTTCACTTCTCCCATCAGAACTCGGTAAAGAAACCCACAGGAGGTGATACGATTTATCATGTTTTTGTAACGTGTCTGCAAACTTCGAGAAAGCCCATATATGGACGTAACGTTCTCAACCTTCCTCGGCCAAATTGTGTCGAACCCAGTCCTTGCCGTCACCGTGATCCTCGCGTTGGGCGCCATCTTCGTCAATGGATGGACCGACGCGCCCAACGCCATCGCGACCTGCGTCACTACGCGTTGCATGCCCGCCCGCGCCGCCATTCTCATGAGCGCCGCATTCAACTTCCTCGGTGTGCTCATCATGACGCACTTTAACGCGAGCGTCGCCAATACCATCTCGCATATCGTCGACTTTGGCGGAAACAGCACCATGGCGCTCGCGTGCCTCTGCGCGGCGCTGTTCTCCATCGTCGTCTACGGCGCCACAGCGTCGCGTTTTGGTATCCCCACCTCGCAAAGCCACAGCCTTATCGCCGGCCTGACCGGTGCCGCTATCGCCCTCGGCGGCGCGAGCAGCGTCAACGTCCACGAGTGGATGAAGGTCATCTACGGCCTGGCGCTCTCCATCGGCCTGGGCTTTGTCATGGGCTGGGTCCTGTGCAAGCTCGTCTCGATTCTTTTCGCCGCCGCCAACAGGCGACGTGCCAATGTCTTCTTTAAATACGCTCAGATCGCGAGCGCTGCGGCCATGAGCTTTATGCACGGCGCGCAGGATGGACAGAAGTTCATCGGCGTGCTCTTTTTAGGCGTGGCCTTTGCCAGCGGCCAGACGAGCGTCGGCGATGCAGGCATCCCCATCTGGATTATGCTGCTGTGCTCTGCCACTATGGGTATCGGCACCAGCGTGGGCGGCGAGCGTATCATCAAGTCCGTCGGCCAGAGCATGGTCAAGCTCGAAAAGTACCAGGGCTTCTCCGCCGACCTGGCGGGCGCCGCAAACCTGCTGCTTGCCACCCTTACCGGCATCCCCGTGTCCTCCACCCACATCAAGACCTGCGCCATCATGGGCGTCGGTGCCGTCAAGCGCCTTTCGGCCATCAACTTCGGTGTCGTCAAGGACATGATGTTCACCTGGTTCTTCACCTTCCCCGCCTGCGGACTCATCAGCTTTGTCATGGCCAAGCTGTTCATGATGTTCCTCTAGTCAAACCGAACGTCCATCCGGACTGCATTACCTCGCCCGCCCATCTTCACCTCGAAAGGACCACCCATGGCAAAGAAACCCGATTCGTTCTACTTTGACAACTACGTCGCCTGCGCCGACCTAGCCGTCCAGGCCGCAGAGCTGCTCAGCAAGATTTTTGAGAACTTTGACCCTGCGCAGATCCACGACATGCTCGATAAGATGCATGCGATTGAGCATGCGGCAGACAAGAAGCACCACGAGCTCGAAGACGCCCTGCTCACCGCCTTTATCACCCCGCTTGAGCGCGAGGATCTAGACCTGATGAGCTGCTCGCTCGACACCGTGCTCGATCGTATCGAGGGCGTCGTGCAGCGCGTCTACTTCACCAACATCCAGAGCATCCACCCCGATGCCATCGTCATCGCCCACAAGGTGACCGACGCCTGCCGCGCCATGAAGGACCTGATGGTCGAGCTGCCCAACTACCGCAAGTCCAAGACCCTGCGCGAGCTCGTCATCCAGATCAACACCATCGAGTCCGAGGCCGACGAGCTCTACATCAACGCCATGCGCAACCTGCACGTTAACGGCAAGGACCCGCTCGAGGTCATCGCTTGGCGTGACGTGTACGCCTTCCTGGAGTACTGCGCCGACTGCTGCGAGAATGTGGCCGATGTCGTGGATTCGATTGTCATGAAGAACAGTTAATTGGGGGTACGTGTCCCGGCGGTCGCGGGCCCGGCCACTAATAACCTTTTTCACTCCGGCTGCAAGCAGAGTCGTTCAAAAGGTTATTAGTGGTCGGGCCCGCTCCCTTATGTACCCCCATTGGGAACTTTGGCTGATAGTTATAGTGCAATGGGGGCTTGGCTGAAGGGACCTTTGGTATCCGTTCGGACACTTTGGCCCTCGATGAGCGTTTGACTGATTGCTGCTTTGGGTACTGTTTGGGTTACTTTGGGTTTGTTTGATTTTTAATTGTTGGAGGGCTTGTATGTCTTATTTGGATCTGGCTCGGGGTCGGTATTCTTGTCGTGAGTTTGAAGATCGGGCTGTGGAGCAGGCTGTGGTGGATGCCATTGTTGAGGCTGGGCGTATTGCTCCTTCTGCTTGTAATAACCATCCAACCCGTGTGATGGTGTTGGATACGCCTGAGCTTCTGGAGAAGGCTGCTGCTTGTCAGCCTCGGTTTGCTCGTGATGGGTCTATCTTTGGGGCTCCGCTTGTCTTCCTTATTTGCAGCGTTACCGATGACGCTTGGGTGCGCCCGTATGATCAGATGAATTCCAGCGAAATCGATACGTCCATCGTGTGTGATCAGATGATGATGGAGGCCACCGAGCAGGGCCTGGGAACGTGCTGGGTATGCCATTTTAAGCCTGAGGTGGCACAAGAACAGTTCAATCTGTCCAAGGGCGTCTATCCCTATCACATGCTCGTCTGTGGCTATCCTGCCGACCACATCGCAGATCCCGAGCATCGCGAGGCCCGCACCATTCCCCTCCCCGACTTCCTCCTCAAGTAGATTTTTGGGACATGCCTTAAAGCCTACCCTTGACCGTTCATCCGTTCGCCGAGTTCTGCGCCACTATGTGCAGGGCTTGGTTTTTATGTTACGCACCCCGGCACAGTCATAAAAAAGGACCCGCAAGCTGCGGGTCCTTTCTAGGCACTAAATTGTAGGCCGAATGTTAGTCCAGGTCGTCGGCAGCAAAGTTGTCGATCGGGGCAAAGGGATCGGCCACGGGGACAACCGGGTCAGCGACGGGCAGCGGCTCGGCGGGAACAGTCACTGCAGGAGAAGCGGCAGAACCGACCGGCGTGGAGGCCATGAGGCCGGCCGGGAAGGAGTTCTGGGCATCGTCCATGAAGTGCTGGATGAGCTTAAGATACTCGGCCTTGAACTCCTCACGGGAAGCCTTGAGACGATCGATCTCCTCGAGCTCGGCCTGCTTCTCGGTCAGAGCCTGGCGGATAACCTCGCGAGCCTTGGCGTCAGCCTCGTTGCGGATACGCTCAGCGTTCTCGTTGGCATCGTTAACGATGGTCTCAGCGGTCTGCTGGGCAGCGATCAGGGCAGCGGAAATCTGGCGCTCCTGAGCGGAGAAGTCAGGGGCGGGAGCAGCCACGGGGGCGGCAGGAACGGCCTGGTCGGCGGTATCCCGAGCCTGGGCAAGCTGAGCCTGTGCATCGGCAAGCTGCTGCTCGGTAGCAGTCAGACGACCCTTAAGGTCAACGATCTTAGCGAGCATAGCGTCAACCTCGGAGGACAGCGTCTCCAAGAAGACGTCGACCTCAGCAGGATCGTAGCCACGCTTGGCCTCAGAGAAAGTCTGAGCCTGGATGTCTGCAGGGGTAATAGCCATAACAAGTCTCCTTTTTCATCGCCTCGGCGCTACACGCCCGACGTAAGTTACTAAGTCAGTTCTACACGAGTATACCTATAAGAAGCTGCAGAACCAGCCTCTGCACCAACTGCAACGCAATAATCGCAACGACCGGCGAAAAATCGATACCGCCCATCGGCGGGATGAAACGACGGAACAGGTTGAGCCACGGACCGCACACGCTATCAAGCACCGCGGCAATATCCTGAAGCAAACCACCCTGCTTCATGGGAATCCACGTCATAAAGCAGTAGACGACAATGAGCGTGGAATAGAAGTTGAACAGCGTGTTGACCAGCTGGACGATAGTGTAGATGTTGATGGGAATCTCCTCGTCTTGTCTTTACTTAAGATAGCCGTCAGCACGAAGCTTCTTGAGATCGGAATCTTTGACCTCGCAGCCGGCGGGCAGCACCATGAACACGCGGTCGCCCACCTCCTTGACCGTGGCGCCCAGACCGCAGGCAAAGCCGTAAGAGAAGTCCAAGACGCGCTTGGCAACTTCGGTGCGTACGCCCACAAAAATCAGTGCGACAGGCTGCTTGGTGCGAACGCGGCG
>DBEZXT010000090.1:0-2980 GCA_048291645.1 Collinsella aerofaciens | reverse complement strand
CTGGGTCTACATCATCGCCTACGATATCTGGAACTTCTGCTACACCTACAACTGCCTGCCCACCCACTCCTGGTTCTGCGGCTTTGCGCTGCTGCTGGCGCCCACCGTCGCCGCCTTTATCTGGAACAAGGGCGGCTGGATTCAGAACCGCGCCTTTACGCTGGCCATTTGGTGCATGTTTGCCCAGGTGTTCCCGTACTTCCAGGAGGAGTCCATCTTTGTGACCCACTCCACGCTCGACCCCGGCGCCGCTACCGCGGTCTCGATCGCCGCGCTGGTCGCCAACATCGCCGCGATCATCTACATCGCCTACCGCGCCAAGAAGCTCGGCCGCAACCCCTACAAGCAGGATGTCTTTGAGGGCACCAGCGATTGGGAGAAGGCCACCGCTCGCCGCGCCAAGGTTGATTACGCACACGCCGAGTAACGCGTTTATTCCGTCCACATTTGGATGTAGGCAAACTTAGCCGACGCCGCAATCGCGCGTCATGCGCAGCCCCGGAAAGCGATTCGCCCGCTTTCCGGGGCATTTTGTTGTTGCGCGCATTCACGCACATATGTAAAACCTCTCTCACAGATAAAATCAGATTTCCAACCGCCCGACAGCTCTATGTGACCCCAATTTTGGGTACATTGTTGTCCCGATATTGAGCTTGGGGGATATATGAAAGATGAGACGATGGGCCAAGAGGACGCGGCCCAGGATGCAGAAGCGTGTGCCGAGGCCCTGGAGAGCCTAGACCAGATCGCGCTGGCCGAGATTGCGTTTGACGATTCGAGCGTTGATGTGCAGGATGAGCCGGAAATCGAGGCGCAGCCCGATGATCGGGATGCAAAAGCCGATGGCGCCGCGCCCACCGAAGACGAGGCGGTGCGCGAGGAATCCGAATGCGAGGCCGACGACCAGCCCGAATCCGACACGAGCGAGGAAACCATCTTGCTCGACAGCTTACCGGCCGAAGATTCGCTGACCCGCAAGCTTCCCGGCCTGGGCTCCGCGCCTGCCGTGGACGAGACCATCGCCATGGGCGATATTCCCCTGCCGTCCGTTCCCTCGGCACATGAGGCCGAGGCCCGTCACCGCAAGATGTCGCCCAAGCGACGCAACCTGATGGTCGCCGGCGCCATAGCCGTCGCGCTCGTCGCCGGCGGCGCGGGCTATGCGGCTTGGAACGGATACCAGCAAGAGCAGGCCGCCGTAGTTGCCGCCAGTGCGCACACGATGATGTCGGTGCAGATTGGCGTGCATGCCGCGGGCCTCGACTGCTCAACTGGCTCCAAGATTCCCGTACAGGTGAGCGGGCAGGATTCCGACGGTTCTTCCGTGAGCGAAACGCTCTACGTTGACGAGCATGGTCGCGGCATCAAACTGCTGCCCGGCGATTACACGCTCTCCATCGCTGGGTCCCCCATCGCAGCCGACGGTACCATTTACACCGTGCCGACCACCAAGGCGCAGGTCACCATTAAGAGCGATGGACAGGATTTGAGTGCCCAGGCCACCTTTAGGCTCAAGGTGCCTTCGGCCGACACGGTGACCGACGACCAGATCGATGCCGCCGCCAAGTATGCCGAGGAAGGCGGCGCGAGCTCTGCCGCCGCGGCAAAGATACTCCAGCAGGCGGCAATTACACGCCGCGATGCCGCCGCCAACGCCGTAAGCGCAAGCGAGGCACAGTCCGCGCGCGATGCCGATGCTCGGCACAAGGCGACGGACCTGTATCAGCTCGATATTCCGGTTGAGTGGTATGGCAAGGTCGCCACCTGGCAAAACGGCAGTACGCTGTGCATTTATCTGGACGGCGACACCAACGCACCGCTCGTGACGCTCGTCGCGGTGCGCGACGGCGAGACCTTTACGCCCGACGACGGCGATACGGTTTTGGGCACGGTCAGCCTAGGTAACGGCTACACCGTCTATGCGAGCGGTCCTGTCTATCCGTACGTGATTCCGCAAACCATTAATGGACGCACGCAGGACCCTGTGTCGACCTACCCCATGGATACGGCGATTGAGCTTGTCGAGCTCACGACCGGCAACCGCTACACATACAGCCAGATCAAAAACGACCTGGTCGGTAAAGACGGCAAGGCCGACGCCGCCACCAAACTCGAGACCGACTACCTCGCCCAGATTCTCCTGCCGAGCATCAAAGCCCAGGACTAGCCGGGCGCATCATGGTGCTCCCCAACCGTGATGAAGGGGCCAGGAGGTCCTGGCCCCACGATCCGTAGATGATTAGGCAAGGAGACACTTCCATGCGGGCACAACGTGTACCACACCGTGTTCGCATGGAATATCGGCCTGCTCATCCATGGTAACGATTGCCGACTCGCCAAGATCAAACTGGGCCATCGAGGCATCAAGCGCGGCAATTTCGCGCTCGCGCGTTTTCTCACTTGCCATATCCGCACTCACCTGAATCAGGCTATAAGCCCGCATGAGAAGCGCGTCCCCAGCCACAAAGTCCACCTCATGGCTTTTGCTCTTCTCTTTGATTAGCAGGCGGCAGACCGAGCCGGTCCTCACCGCGGGAGTCTTTCTTCTTAGCGCATTGAACACTGCGGTCTCGAGCCTCTGGCCCTGGTCCAATGCCGATGCGGGAGAAAACGCTCCAAACATCGCAGGATCGACAGCGTAGACCTTAGACGCAGACCGCATGTTATTTGCCAGTGAACGCGTGAACTCCGGCACGGAGAACAGCAGGTAGGCATCCTCATAATACTCAAGTAAGTCGCTGAGTGAATTACGACTGACGGGTATCTGCCTGCTCTTGAACTCGTTGTACACTTTGTTCACTGACAGCTCTCGTCCCGAAGATGCCATACACCGCGTTAGGAACAGCGATGCCAGGCGAGGGTTCTTGACGTCGTAACGTTCAACGACGTCCATGGCGACCGTTCGCGAAGCATATTCCTGTAGCAGCTGAATCGCGTCTGCAGGCGTCTGCTCAAGTGTCGCGATGAATCCCCCTCGTTC
>DBEZXT010000089.1:0-29838 GCA_048291645.1 Collinsella aerofaciens | reverse complement strand
TTAAAGAGCGCAAAGTCAAAGCTGTCCACGTCGATCACGTCTACGCCGCCGTCGGCCAACAGATCGATACGCAGACTGTCCATAGCGTCGTTGCCGTGACGGAGCACGCGCAGGCGCATGCCCTCTAAGTCGGCAACTGTGATGCGCGTCTTGCGCGCCAGCGGGCTTGTGCGCGGCAGGTCGATATAAAACGGCACGTTGACAATGCGGAGCCTTTGGCAGGCATCACCCCAGCGTGGGGTAGAAAAACTCGACTGCACCACATCGACCTCGCGGCCCAAGTTGCGCATGACGGTCTCGCGCTCATCGTAGAGGTCGCTTACCGGCACGATCTCAAATCGCAGCGACGGTTCCAGATCGTGAATGCCCGACCACATCGACAACGTTTGGCGCCCCGGACACATCATCGACACGCCCAGGCGTACGGCACCGCCATCGCCCGCTGCGCGTCGGGCGCGGCGCAACGCATCCTCGGACTGCCGCATGATCGAGCGCGCGTCATCCACCAGCAGCGCGCCGGCCGGCGTCACCTTGACGCCCGAGTGCGAGCGTTCGAACAGCGTGATGCCGAACTCGGCCTCGAAACCCGACACCTGCTTGACGAGCGCCGGGGTCGACACGCGCAATTTTGCCGCCGCACGCGAGAAGCTTCCCAGCTCCGCGGCGGCCGATATGGCCTCGAGTCGTCGATCGTACACGTCAATCTCCCGTTTTCGCGCCCATGGCCACATGGTGCCACAGGGGGTTGTTTTCGCAGGTCACACACTCAATCAAGGACACATCGTCTTGCGAGCTATAAACCTACGGTTAACGCCATTCTAACAAATATACAATTCACCTGCGCAAATGCAAAGCATACGATAACCAGCGAAAACCACGTGGGTCGGTTAATGGGAGCGACCCACCGGGAGGCACAAGAAGGGAAGTTCCTATGAGCAATTGGCTTAAGCTCGAGGGCGATGTCTGCGCCGTGACTGGCGCGCTCGGCGGTATGGGCGTCGAGATTTGCCGCGAGTTCGCCCGCAACGGCGCCAACGTCGTCCTGCTCGACCTGGACGAGGAGAAGGTCAAGGCTGCTGCCGCCGACCTCGCTGCCGAGTTTGGCATCCACGCCGAGGGTTACAAGATGAACGCCACCGACGAGGCCGAGGTTCAGGCCGCCGTCGACGCCACCATCGCCGACTTCGGTCGCGTCGACGTCCTCGTCAACACCGCCGGTATCCTGCGCTTCGCCGCCATGGAAGACCTGCCGCTGAGCGACTGGGAGCAGGTGCTCAACGTCAACCTCACCGGTTACTTCATCACCTCGCAGCGCTTTGGTCGCGAGATGATCAAGGCCGGCCAGGGTCGCCTGGTGCACATCTCGACCGTTGCCAGCCACTCCCCCGAGACCTTCTCGGGCGTGTACAGCTCCACCAAGGCGGGCGTCAACATGATGTCCAAGATGCTGGCTGCCGAGTGGGGCCCCTACGGCGTGCGCTCCAACTGCGTCGAGCCCTGCTTCGTTAAGACCCCGATGTCGGCCAACTTCTACGCCGACCCCGAGGTCGAGAAGAGCCGCAGCCGTCTGATCGCCACGCGTCGCATCGGCGAGGTCAGCGATATCGCCAACGCCGTCATGTTCCTGGCGTCCAAGCGCTCGGACTTTACCACCGGCGACGCCATCAAGGTCGACGGCGGCTTCTCCAACATGATGGGTGACCTCACCGCCAAGCCCGGCGGCCGTCGCGCCTATGCCGACAACTACCTTAAGAACAAGGGTGTCGAGCTCTGGTCCGATGAGTCCGGCGTCGCCAAGCCGACTGACCAGTAAACCAACCTGACAGGGAGGCCCCGCGGACACGACCGCTCCTCCCCCGTATCGATTAGAAAGAGTCCAATGGCTTCCACCAACTCCAACAAGGGTCGCGCCGTCGTGCTTTCCGCCGCGTGCGTCACCATGTTCTTCATCAGCTCCATCGCGCTGTATTCCGTCGTGAGCAAGAACCTGCTCGCCGTCTACCCCGAGTGGTCCAGCGCTCTCACCTGGGCCTTCCCGGTCTTTCAGACCATCATGGCCGTGACGGGCATCTTCGCCGGCCGCATCTCCGATAAGATCGGCCCGCGCAACGTCGTAATCGCCGCCGCCGTGTGCTACGGCCTGGGCTGGTTCATGTCCGGCACCGTCACCGAGCCGTGGCAGTTCTACCTGTGGTTCTCGCTCGTCGCCGCTGTCGGCAACGGCCTGGGCTACAACCCGGCGCTCACCACCGGCCAAAAGTGGTTCATCGACAAGAAGGGCCTCGCCTCCGGCATTACGCTCGCCGCTTCGACCGCCGGTCCTGCCGTGCTGTCCCCGGTGCTCGCCTCGCTGCTCATCCCGAGCCTGGGCATCTTTGGCGCCCTTAAGGCGCTCGGCGTCATCTTCTTTGTGATGATCGCCGCCTCCGCCCTGTTCCTGAAGGCCCCCGAGGCCGGTTGGCTGCCCGAGGGCTTCGAGGCCCCCAAGGGCGGCGCACACGCCGGCACCTTCGGCGACCTCACCCCGGGCGAGATGGTCAAGACCCCGCGCTTCTGGGTCCTCATCGTCACCTTCGCCTTTGCCGCCACCGCGGGCACCCTGCTCGTGGGCAAGGTTGCCTCCATCGCTGCCGTCCAGCTCTTCGCCGACCCCACGAGCGCTGCGGCCGTCGCCCTCGGCGGCGTGGTGGTCTCCGTTAACACCTGCGCCAACCTGGTTGGACGTCTGTCCTTTGGCCAGATCATCGACAAGCTCGGCGCCTATAAGTCGCTGCTCATCAGCCTTGTCGTCACCATCGTCGCACTCGTCATCATGTCGATGAGCTTTACGCAGGCCATGTTCTTTGTGGCGCTCGCTCTGCTCGGCTTTAGCTTTGGCGCTCTGCTCGTCATCTACCCGCCGCTCACCGGTGGCGCCTTTGGCACCAGTAACATCGGCGTCAACTACGGCATCATGTTTTTGGGTTATGCCGCTTCCACCTGGATCAGCCAGCCCATCACCGCCGTGCTGTATCACGCCGAGGCCGGCAGCGCCGCCTATCAGCAGTCCTTCTACGGCGCCATTGTGATCGCCGCCATCGCCGTCGTGCTCACCGTCTACATGATGGTCTCCGACAGCAAGAAGAAGTCCGCCTAGTTTTACCGATGCGACAAAGGGACAGCCCCTTTGTCGCATTCCACCGGTCACCAGTATTAAGGAGTCGAAATGTCTGAGCTCAACCCCGTCCGCATTGCCGTTATCGGCGCCGGCGCCATGGGCCGCAACCACATCCGCTTTGTCACCGAGGAGCCCGAGGCCGAGCTCGTCGCCATCGCCGACGCCTTTGAGGGCGCCCGCGCCACGGCCGAGGCCGCCGGCGTGCCGTTTTACACCGATCCCGCTCAGATGATGGACGAGGTCAAGCCCGAGGCCGTCATTATCGCCACCCCCAACGACCTGCACCTGGGCGTTGCCCGCGAGGCTGTAAAGCGCAACATCGTGCCGCTGGTCGAAAAGCCGATCTCCAACGACCTGGAGGATGCCCAGGCCTTCGCTGCCGAGGCCGAGACCGCCGGCGTGCCCGTGCTCGTGGGTCAGCACCGTCGCCACAACCCCTTCGTCAACAAGGCCAAGGAGATCATCGAGTCCGGCGAGCTGGGCAAGCTCACCGTGTCGAGCTTCCACTACATGATCTATAAGAATGACGAGTACTTCGATGTCGAATGGCGCCGCAAGAAGGGTGCCGGCCCGATCCTGGTCAACCTGGTGCACGACGTCGACCTGCTCCGCTACCTGCTGGGCGAGCCCGTTGCCGTCCAGGGTATGCAGTCCAGCGCCGCCCGCGGTTTTGAGACCGAGGACTCCGCCGTGGTCAACGTCCGTTTTGCCGATGGCGCGCTCGCAAGCATGACCATCTCCGACGCCACCGCCAGCCCCTGGAACTGGGAGGCAACCGCTCGCGAGGACCCGCAGTACCGCCCCTTCGACGCCGACGCCTACTTTATCGGCGGCACTAAGGGCGCCCTGTCGCTGCCCCGCCTGCACCAGTTCTCCTACGACGGCGCCTCCAACTGGCACAAGCCGCTGCAGATGGAGATTCCGGCCGTCGACCCGGCACTGCCGCACAAGATGCAGCTCAAGCACTTTGTGAAGGTTGTCCGCCGCGAGGTCGAGCCCGTCGTGACCCCCGCCGACAACGTTAAGACGCTCACGCTTCTCAACGCTATCAAGGAGGCCGCCGAGACCGGCCAGCTCGTCGAGCTGTAATGCCTTAAGAGCGACCGCGGCAGAAACCCCATGCCGAACCCTTCGGTCCGTCACCAACAAGCCCCTCTTCTTTGCCCCGCGAGCAGCCTCCTGCCCGCGGGGCATTTTGCTACCTTGCCGACGATTTTTCTGGGGCGGGGGCTATTTTGCACCTCGGCTTGATTCGTTCGCCACGAAATGGGCCTATCTACTACGCTTAACCGATCGCCCTCAACCATGCCGAATTTCGCGAAATAAAAACCGCAGGTAGACGGCTTGCGTATTCTCTGAAAACCGGGGAATGGTCGACCCATATGGGTTAAACGTAGTAGATAGGCCGTTTTCGTGACGCGGGCCCAAAACAGTCTTTTGGGACGGGTGGTATCCTTGGTAGCCCTGTGCTGCAAACGCACCTTAAACGCAAGGAGTCCCATGGATCTTATCGCCCAGCTCGCCCGCGAGCTCAACCTTAAGGCTGACAACATCGAGGCAGCCGTCAAGCTCATCGACGAGGGCAACACCATTCCCTTTATCTCGCGCTACCGCAAGGAAGCCACGGGTGGCATGGACGACGTCGCCCTGCGCGCACTCGACGAGCGCCTGTCCTACCTGCGCAATCTTGAGCAGCGCAAAGAGGACGTCATTCTGCTCATCGACGCCCAGGGCAAGCTCACGCCCGAACTCGAACAGCAGATTCGCGAGGCCACGCAGCTCCAGCGTGTCGAGGACCTCTACAAGCCCTACCGCAAAAAGCGCATGACCCGCGCGCAAAAGGCCCGCGAGGCCGGCCTGGAGCCGCTCGCCAACATGGTCATCATGCAGGCCTCGGCCAAGGGCAGCGCACTCGACGCCGCCGCGGCATACGTCAACGAGGAGGCCGGCTTCGACACGCCCGAGAAGGCGCTCGCCGGCGCCGCCGACATCGTGGCCGAGACGGTAGCCGAGGACCCCGAGAACGTCGCCGACCTGCGCGCCTTTACGCAAAACACCGCCGACATCGTCGTCGAGGCCACCGACCCCGCCGAAAAGACTCCCTACGAGCCGTACTACAGCTATGATGAGCCACTGCGCCGTATACCCAACCACCGCGTGCTGGCTATCGACCGCGGTGAGCGCGAAGGCAAGCTCCGCGTGCGCGTGAACGTCGACGGTGCTGCCGCCACGGCACGCCTCGGCAGCCGTTGGCCCCGCCGTCAGGGCGTCTTCGCGCCCGTCTTTGACGCCGCCATCGCTGACGGCTACAAGCGCCTCATGGCCCCCTCGCTGGAGCGCGAGGCCCGCGCCAAGCTCACCGTTCGCGCCCAGACCGAGGCCATTAATGTCTTTGCCAAGAATCTCGAGGGCCTGCTCTCGGCACGCCCCGTGCGCGGCGCCCGCGTGCTCGCGCTCGATCCGGGCTACCGCACCGGCTGCAAGGTCGCCGTCATGGACGAGACCGGCAAGCTGCTCGACCACGGCGTGGTCTACCCCACCAAGCCGCGCCACGACGTCGCCGGCACCAAGCGCGAGCTCGCCCGCCTCGTCAAAAAGGACGGCGTCAACACCATCGTCATCGGCAACGGCACCGCCAGCCGCGAGACCGAGGAAGTCGTCTCGGAGTTCATTGCCGAGCAGGCGCCCAACTTGCGATACACCATCGTCAACGAGGCCGGCGCATCGGTGTACTCGGCTTCCGAGCTCGCCAGCCAGGAATACCCCGACCTGGACGTCACCGTGCGTGGCGCCATGAGCCTGGGCCGCCGCCTGCAGGACCCGCTGGCAGAGCTCGTCAAGATTCCGCCCCAGTCCATCGGCGTGGGCCAATACCAGCACGACCTTGACCAGGCCGAGCTTTCGCGCACCCTGGGCCACGTGGTGGAAGACGTCGTTAACCGCGTGGGCGTCGACGTCAACACCGCGAGCGCAAGCCTGCTGGGATACGTATCGGGCATTACGCCGAGCGTGGCCAAGAACATCGTGGCCTACCGCGAGGAAAACGGCGCCTTTACCGATCGCCGCCAGCTTAAGAAGGTCCCCAAGCTGGGGCCCAAGGCATATCTCAACGCCGCGGGCTTCCTGCGCATCAGCGGCGGTAAGAACCCGCTCGACGCGACGAGCGTCCACCCCGAGAGCTACGAGGTAGCCACGGCCGTCCTTGAACGCGCCGGCGTTAAAGCCAGCGAGCTCAGCCGTGGCGGCGTGCCCGACATTGAACGCCGTCTGGGCAGCATCTCGGCGCTGGCAAGCGACCTGGACTGCGGCACCCTCACGCTCATCGACATCGTCAACGAGCTCAAGAAGCCCGGCCGCGACCCGCGTGACGACGCGCCCGAGGTGGTCTTTAGCCGCTCGGCGCTTTCCATCGACGACCTGGAGCCCGGTATGGAACTCAAGGGCACGGTGCGCAACGTTGTGGACTTTGGCGCCTTCGTCGACGTGGGCGTGCACCAGGACGGCCTCGTACACATCTCCAAGCTGGCCAACCGCTTTGTCAAGCACCCGAGCGACGTGGTGCGCGTCGGTGACACGGTCAAGGTGTGGGTCGAAAAGGTCGATCGCGACCGCAAGAAGATCTCGCTCACCATGGTACAGGGGAAGTAACAGCAAAGGACGAACCACCGCTGTCCATCGTCGAACTTGCAAGTTTTTCTCACCCAATGGGAAAACTTGCAGATACCGCAACAAAAATGGTGCCGCCCATCAAAGAGGCAGCACCAGCTAAGTCTTATTCAGCTCAGAACCTACTGGCAAGCTCGTGCCGGCAGCCCCGGCCTTCCCTTTCCCTAGCGCGACCCTCGCAAAGCGCGTGAGCGATAGGGAAAGGGAAGGCCGGGGCGAACAGCCCACGGTACAGTCGGTGTTCGCGCTACGGCAGGATATGGAAACCGAGCGAGGCGATATCCTTGGCAAAACCGCGCACGGTATCGAGCGAGACCTCGTACGGGTCGCGACCGATGTTCTTGCGCTTGGCCAGGATGCTGTTGGGCACCGTAATGATCTGGCAACCGCAGGCCTCGGCCTGGTAAATGTTGATGAGCTCGCGCGTGGACGCCCACAGGACCTCACAGTTGGGCTTGGCGGCGGCCTTCTTGACCGACTCCATCATAAACGGAATGGGATCGACGCCGGTATCGGCAATACGTCCGGCAAAGAGCGAGATGATGGACGGCGTCTCGGTGTCAACGGCCTCGACCATCTCGTCAACCTGCTCGGGAGTAAAGATGGTGGTGACGTTGACCTTGATGCCGTCGGCGGAAAGCTTGCGAACCAGCTCGGCGGTGGACTCGCCCTTGGTGGTCACGCACGGAATCTTGACGTAGACGTTCTCGGCCCAGGTAGCAATCTCGCGCGCCTCGACCTCCATGGTCTCGACGTCGTCGGCAAAGACCTCAAACGACACGGATACATCGGTGATGTGGGCCAGGACCTCCTTGGCAAACGCGCGATAATCCGTCACGCCGCCCTTCTTCATAAGGGACGGGTTGGTCGTGAAACCCTGAACGTTGCCGTTCTCGTACATGTCGAGCATGCCCTCGAGGTTTGCACCGTCAGCGAACACCTTGATTGCCATCTGCCTGATTCCTTTCGCTTGCACATGGGCGTTAAACTGCTAAACACTTTACCTACGTTTATCAAGGCGTGAGCTGCGGTTTTTTATCTTCTCGGCGAACGGTATAAACACCTCAGTGTTTGGATTGATAAATCGATTGAGCATGCAAAAGCAAAGAGTCGCAGTTTGAGCAAACGTCAGAACGCGGGATTCATTAGATGAGGCCGAAATGCTGCATCGCTGTGACGGTACCGTCGTGTGCGACATCGTCGGTCACGTAGTCGGCGACCGCCTTGACCTCGGGCATGGCGTTACCCATGGCCACGGCTGTCTCGACGGCGGCGAGCATGCCCAGGTCGTTGCCCGAATCGCCAAAGCCAAAGGTGCGCGCATTTCCCTCGCGGCCCAGATACGCCAGCGCTCGCGCAACGCCCACGCCCTTGTCAATGCCCTTGGGGCTCAGCTCGCGATTCTGGCCACCGGTGTTGCACAGCTCAAACTCGCAATCGATAAAGCCGTCATCATTGGCTACGCGAGCCAAACTGGGCACATTGAGGCATACCTTGCCCACGCGCAGACTGCCGTCGACGCGCATCTCCTCGGCGTTGTGCACCACAGAAGTGCCGATCAGAGACGACTGCTCAACACCCGCGGGTTCCAGGGCAAAAGTAGCCACGTTGGTCTCGAAAAAGGCCTCAATCCCTGCCGCGGCCATACGGCGCGCAAGCTCCTCGATAACGTCCTCGTCAAAGCAGTCCTCATGCACCACGCGACCCTCGACCTCGAGCGTGGCGCCCGCCATGGCAACGACACCCGCAGGCTCCAAAGCACGCAGGCCATCGGCAATCAGCCACAAGGGACGACCCGTGCAGATAAACGCCTTGTGCCCTGCGTCGCGCAGACGATGAAACGCCTCGATCACCGCCTGCGAGGGGCGAACCGCCGAAAAGTCCTTATCGGTCATATCGTCGGGATCGAACGACGTTAGCGTGCCGTCCACGTCAAAAAAGAGCACAGCGGGTTCGGGACACGCATCAATCATATGGGTTCCTTTCGAGGATAAGGGCAAACGAAACATCCATCATATAATGGAGCGACGCAACCAGAGAGGTCACCCATGGAATTTTACGCAAGCTGCCCCGAGGGCTTTGAGTCCGCACTCGCCGATGAGCTTAAACGCCTCGGGCTTTCGCATGTTCGCCGGCTGAAGGGCCGCGCTACATTTGAGGGCGAGCTCGAAGAAGGCTACCGCGCCTGTCTGTGGTCGCGCCTGGCGAGCCGTGTGTTCGTGGTACTCGGGCGCTTTGAGGCGCAGGATGCCGATGAACTGTACGATAGCGTTTACGACATCGCCTGGGAGAGCATCGTCCGCCCCGGCGCCACCATCGCCATCACCGCCCGCGGCGTGACCGAGCAGCTGCGCAACACGCGCTTCTCGGCCCTGCGCGCCAAAGACGCGCTGTGCGACCGCCTGGCCGAGACCACGGGACGTCGTGCCGACGTCGATGCCGCCGACCCCGATGTTCACCTACTGCTTTCGCTGCGTCAGCGTCGCGCGAGCATTAGCCTGGACCTTTCGGGCGACCCGCTGTTCAAACGCCTGCCGCCCGCAGCGACCCGCGCCGGCGAGGGCACGCACGTGCTGCGCCCCGACTACGCCGCCCTGGTGCTGGCGCAGGTCGGCTGGACCGCACTATGCGAGCGCGAGCTGACGGCCGACGATTACGAGAACGAAGCCCTCCCCACGCTGATCGATGCCTCGTGCGCCGGCGGCGGCCTGCTGCTGGAGGCCGCGAACATTCTGACCGACCGCGCCCCGGGCGCCGCACGCGAGCGCTGGGGCTTTGAGGGCTGGCAGCTGCACGACGCCGCTCTGTGGGAGCAGCTGCTTGCCGAGGCGCGCGAGCGCGAGGCGGCAGCGCGCGAGCGGCAGGCGCGCATCGTGGCCGCAGACATCGACCCCGCCGCTCGCAAGACCGCCGAGCGCATGGTCAAGAGCGCTGGTTACAAGCGTTTTGTCGACTTTTGCGCCGCCAAGTCCGCCACCGTGCTGGACCATGCTGGCGCCGTCGCCGGAGCCGCCGTAGTCGCAGACACCACCGAGACACCGCTTTCACTCATGCACGACGCCATGACGCTGGTCGGCGAGCTGCGCCGCGCGCCCGAGCTTTCCGCGGCGCCGGTCGCCGCACTCACCCGCGATGGCCTTATGGCCCGCGCGCTCCATGCCGAGCCCGCGCGCTCCATCGCCGTCATGCCCAATAACGAAGAGGCAACTATTGAGGTTTGGCCCTCGCTCGACCACGCCGCCGCAGCGTTTGAGGCTGCGACCAGTGCGGATGCCGAGGCCGAGGTTGCGGATGCCAACGAAGCCAACGACAAAGCCGCCGCTTCCTCCATGCCCGAACCTGCCGCCACGCTCGACCTGGGTGACGGCAAGCCGTTGCCCGTGCTCATTCCCGAGTCCGAGCAGTTCGCCAACCGCCTGCGCAAGAATGCCCGCCTGCGCCGCAAGTGGGCAAAGCGCGAGGGCGTGAGCTGCTACCGCGTCTACGATGCCGACCTGCCCGATTACTCCGCCGCCATCGACCTGTACGAGGGTTGCCCGCAGACGCCGGGCCGCTGGCTCGTCATCGCCGAATACGCCGCGCCCAAGACCATCGACCCCGCGCTAGCCCAGGCCCGCATGCTCGACATTTTGGCCATCGCGCCGCGCATCCTAGATGTTCCCGCCGAGCATGTGCACGCCAAGGCCCGCATGCGTTCGCGCGGCGGCTCGCAGTACGGCAAGCAGGGCGCCGGCAAGGGCGGCTCGGGCGAGCGCGCCAACATCGCGCGCCGTCGCCTGCCGCTCATCGAAGAGGGCGGACTCACCTTTGCCGTCAACTTTGATGACTACCTGGATGTGGGCATCTTCTTGGATCACCGCGTCACCCGCAACCTGGTGCGCGAGCACGCCAAACAGGCACGCCGCTTCCTCAACCTGTTCGCCTACACCGGCACCGCCACCTGCTATGCGGCCGACGGCGGCGTCGAGGAAACCGTGACAGTCGACCTTTCCAACACCTACCTGGACTGGGCCGAGCGCAACATGCGCCAGAACGGCTTTGTTGGTCCGCAGCATCATTTTGTGCGCGACGACGTGCTTGCCTGGATTCGCGACCAGCGCCAGACGCGCAACCGCTGGGACCTGATCTTTGTCGACCCGCCCACGTTCTCGAACTCATCCAAGATGGGCCGCCGCACCTGGGATGTCCAGCGCGACCATGTTGAGCTTTTGACCGGCGTATCGCGCCTGCTCGCACAGGGCGGCCACGCCATCTTTAGCTGCAACCTGCGCGGCTTCCGCCCCGAGACGCGCAAGCTCGCGCGCGCGGGCGTCGTGTTGGAGGACATTACGGCGCAGACCATCCCCGAGGACTTCGCGCGCAACCAGAAGGTGCACCACTGCTACATCGTGCGCCGCCTGCCCATCGAGGACGCCATGGCCGAGGTCGGCTTTAGCGCCGAGGAGATTGCCGAGCGTGTCGAGGAGCTGCGCAACCCCGAGGTCCGCAAGCCTCGCGCAACGGCGCCCGCGCACGCGCAGGCCGGCAACGGCAAGTCGAACTTTGCCGGCAAACCCTCTCCTACCGGCAAGCCCAAAAAGAAGAAGTTCTACGCCAGCAAGCCCAAAGGCAAATAAACAAAGTTGCGGTGGAATACGGACTGTTTTGCCTGGAATTAGGTAAATTTAGACCGTATTTCACCGCAACTCATATTGGGATGGTGGTTGGCGATTTAGCCTTGGGTGACCAGGCGATAGCCGATACCCACGTGGGTTTGGATATAGCGCGGATGCGCGGGGTCGGACTCGATCTTCTTACGCAACGTGCCCATAAAGACACGCAGGCTCGCCAGGTCACTCTTGGTCGCCGTGCCCCAAATCTCGTGAAGGATAAACTGGTGCGTCAGCACCTTGTCGGCGTTATGCGCCAGCAGGCACAGGAGCTTATACTCGATCGGCGTCAGATGCAGTTCCTCGCCATCCATCGTGGCGATGCCGGCATCAAAATCGATATGCAGCTCACCGGTATCGAACGAGCCCTCGGAGACAACGCCGCCCGTCTGCGCATACGAAAGGCGCCTGAGCGTCGTGCGAATGCGCGCGAGCAGCTCCTCGACCGAAAACGGCTTGGTCAGGTAGTCGTCGGCACCGGCATCGAGCGCACGGATCTTGTCCGCATCCTCGCTGCGCGCCGAGACCACAATGATCGGCATGCCCGACCATGTGCGCACCGACTCCACCACCTTGACGCCGTCCATATCGGGCAGGCCCAAATCGAGCAGCACAATGCTCGGCGTCTGCGATGAGGCGGCGGCGATGGCGGCATGGGCGGTCTCCACGGCCATATGGCGCAAGCCGTGCGCCTCGAGCGCGGCAACGATAAGGTTACGAACGGCGGGGTCGTCCTCAACGACCAAGATGAGCGGTTTTACGGCAGAGTTCGGCACGGCGCTACTCCTTATCAAACGAAACATCGGCGACGGGAAGCTCAATCGTAAAGACCGAGCCGTGCGGGTCCGCCGCGGCAACCTCTATGCTACCGCCATGCGCCAACGCAATGGAGCGGCAGAGCGAAAGACCCAGGCCCACGCTACGATGGCTGTCGGCAAGACCGTGGTTGGCGGTGTAGAACGACTCAAAGATCCGCTCGCGATCCTCGGGCGCAATGCCCGGGCCATCATCGGCCACCGAGCACGTCACGTGCCCACCGTCGACGCCAATCGAAATCACGATATGCGAGCCTGCGGGCGTATAGGTGATGGCGTTGTTCACCAGATTGACCACCAGCTGCACCATCAGGCGCGCATCGACATTGACGAGCGCCGGCTCATCGCACGCCACCACCTTAAGGTCGTGCTCGCGCACAGCCGGATTTACGTGGCGCAGCGCCTCCTCGACGATATCGTCCATGAGCTCGAGCGTAGTCGACAGATGCATACCGTCGCCCTCGAGCTTGGTGATGGCAAGCAGGTTCTCGACGGTGGCGTTGAGCCATTGCGCATCCGAGCGAATGGAAAGGAGCAGGCCGCGGCGCGTCTGGGCATCGAGCACCGCGGTGCCGGTCGAGCCCTGATCGAGCAGGACATCGGCATTGCCCGAAATACTGGTGAGCGGCGTACGCAGATCGTGCGAGATGGAGCGCAGCAGGTTGGCGCGCAACTGTTCGTTTTTGGCGAGCACCGCCGCCTCCTCGCGGGCCTCCATGGCGCGGGCGCGATCGAGTGCCAGCTCGCCTTCGCTCACGATGGCATCGGCAAGTGTTCGCTCCTCGTGCGTTAGCACATCGGGCTCGGCAACGATAGCCAGCACGCCCACCACCGAGGTGGGGTCGCCCGAGCGCGCGAAGCCGTCGCCTGTGCGAACCGTCAGGTAGATGCCATAAAACGCCGAGCCACCATAGGTGGCATCGAGCGGCGTTCCCACATAGGCGGACGCCGAGAGCCGAGGCGGCATCTGCGGCGCCAGTTCGTGCACCGGTGCGGCATCGCCCACGGCCGTGTACGTCGCGCGCGGCAGCAGGTCATCGCCCTCGGCGTCGGCGCTGTACCACACGACAGGGCAGCCCGAAAGACGCGCCAGCTGCGTGGCCATGGCGTGAACGATCTGATGCTGATCGGCGCACCGCTGCAGCATGCGGTTGGTCTCGAGCACCATATGCGTGCGGCGGTCACTGGCGGCAGCCTGTGCCAAGGCGCGGCGCAGGGCCAACGCAATCGAGCTCGACACAAGCGAGACCACGAACATGATGAAGAACATGCCGGGATAGCCGCGGTCGATAAGCGACAGCGAGTAGCGCGGGTCGACAAACAAGAAGTTGTAGAGCGCCACGGCGGCAGCCGAGCTCAGCAAGCAATACAGGCGACTCCAGGTAAAGAATGCACACAGCTGAACGGCGAACACATAGACGATCATGATGCTCGGCGCGAGACCCGGATGGTCGAGCAGCGCGCCCACAATCGTCGCCGCGACCAGCAGCCCCACTGATACGCAGGCGTCATACAGAGGAGTGCGGCGCGTCAGCGTTGTGCGCCGCCACCAAAAGCTATCGGCAATATCGCCGTCCGTACGGACGTCCATCAGCGCCCCGCCCCTCTCTCAAAAACAAAACCACCACAAAGGGACAGGCACCTTTGTGGTGGTTTCCCTTGTGGTGGTTCCAAGTGTATAGCCTTTGCAACCGGCGGTCGCTAGACAAACAGCACGTGCGCGAGCAGGGCACACACGCACACCGCTCCAAATACCAGTGCCACGATCGAGATCACGCGGTCGGCCATATCCATGTTGGCACGGTTCGTCAAAAACCGATCTTCGGCGGCGTCGGCACGCGCCTCACGCACCATTTCGACCACCGCCTCACGGCCATCGAGCGCCTTTGTATCCATGTTTACCTCCCCAGCCTCATGCTTTTCCATCAAAAACCAACTCCGTGTAGCCGCCGACGTCTACGGCCGCTCGTTGGGGGCCAGGCGCTGCATCTTGTTCACGGCCTTGAACTTGGTGAACAGCGGCACGTACTCAAAGCTCACGTTGGAGTTCTCCAGGCCGTACCAACGCGCAGGCGTGCCGGCGGCGCGGCGGATGATGTACTTGAGCGTGATGGCCGTACGCTCGCTCGGCTCCACATCGCTTTCGGGCGCCAGAAGCTTACGGATCAGGACGAACTTGAACGTGCCGATGTTACCCGGATCCTTGTAGACCGAGTAGTCATGCGTCTGCGGCGGCAGCTCGCCGGTGGCAGCCAGGTCCTGAACGACCTGACGCAGGTAGGCATTGACGCGCTGGTTGATCTTGTAGCCCAGGTACAGATGCACGCGGAACACGTAATCGGTGCCGAACGTCTCGACCGAATAGGCAAAGGTGTGCGGTTCGTCCATGGTCTCGACATTCACAAACCACCAGGCGCGGGCGCGCTTGGGATGCTTGTCCAAGATCGAATAGACGATATCGCGGTCGATGTAGTCGGTATGGGTGTCCTTGGTCAGGTACACGACGTTGTCGCTCATGCGCTCGTAACGATCGTCGTCGCGCAGGCGCTTGAGCTGCGGCAGGTAGCTGCGCAGCGGCAGCAGCGTAAACTGGCGCTGCTCAACAGCCGTACCGTTGTACCAGCACACCATGATGCCCATGATGAGCGCGGCCATGAGGATGGTGAAGTAGCCGCCGTGGAAGAACTTGGTGAGCGAGCTCACGAAGAAGAAGCCTTCGAGCAAAAGGAAGAAGGCCGCGAAGATCCACGGAGCAACCTTGAGCTTGCGCTCCTCGTGCAGGTAGAAGAAGAGCAGCAGCGTGGTGCACATCATAGTCAGCGTAATGGCAAGGCCGTAGGCGGCTTCCATATGCGCCGAGTTCTGGAACAGCAGCACCACGATGACGCAGCCGACAAGCATGACGTTGTTGACCATGGGGATGTAGAGCTGGCCCTTGGTCTCGGCAGGGTAGAAGACCTGCATGTGCGGCATGAGGTCCAGACGGCTGGCCTCGGACACCAGCGAGAATGCGCCGGTGATGAGCGCCTGCGAGGCAATGATGGCCGCGACGGTGGAAAGGCCGACGGCAAACGGGCGCAGGCCCGGGGCGAGCATCTGGTAGAACGGGTTGAGGTCGGCAATGCCCATGAGCTCGGGGTTGGCAGCGTTGTTCATAAGCCAAGCGCCCTGGCCCATATAGGAAAGCAGCAGGCAGCACTTAACGAACGGCCAGGTAGCGTAGATGTTGCCGCGGCCGACGTGGCCCATGTCGGAGTAGAGCGCCTCGGCACCGGTGGTGGCGAGGAAGCAGCTGCCCAGAATCATGATGCCCGCGTGGTTGTTGGGGCTCAGCAAAAAGGCGATGCCGCGCACCGGGTTGAGGCACAGCAGCACGGCGGGGTGCTGGAAGACAAAGAACAGACCCGTGCCGCCCAGGAACAGGAACCACAGCGTCATGATGGGGCCAAAGGCGTGACCGATCTTGGCCGTACCGATGCGCTGTACCAAGAAGAGCACGATGATGATGGCGAGCGTAATGGCGACGACGCGGCCTTGGTCATCGCCCAGCACGGCATGGACCGCCGGGATGGTGCGCAGGCCCTCGATGGCCGTGGTAACGGTAACGGCCGGCGTGAGGATGCCGTCGGCGAGCAGCGCGGCGCCACCTAGCATGGCGGGGATGATAAGCCACTTGCCACAGCGCTTGACCAGACTGTACAGGGCAAAGATACCGCCCTCGCCATGGTTATCGGCGCGCAGCGAGATGAGCACATACTTGATGGTGGTCAGCAACGTGACCGTCCACACGACAAGGGAGAGCGCGCCGAGCACGAACTCCTCCGTGACGCTTCCGATGCCGCCGTTGCCGGCAACGAGCGCCTTGGTTACATACATAGGGCTGGTGCCGATATCGCCGTACACCACGCCCAGCGTGACGAGCATCGCCGAGATGCTCACAGGAATCGCAGCGTGCGAAGCTGCCTCCTTGGCCTTTTGTTCCATAAGCCGGCTTCCTCCCAACTTTAATGTTCGAAGGAATTATAGGTAATCGGCCCATGTTTGAATGGCACTGTTTTCCCAGCTAGATAAACATTTATACGGCCTTTAAGCCACCTCGGCGATATGGAATGTGACAAAGGGACTGTCTCTTTGTCGCATCCGTCATTTTCCGAGCCAATTTTTGAACCACCACTCCATGGAGCGGCTCATCTCGGCCATAAAGGGACTCGTGTGCTTGCGGGTATAGATGTCCACGACGCGCTCCCCCACCACGCGGGCATGCGGACGGAACATCGCGTCCATCTCGGCTACCTGCGCGTCCATAGTCGCAGCATCGGCGCGGCAGTAGCGCTCCTCGTGCACCAGGTTCACCACGGGATGCGCAATGGCCGGACGCTCCTTACGGGGCGTGCCGATGATGAGCATCGACAGCGGCATGGTATAGGGCGGCAGATCGAGCAGCTCGGCAACTTCCTCGGCATTCTCGACGATATCACCGATATAGCAGCTCCCCAGGCCCAGAGCCTCGGCGGCAACCACGGCGTTTTGCGCGGCGATCACGGCGTCCTGGGCCGCGATGGCAAAGTCGCCCAAACCCGGCGCGCGGCGGGGCGCCTTACCCGTGCGCTCGACAAACTCGGGCTCAAAGCAGCCCACGTGCTCAAACAGATCGATCCACTTGGCATAATCGACCACAAATATTAGTGCCCAGGGCGCCTTGGCGATCATGGGCTGGTGGTCGCACAGGTCGGCCAGGCGGTCGAGCGTTGCCTGCTCGCGGATGCTCACGATGGAATACATCATCATGGCGCCCGCCGACGGCGCACGACTCGCCGCATGCAGAATCGCCGCCCGCTGCTCGTCGGTCACCGCCACGGGACGGTCATCGTCATCACGCGCGAAGGCACGCGTGGAGGAACGGTGCTCCAACGTGTCCAGCACCGCATTGCCCGTAGTCTCGACCGGATAGCCGTACGTATCCACGCCCGCAGCTCCGCCGCAGTACTCGGCGCCCGTCATACAAACCTGCTCGCTCATCGCCCTACCCTCGCCATTTCTTTAAGAAGCCTTTACGTTTCCGTGTAATTCCCGTCCATTATCGCGCAGGTCGCCACTACATTGCGCCACACCGTCACACGTGCGCGTTAATATGGCTGGTTGTTGTGCGCGGACACCAATTGCAGCGCATATTTAGGTAACAATCGGGTAAACCCCCGCTTTCGTAGGTTTTAAGTTTGTGAGGAGTCTCAGCATGTTCGCTGCCGCCATCTCGCTCGTCGGTCTTGCGGCGACCGTCTACCTTGTCTTGCGCGAGGCCAAGGCCATTCGCGCTCAGTCGGGCACCGTCACCAAGGGCGCCTTCGCCTGGAGCGTCACCTTTGGCCTGTTCCAGCTCTTTTTGACCGTCTGGGGCGCCATTGGCCTCGTCGCCCAAAACGAGCCGCTCGCCTTTGTGATGCTCATCCTGACCAATGCCATCCTCACCGGCTGCGCCTGGGCCAGTATCGCCCGCGACCGCATCGCCCCGCGCGTCTTTGCGTTCGCCTCGGCCGATGCGCCCGCCCCCACCGGCAAGCTCGCTCGTTTGCGCGGCGCCTTTGTGGGCAAACCGCTCGTCGCCGCCGTCCTGTGCCTGCTGCTCGCCGGCGTCTTTGCGCTGCTGGGCATGGAGGTCTCGTCCAACCACGACTTTACCTGGGTCTACCCCCTGTGCATCCTGCTCGAGTGGGCCATCATCACCACGCTCATGGTCGGCCTGTTCTTCCTGTTCCAGCGCCACGGCGCAGCTCCCGCGGTCCTGGCCTTTGCCCTCTTTGTCCTGGGCATTGCCGAGTTCTTCGTCATCACGTTTAAATCCATGCCCATCCAGCCGGGCGACCTTTCGGCCATCTCCACCGCCGCCGCGGTCGCCGGCACCGGCTACACCTTCTCGATCTCACTGTTCTGCGTGCTGTCCATGGGCTTTACCTCCATCGCCATGCTGCTGTGCGAGTACGCCGGCCTGGTGGCACCGCACCGTCAGAAGGGCGCCGCCAACGCCAAGCGCATGCTGCTCACCAACCTGCTCGTCGCCGTGCTGTGCCTGGGCGGCGTGACCGCGCACGTCACGCTCATCGACTACTACAACACCCTCGGCATCACCGTCTACACCTGGCGCCCGCTCGAGAGCTACTGGCGCGAGGGCTACCTGCCTGCCTTTATTAGTGCGGCGCAGTCCATCAAGCCGCCCAAACCCGCCGACTACTCCGTCGACGATGCCAAGGCCACGCTCAAAAAGTACGCCAAGGCCTACGACAAGTCCGACGCTGCCAAGAGTGACGAGCGCACCGCCGCAAAGGAGCAGTTCGACAGCGAGAAGCCCACGGTCATCGCCATCATGAACGAGACCTTCTCGGATCTGTCGATCTACCAGAACATGCGCGCCGGCTACGAGGGTCCGCAGTACTTTAAGAACCTGTCCAACTGCCTCAGCCGCGGCAAGCTCTACGTGAGCGCCTACGGCGGCGGCACCGCCAATACCGAGT
This sequence comes from Collinsella aerofaciens, assembly GCA_048291645.1. Lineage (GTDB taxonomy): Bacteria > Actinomycetota > Coriobacteriia > Coriobacteriales > Coriobacteriaceae > Collinsella > Collinsella aerofaciens_CG. The sequence continues at coordinate 11,045 of DBEZXT010000089.1, read as the reverse complement.
TTGAGTTTATGACCGGCAACTCCATGGCCAACCTGGGCTCGGGCGTGTACCCCTACACCATCTACAACATGGAGACGACCGGGGACCTGGCAGAGCAGTTCAAGTCGCTCGGATATTCCACCACGGCCATGCACCCCAACCACGCCACCAACTGGAACCGCGAGAACGTCTACAAGGACTTTGGTTTTGACCAGTTCCTGTCCATCAACGATTTCCAGGGCGCCGATACCCTGCGCGGCATGGTGACCGACCAGGCTACCTACGACAAGATTCTTGAGCTGCTCAACCAGAACGCCGATCCGCAGTTTATCTTCGACGTGACCATGCAGAACCACTCGGGCTACGACACGGGTCTGCTGCCGGTCGACAAGCAGATGCACCTGAATATCGACACGACCGACCTGGACGCCAAGACCGTCGAGGATGGCACGCTGTCCGATGTCGACGAGTATGTCTCGTGCATCGAGCAGTCCGACCAGGCGCTGCGTTACTTCCTCAACGCCCTGAGCAAGCTCGACCGTAAGGTGGTCGTGGTGTTCTGGGGCGACCACCAGCCGTTCTTCCCGTCCAAGTTCAATGACAAGTGGTTTACCGGCGAAGACGATGCTACGCATCAGGAGCGCCTGTGGCAGACCGACTACATCATCTGGGCCAACTACGACGTTGCCGGCTGCGACCAGACGAGCGAGACCGACGACCTGTCCACCAACTACCTGTCCACCCAGCTGATGCAGCTGATCGGCGCCCCGCTGACCGACTACCAGAAAGCGCACATGACGCTGCGTAAGTCGCTGCCCGCCATCAACTCGGTGGGCTACGAGGACGCCAGCCTGCGCTGGGCGCTCTCCTCCAACGTCACCGGTGACGACGCCGCTGCCGCAGCCGCAACCAAGGCGCGCGAGGATTACGCCAAGATGCAGTACTACGAGATGTTCCGCGACGGCAAGAACGTCTACACCGAGCACTTCCAGACCGAGGCCAACGAGACCGACCCCAACCTGGCGCCGGGTACGACCAAGATTAAGTAGCTGCTAGCTGCTGAGCCACAACTGAAACGTCTGTCCAGGCGGAGGCATATAAGGTTCCCTGCTCGGACAGTCCTGCGCAAGACGAAGGCCACATTAAGTGGCCTTCTTTGCGTGCGGAACTCGCGATGAACCTTATATGCCTCCGCCTGGACAGACGCCCTGATGTTGGAGCGTGGCTTGTCATGGGGATATCCGCTAAACATATATAAGTTGAAGGCCGCGTCATGTGGCCTTTTTTGTATCCGGAAAGTGCGTCCCGGTCTGGGCGCTCAAACTGGGATGGATTTTCCGGATGAGGGCTTGACGGAAAATGTGTCCCGTTCCGGGCGCTAATTGTGGGATGCAGTTTCCGCTCGCGGAGTCTCCACTCAACAGAAAACCCGGGTGGCCTGTTTTTTGGCTACCCGGGTTTTTGGGTTGTCGATATGTTCGACTGGCTACTAGTGGGTCTTGCGGCGCTTGATCAGCATGATGAGGGCTATCACTACGAGCGTTGCTCCCGCTGCTGCTGCGGTGGCGACTAGGCCGAATGTTTGGTCGCCGGTGTTTGCGAGGTTCTTCGCTGTGGTCGTAGTCTTGACCTTGGTGTCGGTCTTAGCTCCGTTGTCGGACTTGGGCTTGTCCGGGTTCGTCGGGGTCTCAGGAGTCTCGGGGTCCTTTGAGCCTTCGGAATCGGTTGGGCCGGCGGTGTTTACCAGCGTATGGTCCAGGAACTTCTTGGCGCCCGCACTTGCCTGTGAGAACAGGCGGCGCGTGCGGATCGGGGTGGCGTTCACCGTTGTGGGCGCCGTCTCCTCGGCCTCGATATTCACGAGCGTCGTGCCGGTGTCGAGGCCCACGTCGTTGTATCCCACGTGGCAGTAATACTGCGCACCGTCATCGTCTGCGGTCAGGTCAATCTCGAGCTTTGAGGCCGTTCCAGCCGCGAGGTTGCCATCGGCACCCACGAGCTTAAACTCTGTCTCGCCGCGGCCCTTGCGGTACCACATATAGGTCGGTGCCAGCCCTGTTTCGCTATCGTCGGCACCGAGTTGCTTCACATGGCCAATCGCCGAGAGCGTCAGGTGGCTTCCCGCCGCGCGCTCAACCGAAGAGTCGTATCCAGGATCCGACCCCTCCGCAGCATCCGCCGCAGGTCCGCTCACGGTCATCGTCATGCCATCGGGCATGGTCTTGACCGTGATGATTGCCGAGCGAATACCTGTTTCGGTCGTGGATCCATTCTTAACGGCGGCGATGGCGAATCGATACTCCGTATTGGGCTGCAGCCCATCCCACTTGAGCGAGGTCTGCGTGTTGTCGGCAATCTTCCAGCTATTGACGACCGCATCCGCCGCATTGCTCTGCAGCATGCCCACGCCGTAGCTAAAGCCACTCTTGTTTGCGAGTACATCGTCCCAGCTAAACGTAACGCTGGTCGAATCGACGGCGTTTGCCGTAAAGCCCGTCACGGCCGGCGCGTCGGGCATCTCGACGTCCTTAACGTCATAGCCCACGATCCAGAACTGGTCGGTGTCCTTGGTGCCGAGCTTGTCGCCCGAGTCTGCCTCGAACTTGTCGACATCCACCGCGTTGACGCCCAGACGCCACACAAAACCGTACTTGCCCTGCGCGGCCTCGGGCAGGTTGTCGACGGTGCCGCCGTATTCGGTCGATTCACTCGAGGAGTTACCCGTAGTAAAGCCGGCGTTGGCACCAAAGCACAGGCCGCCAAACAACTCGTGCTTTGCGAGCTTCGCGCCCATGACAACGCTGCCGTTCAGCGTCAAGCCGAGCTCGAGCTCCTGCTCCTTGCCCTCCTCGACTTCGATGGTCTGCTCAATGCTCGCCCCCGACTGCGCGGCGGCGCCGTTAAACCCATCGTGCGTGTAGGCGCGCGTTACGCCAGGCTTGCCCAGGCCAAAGGAATCCCCAACGGGAGTCTCGCCGTTGAGCGTCGTTTGATAGGTTCCGGGTTCTCCCGACCGGTTGGTCAAAAAGTAGCTGAGCGGCGTCATATTGTGCTGTTTGGCAATGCGGTCATAGGCCTCGACATTAACGACCGTGGTCTGCGCGCCGAGCGACACGGGCGCCGCCATCACGCCCTTGCCACCAGTTTCCTCATTTTCGATCTCATACTCGTAATAGACCATCGGAATCGTGTAGAGCACGGCCTTGTCACCCTCGCCGGCATGCGACTCATAGCTTACGCTTGCGCTGACCGTGCGCTCGCTCCGGTAGTCATAGCATCCCTCGGCGGCAAAATCGACTGAAGCATTCATCGCGACCAGGGGCGGACCGGTCTGCACCTCGACGGCAACGCCCAACTCGGCGCCAATGGTATAGCCCTGGGATGTCCCCGTGCCCTTTTCCTCTCCGTATGACGTGCCGCCCAACACCAGATAGCCGTATGCCTGCTCCAGATCCTCAACATAGGGCGCATCCTGCAGCACGGCAAGCACGCGCGGGTTGGTATAGACCTTGTAGCGGTCCTTGTACGTGATCTTGACGCTGTCGTTGTCGACATCGGGCAGCGCGAGCGAGATAAATGTGCCGTAGGTAGTGCCGCGACGGTTGCTCTCGCTAATCACCTGCTCCTCGCCGCGGCGCACCTTTCCGTTCTCGTCGAGCGAAAAATGCGAGGCGGTCATCCAATAGTAGTCATCGTTCTTGCGCAGGTCCTCGTCGCGGTGCTTGCCCACCACGGCGATAAAGCTCTCGTTATAGCGGTCCGAACCCGAGACGCTGCCCGCCTTGACGTCGCTGATCCACACCTGCTCTATACCCTTGTGGTCATGCTTGTTGCTGCTGTTGTATTGCTGACCGCTCATGCTCATGGTTCCGACCATGGACCCCAAGCCTTGAGCCCCGCTCTGTGCCGTGTTGCAGGCAAAGTCGCGGAACACATCGCCGCCCACGAGCACCTTGTCAACCGCCAGCTGCTCGGACAGGCCGTCAAGGTTGGCAGTGGCAAGGGCAATAGGCGCCAAGGTGCACGGATAGCGCTTATCCTGAGCGCTATCCTTCCATGCGCTGTTGGGCACATGCATCAGCCCATAGGAGGCGAGGAGCCCGTCTCTGTATTCCTTACAATCGGAAAGCTTGAACTCGCCAGACTCCGAGCCAAAATACGCGTAGCGGTACAGCGCGCCGTACAGCCCCTTGCTGCCGTCAGAAGCGCCGTAATCAAAAGCGCTGCGTTGCCAGTCATAGCCCGCAAGAATAAGGCCCGTGACGGTTTCACCCGTCTTCTTTCCTTCTTCATCGTAGGCGGCAAACGTGCCGAACGTCGCATTCGCAGCGACCATGGTCTTGCCGTTCGCGGAGAGGGAGATTGCGCCCGCGTCGCCCAGAGCATCGACATGGACGAGCGCACCCTTGGATGCATCCCACGAAAACAGCTCGCAATGCGTCGACTTATCAATATTCTTCTTGCCGTAGGGTGCCGAGACCACGATGGCGAGGTCATCGCAAAAATCGCGATCGAGGTCGCCGGCCGCTAGCGAAACGACAGGAGCTGACTGAAGCTGCGTCCAGGAGTCGTTCCCGCCCTTGTTGTGCGTGGTGTAGTCCGCGGCGTTACCGGCATCGATCTTTACGACGCTTTGCTTCCAGTTGCCGCCCTCCAAGTCATACATGTCGACTACAGCCTTGCGCACGCCGTTCTCGTCGACATAGCAGCCCGCGTAGACAAAAAGCTCGTCGACGCCGTCGCCATCGACATCGCCCGCCTCGACATCAAAGACGGCGTCGTGCTCTTGCAGGTAACCGGCATCCAGGTACTTAAAACGGCCTTCGTACATCATATTAGTGTTGACCGTCACCGGCAGGTGTGTGTCGAGAGTGCGCGTACGCCCGTTGCTAAACGAGCAGAGGACCAGCTCAACCTTTCCGGCGTATGACTTGCCGTCAATCGTCGTGGAGGAACTGTCGCCGTAGGCACGGAGCTCGGCAACGCGGCTCTTTTTGCCCGTGCTGGCGTCGCTGCAGAACTCAACACTCGTGGCGTGAATGCCCGAGAAACCGTTGTTGTCGTTGGCGAGTACTGTTGAGGACTCATTGTTGCTTAGGTACGACCAGGTGCCGCCACCGTAGTCGCTATGCTTGTAGAGATCGCTGTTCGTATCGAAGTTGTTGACGTTTTGCCAGAACTTTGCGGCGCCCCACACACTTCCATAGCCATCGGTGAGTTTGCTGCTGCCGCCAATGTCACCGCGCTCGACGTTCTCGAGCTTGTCGCGCAGAGTGTAGCGATTGCCATGGCTACCGTTAGCTGCCATATAGACCTCGCTGCGCGTGGCAAACGTCGTGGGGGTATCAGTGGAATAGGGGCCAACGGTATCGGCCGGAATGTCCTCGCTCGTGCCCAGACCCAGGGCTTGATAATCCTGCTCGGTCATATCGGTGATTGCGGGCGCGTCTGCCGCCTGGGCAACCTGGGGCGTGGCCGTGAAGCAGGCGACGCTCGTGGCGATCAACGCAGCAAGCGCCGCCGTCCCAACAAGCGGGATTTTCGACAGCCTACGGATACGGGGTGTGGAACGTACATGAGGGACCTCGCTTTATTCGAGTGGAGTGGACTCATTTTTGCAAATGATACATCCGATGCCCGATATCACGTGTCTCATTTTCGCCAACGGCGTGTCTCATTTTTGAGAATCCGAGATGCCGCGGAAATCTTATCCCAGCTCAAAGGCCATTTCTGGGATGTATTTTCCGTCGAGTGCCTCATCGGGAAACTGCATCCCATTTCAAGCGTCGATTCTGGGACGCACTTTCCCCTTAGACCCTCAACCGGAAACCGCATCCCACTTTGAGCGCAAATTCCGGGATGCATTTTCCGCTTGAGCCTCATTGGGAAACGACGTCCCACTTTGAGGGCTGATTGTGGGATGCATTTTCCGGTTTTGCTCTCATTGGGAAAATGCATCCCGTTTCTTGACCGAATAATGGGACGCAATTTCCCGTTGGAGCGCCTTTGGGAAAGTGTGTCCCACTTCGACCGCCCAGAGTGGGATGCACTTTCCGCAAAGCACCTCAACGGGAAACTACGTCCCATTCCAAAGGCAAATTCCGGGACGCATTTTTCGAAAGTCTGCCCATCCGGAAAGCCCGTCCCACTTTGGACGCATCCGGGCACGGAACCATCGACCTATCAGGCCTCCCATCAATAAAGAGGCGTCCTCCCGGGCGGCGGGGCACGAAGTTCATCGCGAGTTCCGCACGCAAAGAAGGCCACTTAATGTGGCCTTCGTCTTGCGCAGGACTGTAGAGCAGGGAACTTCGTGCCCCGACGCCCGGGAGGACGTTTCATTTAGAAAGATGGACCGACCGCCGTCAGCGATGGGAGCTACTCGCCCAGCACGGCCTTCTTGGCGGCTGCAGCCATGTTATCCAGATCTTCCTTGGTGGGATGGTCCTTCGCAGCAACCCAGTTGTCGAGTAGCATCTTAAATCGGGCGTTGTCGGGATCTTGCTCGAGCATGGCCTCGTAGCGCTGCTTGACCGCGGGACCCATCTTGCCCTGGCACATTGCCCAACCCACAAGCTCGGCATCCTCGGCCAAATTGGAGGTCACGCGATTGATAATCTGCTGATAATAGCTCTGGTCGGCGCCAAAACCGCAGGTACCAAAGAGGAAAACGCGCTTGCCGTGCAGAGCGGAGAGCAGCGCGGCAACCGAAGGCGTGCACGCGCCCTTGTCGCACCAAAAACCGACGAGCACCGTGTCGGCCGCGCAGGCGCCCTGCGCCTCGAGCGCAACCTGATCTGCATCCGCATCGTCGCTCAACGCCGCGGCATGGACAAATTCAACGCCCGCAGCCTGCAGAGCGCGCTTGATCGCGCCCGAAACCGTCCTGGTATTACCGCTCTTGCTGTTAACCACCAAAGAGCACGTCATAGTCACGTTGCCTCGTTTCCCCCAAAACTAAAGCCACTAATGCAATTTATTAGATGAATATCTTAGTACTAACGTGACAGATGTAAACCACCGTCTGTCGATTGATTAATTTGCCCCACGGGCTTGCTCACTGGGCGAATTGGCTGCGGTAGAGTTCGGCGTAGAAGCCGCCTGCCGTTAGCAGCTCGTCGTGCGCGCCGCGCTCGATAATCTGGCCGTCGCGCATGACCAGAATGCAGTCGGCGTTGTGAATCGTCGACAGGCGGTGCGCCACCACAAAGCTTGTGCGGCCGGCCATAAGCTCGTCGAATGCCGCCTGCACCTGCAGCTCGGTACGCGTATCGATACTCGAGGTCGCCTCGTCCAGCAGCAGGATAGCCGGATCGGTGAGCATAACGCGCGCGATGCACAGCAGCTGCTTTTGGCCCTGGCTAAACGTGCCGCCGTCCTCGCCGATGACCGTATCGTAGCCGCCTGGCAGCTGCACGACAAACTTGTGCGCGTGCGCGCGCTTGGCGGCTTCGATAACCTGCTCGCGCGTGGCTCCTGGGCAACCGTAAGCGATGTTGTCCGCCACCGTTCCCTCGAACAGCCACGTATCCTGCAGCACCATGCCAAAGGCGCGGCGCAGGCTCGCACGCGTGTAGTCGCGCGAGGAGCGACCATCGACCGCGATGCGGCCGGCATCGATATCGTAAAAACGCAGCAGCAAATTGATGAGCGTTGTCTTTCCGCAGCCCGTGGGGCCGACCAGGGCAAAACGCATGCCGGGCTTGGCATCGATGCAGATATCCTGCAACAGCTTTCGGTCGGGCACATAGCTAAAGTCCACGTGTTCAAAGGTCACCTCGCCCTGCGGTGCGGCAAGCTCTACAGCGTCCGACGCGTCGGGCTCCTGCTCGCGTGCATCGAGCAGCGCAAACATCCGGCGCGCCGAGGCGTACGCGGTCTGGACCTGTGTAACGACGTTGGTGACCTCATTGAACGGCTTGGTGTACTGGTTAGCATAGGACAGAAAAATCTGCACGCCGCCCACCGTAAGCGCCGCGGGCACGCCCGTGATCACGCCCACGCAGCCGATCACAGCGACCACGGCATAGATGATGTTATTGATAAAGCGCGTGCCAGGGTTAGAAAGCGAACCCATAAACTGAGCGCGCTCACCTGCCGTATAGAGCTCGGCGTTGAGGACATCGAAGCGCAGCTGCGCGTTGGAGCCATAGGCAAAGGCGTCGACAAGCTTCTGCTCGCCTACGTACTCCTCGATATGGCCACCGAGCTGACCCTGAATGCGCTGCTGCGCCGTAAAGCTCTTGTTGGAAAGCTTGGCAATGGCGCCGGCTGCAAAAATGGAAAGCGGCGTGACGAGCACCACCACGAGCGTCATGGTCAGGTTGATGGAGAGCATAAACGCGAGCGTGCCCACAATGGTGATAACGCCGGTGAAAAGCTGGGTAAAGCCCTGCAGCAGGCCGTCGCCCACCTGGTCGACGTCGTTGACCACGCGGCTCATAAGGTCGCCGTGGGCGTGGCTGTCGATAAAGCTGAGCGGCATGCGGCTGAGCTTGTCGCTCGCCTCCACGCGCATGTCGCGCACCGTCTCGTAGGACAGGCGGTTGACGCAATAGCCCTGCAGCCACTGGAAAGCCGCAGCGCCTACGACAACAATCGCGAGCTTGGTGACAAGCGGCAGCAGCGCGTCAAAGTCCACCCGCCCGGCGGCGACGATAAGGTCGATGCCTTCGCCAATAAGGATGGGCGTATAGAGCTGCAAGATTACCGAAACGGCGGCACTCACAAACGACGCCGTAAACGAAAAACGGTGCGGGCGAACATAGCCCAGCAGGCGGCGGGTCACCGCGCCGGCGGGATAGCGCTCAGGGTCGCCAGGCTGGCGTGGGCCGTCGCCCAGGTCGTTGAGGCTATCGTTGCCGGACACGTTGGCCGTCATCGTGGCGACCGAACCAGAGGAAGTGTACGGATTCATTTAGCAGCCCTCCTTTGCGCAGACAGATGCGGGGGCGGTCGGAGCGGGCGCGGGCGTCGCGCTCCCCTGCTGACCCTCGAGCTCCTCGCGACGAAGCTGCGACTGGCAAATCTCTCGGTAGAGCTGACAGCTTGCGTACAGCTCGTCGTGCGTACCCAGGCCCGCGACCGAGCCGTGGTCGAGCACACAGATCATGTCGGCGTCGCGAACGGTCGAGACGCGCTGGCTCACAATCACCGTGGTCAGCGGCAGCCCGCCCTCGGCGGCGCCGCGCATGCTTCGTTCGCGAATGGCATGGCGAAGCGCCGCGTCGGTCTTAAAGTCGAGCGCCGACGCGGAGTCATCCATGATCAATATCTGAGGGGAGCCCACTAGGGCGCGCGCGATGGTCAGGCGCTGGCGCTGGCCACCGCTAAAGTTCTTGCCGCCCGCCTCGACCGGGACATCTAAGCCCTGCGGCTTGTTGCGCACGAACTCGCTCGCCTGCGCCATGTCGAGCGCCGCCCAAAGCTCCTCGTCGGTTGCTGCCTCGTCGCGCCAGGTCAGGTTGCTGCGGATGGTGCCACTCACCAGCGACGCGCGCTGCGGGACGGTCGCGACCACGTGGCGCAGCTGGTCGAGTGGCCAAGCGCGCACGTCGGCGCCCATCACGCACACGCTACCGGCGCTCGCATCGTACAGGCGCGGGATAAGCGAGACGAGTGTGGACTTACCGCTGCCCGTACCGCCGATAATGCCGAGCGTTTTGCCCAGCGGCAGCTCCAGGGTCACATCGCTCACGGCATTTGCCGCGCCCGCGCCAAACGAAAAGCTCGCATGGTCAAAGCTCAGCGCGGGGACTGGAGCGACATTGCCCGACTCAGGCAGCGCGACCGGCTGGTCGCCCTCGTCGGTGATGCTCGGCTCGCAGTTGAGCACCTCGTTGATGCGCGACGCGCTGGCGCTCGCCTTGGTAAAGACCACGACCAAGTTGGCGACGTACACGATGGAGGTCAGGGTCTGCGTCATGTAGTTCACAAACGCCATGACCTGGCCCTGCGTGAGCTCGCCCACGTTGACCTGGATGCCGCCCACCCACAGGATGGCGCACACGCCCAGGTTCATCACAAGAAACGTTACGGGGTTAAGGATCGACGAGAGCTTGCCCACCGCGATGGCGGTATGAGCCTGGTCGTCGGCGGCTTGGGCAAAGCGCTCGCGCTCGTGGTCTTCGCGCACAAACGCACGGACCACGCGGGCGCCCGAAAGCCCCTCGCGGCAAATGAGCGCAATGCGGTCGAGCTTTGCCTGCAGCTGCTTGTAATACGGAATGCAGCGCGCCATGACAAACCAAAACACCAAGCCAATGGCGGGCGTGCAGATCAAAAAGATCACACCGAGTTTAAGGTCGATGGCAAGGGCCGCGCACATAGAGCCCACCGCCAGGAAGGGCCAACGGATGAGCATGCGTACGCCCAGCGCCACGGCAAGCTGCACCTGGTTGACGTCGTTGGTGATGCGCGTGATGAGCGACGGCGTGCCAAAGCGGTCGAGCTCGGCGTAGCTCAGCTTATTAATGTGCTGGTAGAGCGCACCACGGATATCGGTGCCCATGCCCTGCGAGGTCAGCGCCGCCATCTTTTGACAGACAAGCGTAAACGAGATGCCGATCACGGCCATAGCGCCAAGTACTATGCCGTAGTGGATAACGGCGTTCACGTCGTGGGAGCCAATGCCCTTATCGATCATCTGGGCAATCACCAGCGGCGTCAGCAGGTCAAAGATCACTTCGATTAGCTTGCACGCAGGGCCGATCACCATATATCGGCGAAACTTACCACCAAAACGCCTGAGCAGTTCAATCATGTATAGGCGCTCCCTATCATCATTCACACTCAATCCGAATCATGATAGTACGGTGAGCCCAAAAGAAGCGTAAACAACTCGTCATTTCTAATGGGATTCGGTTTCCAAAGAAGCGGAGAGGCGCGCACCCAGCCAGTGTCGGGTCGACCACTTGGTATACTTGCATTAGTGCTACCAAGTTAGTCGCCGACCCTTGAAATGAGGTGCCGAGATGAACGACATTCTCGCAAGAAGAGCAAGACGAGCAACTGTGGGCATCGCCCTTTCCGCGGCACTTGTCGCGGGAATCGCCCCCGTAACGGCG
>DBEZXT010000088.1:0-8582 GCA_048291645.1 Collinsella aerofaciens | reverse complement strand
TTTGGGCACGCCGACCGGATCGGGCAAGTCGCTCGTCGCGCTGGGCATGCTCTTTATGGGCATGGCACAGGGCAAACGCTGCTACTACACGGCTCCTATCAAGGCTCTGGTCAGCGAGAAGTTTTTCGACCTGGTACAGGTACTCGGCCGCGACAACGTCGGCATGATCACCGGCGACACGCATATCAACACCAAAGCGCCCGTCATCTGCTGCACGGCCGAAATCCTTGCCAACGACGCACTGCGCGAGGGCGAGGGCGCCGATGTGGGCTGCGTCGCCATGGACGAATTCCATTACTTTGCCGACCCCGACCGCGGCTGGGCATGGCAGGTGCCGCTGCTCACCCTGCCCCACACGCAGTTTATGCTCATGAGCGCCACGCTCGGCGATGTCACCGCCATCGCCGCCTCGCTCGAGGAGCACACCGGCGCTACTTGCGACTTGGTCGTCGATGCCCCGCGCCCCGTGCCGCTGAGCTACGATTACGTGACGACCTCGCTCGAGGGCACGGTCGAGCTCGCGATGCGTCGCGGCGAGGCCCCGCTCTACATCGTGCACTTTAGCCAGGATGCCGCCCTTGCGACGGCGCAATCCCTCGCCAACTTTGGCATTGCCAGCAAGGAGCAGCGCGAGGCCATCAAGGAGGCGGCCAAAGGCACGAGCTTCTCCACGGCTTTCGGCAAGATCCTCAAGCGCTTGCTCGGCTGCGGCGTGGGCGTGCACCATGCTGGCATGTTGCCGCGCTATCGCCTCCTGGTCGAGCGCTTGGCGCAGCAGGGCCTGCTGCCCGTCATCTGCGGCACCGATACGCTCGGCGTCGGCATCAACGTACCCATCCACACCGTGGTGCTCACCGCGCTCACCAAGTTCGATGGCTACAAGATGCGTCGTCTGCGCGCCCGCGAGTTCCATCAGATTGCCGGTCGCGCCGGCCGTTCGGGCTTCGATACCGAGGGCATGGTCATCGCCGAGGCCCCGGAGCACGAGATCGAGAACGCCAAGCTCATGGCCAAGGCGGGCGACGACCCCAAGAAGCTCCGCAAGATTAAAAAGAAGAAGGCCCCCGAGGGCTTTGTCACCTGGAACAAGCAGACCTTTGAGCGCCTGATCGAGACGCAGCCCGAGACGCTCAAGCCGCGCCTGCGCATCACACACTCCATGGTGATTAGCGTGGTCGAGCAGGGCGGCGATGCCCGCGCCCGCGTGCACGACCTCATAGAGACGAGCTTGCAGACCCCCGAGGAAAAGGCCAAGCTCGAGGTTCGCGCCGACGAAATCTTCGCCACGCTCATCGACTCCGGCGTCGTCGTTCGCACCGAAGTGCCGCCCGCGCCCGATGCCCCGACTGACGCCGCGCCGGACATCGACTACGCACTGACGGTCGATCTGCCCGAGGACTTTGCGCTCGACCAGCCGCTCTCGCCATTTTTGCTTGCCGCGTTGGAGCTGCTCGACCCCGAGAGTGAGACCTATACCATGGATCTGATCTCGATGGTCGAGGCTACGCTCGAGGACCCCAAGCAGGTATTGCGCGCACAGGAGCGCGCCGCGCGCGACCGCGCGATGGCCGAAATGAAGGCTGACGGCGTCGAGTATGAGGAGCGCTTGGAGCGCATTCAAGACGTCACGTACGAAAAGCCGCTCGAGGATTTGCTCGACGCCGCCTTTGACAAGTACTGCCAGGAAGTGCCCTGGGCAAACGACTACCAGCTCTCTCCCAAGAGCGTCCTGCGCGATATGCTGGAAAGCGCGAGCGATTTTAAGGGTTACATTCAAAAGCTCGGCATCGCCCGCTCCGAGGGCATTTTGCTGCGCTACCTAGCAGAGGCCTACCGTTCACTCGACCGCACCGTGCCCATCGAGAAGCGCGACGAGCGCCTGCGCGACATTATCTCGTGGCTGGGCTTTGTGGTGCGCTCGGTGGACTCGAGCCTGGTGGATGAGTGGGAGAACGCCGGCAACCCGGCAGCCCTCGATGCTGCGCCGCCGCAGGGCATCGACGAGGTCGTGGCGGACCGTCGCGGCTGCACGCTATTGGTGCGCAACGCGCTCTTCCGCCGCGTGACCCTTGCCGCCCGCGAGCACGTTCGCGACCTGGGCGAGCTCGACGACGACTGGGGCATGAGCGAGATCCGCTGGCAAAAAGCACTCGACGCTTACCACGAGCAGCACGAGGAAATCCTCACCGACGGAGATGCCCGCAGCGCCGCGATGTTTTCCATTGACGAGTCCGACGAGAAGACCGCGCACGTATGGCACGTGCACCAGATCTTTGCCGACGAGGATGGCGACCACGACTTTGGCATCATGGGCGATGTCGACCTGGACGCCACGCAAGACGGCGGCGAGGTCATATTCAAAAACTACCGTGTCGGCTTTATCGAGGACCTGCTCGAAGACTAGCCGAACTTACCGGAACGAAACGGGGCCGCTGGCAATATCGCCAGCGGCCCCGCTTTTGCACTATACGCTATGCCTTACTCGGCACCCTCGACCTCATATGAATCCGCCTCGGCGGGCTCATCGTTTGTCTCCGTCGCAGCCCCGCGCGCCTCGTCAAACGCCGCCTTCATGGTCTTGTTGCCCCACGTGAGCTTGCGAATGGTAAGATCGTCGGCCTTCTTGTTGGCTAGGCGCAGATTGTTCTCGGAGGACAGCAACGCCTCCTTGGTTTTCTGCAGATGGCTAATCGTCTTGTCGATCTCATCGATCGCCGTTTGGAACTTACGGCTCGCGATCTCGTAGTTGCGGCCGAAGTCGTTCTTGAACTTTTCCATCTTGGCTTCGAAGTTCGTAACGTCGATATTCTGCTGTTTGTACTCCGCCAGCTCCTGCTTATAGCGCAGCGAACCCATGGCAGCGTTGCGAAGAAGCGTAATCATGGGAATAAAGAACTGCGGGCGGATCACGTACATCTTCTCATAGCGATAGCTCACGTCCACGATGCCGGCGTTGTAAAGCTCGCTCTCGGGTTCGAGCAACGTGCAGAGCACCGCGTACTCACAGCCTTTCTGGCGACGATCGTGATCGAGTTTCTTAAAGAAGTCCTCGTTCTTGTGCTTGGTCGCAGTCTCGTCGTTCTCGTTTTTCATCTCGAACATAATCGAAATGACCTCGTTGCCGCTCGCGTCGCACTCGCGGAAGATAAAGTCCCCCTTGGTGCCCTCGGACGCATCGTTATCTTTCTCAAAGTACGCGTTAGGAAACGCCATCATGCGTAGGCGGTTAAACTCGGTCTCGCAGTGCTGCTCGAGCGACTCGCCCACCATCTTGGTGGACAGGCGGATCTTCATTTCCTTAAGGCGCTCAATCTCTTCGTCCTTGTAGCGGATCAACTCGTCGCTCACGCGCTTGGCCTGCGCGAGCTCAAGCTCGTGGGCTGCCTTGGCCTGTTCCTCACGCGAATCGCGCACCGCCAGCTCACTCGTCAGCTTGGCACGCGCCTCATCACGCTCACGCTCCGCCGCGGCGACCGCCTCCGATAGGTTCATTTTGGCCGTCAGCTCCTGTTCGCGCAGCTGGGCACGCAGGCCCTCGGCCTCTTGCTCGGACTGAGCCCTTGCGGCGGAAAACTTCTCTTGTACCTTCACGCGGTAGTCAGCAAGCGCGCGCTCGGCCTCGCCGCGGGCGACATCAAGCTCACGCTGTGACTCGGCCGCAGCAGCGGCAAGCGCCATCTCCTGGGCCTTGTCCGCCGCGGCAAGCCTGGCCTGCAGCTCGGCAATCTGGGCATCACGTGCAGCTAAATCGTTTTGAGCAGCATTGCGCGCCGAAGCCTCGGCAAGTTTGGCTTCGTCATCCTTGCGTCCCAGCTGCGCGCGCAGCCTATCAATCTCACGCTGGAGTTCTGCATTCTCCTTTTGAGCATCGGCTCGTGCCTCTACCGCCGCGCGCTGGCTTGCGCTCTCACGCTCTGCGGCAGCGCCCTCGAGCTTGGCGCGCAGCTCGGCGAGCTCAGCATCGCGTTTGGCGACTTCTTGTGCCAGCTGCTGAGCCGCGGCGTTCTTCTGCTCGACAAGCTGAGCGTTGCGCTGGGACTCTGCCTCCTGCAAGGCAGCCGTCGAACGCGAGCGCTCAAGCTCCAGCGCCTGCTCGCCCTCGCGCTGGACTGCCTTCACACGCTCATCCAGGTCGCGCGAAAACTCGGCATCGCGTACTTGCTTGACGATATCCGCATAGCCAGACGCATCGACCTTAAACACTTCGCCGCAATGCGGGCACTTGATCTCGTTCATAGCAGCTCCTCGATGGACGCAAATTTCAACCGCCTACACTCTACCGCGCCGCACGGACAAAAAAGGCGCCGCCGCCATAATGGCAACGGCGCCAGAACCACCACAAAGGTGCCTGTCCCCTTTGTGGTGGCTCTGGCGCCCTATAACCCAAAGAAGCTAAGAATCTGATCGCGGCTTACGGGCTTGTACTCGTTGGCATCGAGACCGACATCGTAGCGAAAGATAGGGCGCTCGCGATCGCGGTTGCGTGCGTTGGCGCGGTCACCCCTGCTGTGGATATGCCCATGCAGCATAATGGCGCCACGTGCCTTGCCGTTCCAGCTGAGCATGGGGTAGTGGCTCATAACCAGACGATGGCCCTTGGCATAGCCGGGAGCAATCTCCAGGTAATCGCGCACGTCTTCCCAAATCTGCGGTACGTCGGAATCTTCCCAGTCGCCGTCATGGTTACCGCGGATGAGCGTCACGTTCTGGCATTCGATACGCTCGCGCAGGCGCACCGCCTCCGCCAGGGGCAAACGATAGGTAAAGTCACCCAGAATATAGAGGCGGTCGTTCGCAGCCACGCACTCATTGATGGCATCGATGACCTTGCGGTTCATCTCCTCGACCGAATCAAACGGCCGATCCATGTCGTGCAAGATATTCGTATCGCCCAGGTGCAGGTCGGCGGTAAACCACATCATCGTCTGTGTCCTCATTTCGCAACGCGTCTAACACGTGCTAAGTATACAGACACAGCGATACGGCGGTTAGCCAAAGAGCCCGCCGAACGGGCCGCGACTGCGTTTGCCTTGCTTTTTCGAAGCGTTACCCTGAGTTTTCTTGTCCCGCCGTTTCTTACGGTCCTGTTCCAGATCATCGTCGTCGAGCAGCAGATCCCACTCAAACGGATCATCCGTTAAATCGAACAGGTCATCGTCGTCAAACATGGCAGCTTCCCTTACCGACTAGCGAGCATCCACCACATAGAGCCCAACGCGCACCTGATGCCACGGGCTGCGCTCGGGGGCAACCTGTTGCACACGGGCCTCAAATACGTCCTCGTGGCCGTAATACATCATCAAGGACAGTGGGCCGACCTCGTTTCCTGGAACGTAGCCAAGTTTGGTCTTGCCATAGTAAATCGCAACTGCCTCGGGGTCATGGGGATTATCGCGCTCGGCGCACAGTGTCAGTTTATCGCCCGCTTTAAGATCGCCCAGGACCAAGGTGCCATCGGCATATTGAAATCCTGCGATGTGAAACGACAGAAGAACACGTGAAGGCTCGTACATAGCAGCTCCTCTAACAGCCGGATAAATCGGCGCTTAACCGTACTGAGAAGCTTACGGGCCCGTGCGGACACAAATTCATCCTGCCTGCGCCTTACGACCGTTTGTCGCTACGCCATCTGATTCTAATGCACAAACATGCGCACGAATTTGTGCTTCCAGCTTGCGTAGGGCGCATACCGAAACGGCACGTCCAGCCAAGTTGCCTTGTTCACGATGCTCTTCTTGTGGCTAAACGTATCGAAGCTCTCGCGTCCATGGTACTGCCCCATACCGCTCGCGCCCATGCCGCCAAAGCCCATATGGCTCGTAGCCAAGTGCATGATCGTGTCGTTGACACAGCCGCCGCCAAAGGGCACGTAGCGCACAAAGCGTTGCTGAACCGAACGGTCCTGGCTAAAGATATACAGGGCCAGCGGCGTCGGACGATCCGTAATAAACGTCTCGGCCTCGTCTAGGCTCTCAAACGTCAGCACCGGCAAGATGGGACCGAAGATCTCCTCCTGCATCACGGCGTCATCGGGGGTCACGCCGTCTAGGATCGTCGGCTCAATCTTGAGCGACGACTCGCGCGCCGTGCCTCCCAGCACGACCTTATCGGGATCGATCAGCCCGCGCACGCGCGCAAAATGCTTGGCGTTGACGATATGCCCGTAGTCCTCGTTATCGAGCGGATGCTCGCCAAACATACGGCGGGCCTCTTCCCTGATGAGGTCCAGCAGCTCGTCGTGCACGCGCGCATCGACCAGCAGGTAGTCGGGCGCCACGCAGGTCTGCCCCACGTTGAGCCATTTACCAAAGGCGATACGCCGTGCCGCGACCTTCAAGTTTGCCGTCGCATCCACGATGCAGGGGCTCTTGCCGCCCAGCTCAAGCGTCACGGGCGTGAGGTTTTTACTCGCGCGCTCCATGACGAGCTTGCCGACCGGAACGCTACCGGTAAAGAAGATCTTGTCCCAGCACTCATCGAGCAACGCTTCGTTCTCGGCGCGCCCGCCCTCGACAACCGTCACCAGGCGCGGATCAAATGCCTCTTCACAGATTTGCTTGAGCACCGCGCTCGATGCCGGAGCATAGGCACTCGGCTTGATGACCACGGTATTGCCCGCGGCAAGGGCGCCGGCGAGCGGCTCGAGTGTTAGCAAAAACGGGTAGTTCCACGGAGCCATGATGAGCGTGACGCCATAGGGCACGGCTTGCGTTTTGCACGCGCTCACGGCGTTGGCAAGGTCACACGGACGCAGGCGCGGACGACTCCATCGAGCCACGTGAGCGATCTGATGACGAATCTCGGAAAGCGACGTGCCGATCTCGCACATATATGCCTCGTCATGCGACTTTCCCAAATCGGTCTTGAGCGCATGAGCGATATCGGCCTCGTGGGCCCGCACCGCATCGCGTAAACCCACGAGCGCGCGACGTCGAGCATCGACATCAAACGTGGCGTGCGTCTTAAAGTAGGCGCGCTGATCGCCGACGATGCGCGCAATTTCCTCGGTGTTCATGGCACCCTCCTAGTTCTCGTCCTCAAACATACCACCCGCGACGACCTCGTACATATGCTCGAGCTCCGAGCGGTCCATCAAAAGTGGAACGGGGTACAGGGGATTGGCCTCGGCATCGGCATGGGCCGCCATTTGCGGAATATCGGAGCGGCGAATACCCGAGACATATTTGGGGATTCCCAGGGCCTCGTTCATGCGGTCGACCCAATCGATAAAGGCCTCGGCCGCAAGACTGTCCTGCGCGGTAGCCGGCGCAATGCCCGCCATGCGAGCAAGATCGGCAAGCTTGGGGGCGGCGGCGTCACCATAAGCGCGAAGCATGTGCGGCAGGATGATCGCGTTGGCCAAACCGTGCGGAATTCCGTATCGGCCGCCTAGACTGTGCGCGATGGCATGAACGTATCCAACATAGGAGCGCGTAAAGGCAACTCCCGCCTTATACGCCGCCGAAAGCATATTGCGACGCGCACGCATGTCGTCGCCATGCTCATAGGCCTCGAGCAAATTGTCGTGGATGAGCTGCACCGCCTGTCGCGCCATCTTGCGCGTATAGGGCGTGGTGCTTCGCCCGATAAAGGCCTCGACGGCATGCGTCAGGGCGTCCATACCCGTCTGCCCCGTAATGGAGGCGGGCAGACCGCGCGTAAACTCGGGGTCGTGCACCGCAAAGCGCGGAATAAGCACAAAGTCGTTAATGGGGTACTTGTAGTGCGTCTCGTCATCGGTAATTACCGCCGCAAGTGTGACCTCGCTTCCCGTGCCTGCCGTGGTGGGGACGGCGATGAGAAGCGGCAGGCGACGATGAATCCGCAGCAGGCCGCGCATCTTGTTGATGGGCTTGTTTGGCTGCGCAATGCGTGCGCCTACGCCCTTGGCGCAGTCCATGGCTGATCCTCCGCCAAAGCCGATAATGGCCCGGCAGGCACTCTCTCGATACAGGGACGCCGCTTCCTCCACGTTTGAAACCGTGGGGTTTGTACGCGTTTCGGCATAGACCGTAACGCCAATCCCCCTGGATGCGAGCGCCGCCTCGAGCGGTGCCGTGAGCCCCAGACGGGCAATGCCGGGATCTGTCACGATAAGGACCTTCTGGATCGAGCGCTTTTGAAGCACCGCGGGCACATCCTCGGCATGCTCTAAAATGCGCGGCTCGGTATAGGGCAGGATCGGCAATGCAATGCGAAAAACCGTCTGATATGTTCGGCACCAGGCACGACGGGCTAGATGCATAAAGGAAACTCCTTCATTTGTTGATAGGTCAACATTTGCTCGCCCGATTGTACTCAGCAAAAATCGCAGACG
The DNA here is from genome assembly GCA_048291645.1 of Collinsella aerofaciens. GTDB lineage: Bacteria > Actinomycetota > Coriobacteriia > Coriobacteriales > Coriobacteriaceae > Collinsella > Collinsella aerofaciens_CG. The sequence continues at coordinate 265 of DBEZXT010000088.1, read as the reverse complement.
GCCTCCCAATCGTTAATCAATCAACATCTTCATATCTCGAAATTGTTTTATTAAAAATCATTCCTAATAGGCTTCACATTTGGTTGCATTTATGGATAATAGAACTCGTCAAGACGCACGTCCGGAGAGGGCCCTTACGGGACCGGACGAGCGCACAATCGCCATCGATCGAAAGGATCGAATCATGAAGTTTGTTTGCCCCGTTTGCGGTTATGTGGAAGAGTTCGACGGCGACCAGCTGCCCGAGGACTTCAAGTGCCCCCAG
>DBEZXT010000087.1:0-5044 GCA_048291645.1 Collinsella aerofaciens | reverse complement strand
CCGCAGGACGGAGGAAGCCCCGCAGCGCGTAGCGCGCAGCGGGGCTTCCGACATGTCCGAGGACGTTCTGAGAGATAGGCCCTTTGCCGTTTCCGGACGGCCCTGCTCAATCGCCCTTGTGGCGTTGGGGCGGAAATGGGTGGGGCGTCAGGGCTTCTTTGTTGATGAGGGGTTAGTATGCCCGGGCTTGGTTGGGGAATGCCTGGTCTAGTGAGGCTTGGAGTTTTTCGAAGGATGTCTGCAGGTTGAGGTGTTGGTCTGCAGAGCGTTTGGGTTTTGGGGTTGGGGAGTCGAGGAGGCCGTTTCTCTGTGTCGGGGGGAAGGAGAAAAGGTCTGCATGTGTTAGGGATGGCTGCAGTGCTGCGTCATTGGAAGAATGCATGCTTATGCGGCCTCCTCGATGTCCACCAAAAGGTTGCGCACGGGTGTGCTGCTAGGTCCCGTGCGTTGGCAGTATTATGCCGCGGCTGCTGCAAAGAAGCGCTAAAGAAAGGCTTAACCTGGTTTGATGTTACGATGAAACCGCAGGTAATAGCTATCGAGTAACACTCTTGAAAGGTTTTGAGCTTAAGGGCTTTCTAAGGTTTGTGACGTGGATGTGGCTCGCCTGTGTGGGGCGTGTGGACGGCTCGTTCCTAGCGCTGCGGTGCGGCGGCGCGTACTTGTTCGATGACCTTTTCCATCGTGGCGTCGATGTGGTCTTTTTTGAGCTCGCATTCCCAGATGGTTATGGGCGTCCAGCCCATTTGAGTGAGTGCTGCCACGGCAGCGTGGTCGCGCTCGACGTTGCGACGGAACTTTGCCTCCCAAAACTCAACGTTGCGCTTGGGCTGGCTCGGGTTGCACTTAGGGCAGCGATGCCAAAAGCAACCGTTGACGAAGATGGCGATCTTGCGGCCGGGGAAGGCGATGTCGGGCTTGCCGGGAACCTTCCATTCCAAGCGATAACCCGTAAGGCCCGCTGCGCGCAGGCGCTGTCGTACGAGCAGCTCGGGCTTGGTGTTGGCGCGCTTGTTACCCTTCATGGACTTTTTGATGGCGGCGCGACGGCGCACGAGCTCACGCTCGTCAGCGGAAAGGTCCGAGGTGTCGATGCCGTCCAGCAGGCCGGGCTTGGGGCGCTTTTTGCTGCGGCGCTTGGCTTTGCGCTTGGGCTTGGTAACGGGCTCGTCGGCTGTGGTGGACTCGGTGTCGTTGGCGCCGTTAGCCTCAAGCCGATCTTCCTTCAACTCAATCAGGGCATCAATAAGCCCCTTGTCGGCGGGCATCCACTCAACGGTGGCAAGCGAGGTGCGCGGAATCCAGCGGATATCGAGCTGGCGGTCATGCTTCTGGGGTTCATCGGATTCATCGGCGAGCGAGCAGTAGTAGCACTCCATGGAGAGATGGAAATCGGGGTAGTCGTACTCAACGGTATAGAAATCGCGCAGGTTGGTGACTTTTACCTGCAGCTCTTCCATGAGCTCGCGGCGTACGGCGTCCTCGGGCGTCTCGCCGCGCATGAGCTTGCCACCGGGGAACTCCCAAAGTCCCTGCATGTCGCCGTAGCCGCGCTGCACGGCAAGCAGCTCATCGGATCCTTCCTTGCGAATGATCCCAGCGGCAACATGAACAGTCTTCAACAGGAGTCCTCTCTCAACATCAACACGTGGCAGGGTAGCTACGCGTACCTTACACAACGGTAAGGCAAGCGTAAGCCATATCGATGGTAGCCGACTCGTCTTCTTGCGACTATAGATGCCGTAGACTAATCGCAAGAAAGGACTCGGTATGCAAACCACGCACATGGCGACCCCAGTACTGGAGGTCGCGCATCTCGAAAAGGTATACGGAGCGCTGGGCAACGTGACCCGTGCGCTCAACGACGTCAGCTTTACCGTCAACCGCGGCGAATTCGTTGGCATCATGGGCGCTTCGGGCTCGGGTAAGTCGACGTTGCTCAACTGCGTCTCGACCATCGATAGCGCCACGAGCGGCACCATCCGTATCAACGGGCAGGACGTAACACGCATGAAGCAGGCTAAGCTTTCGCAGTTCCGCCGCGAGGAGCTCGGCTTTATCTTCCAGGACTCCAACCTGCTCGATACGCTCACGGCACGCGAGAACATCGCCCTGCCGCTCACCATCGCCCGCACAAACTCGGCAGAGATCTCAACCCGCGTGCAGGATGTGGCAGCGCGCCTGTCCATCAGCCAGGTGCTCGACAAGTATCCCTACCAGATGTCCGGCGGTCAGCAGCAGCGCGTTGCCGCGGCTCGCGCGCTCGTTACCGACCCCACCATGATCATGGCCGACGAGCCCACCGGCGCCCTCGATTCTAAAAGCGCTCGTCTGCTGCTCGAGAGCCTGGAGGCCCTCAATCGCCGCTTGCGCGCGACCGTGCTCATGGTCACGCACGACAGCTTTGCCGCCAGCTACACGAGCCGTGTGCTGTTCATTCGCGACGGCAAGATTTTCACCGAGCTGCGCCGCGGCGATACCGACCGCCGAGAGTTCTTCGACCGCATTATGGAGGTCGTTGCCATGATGGGCGGTGAGGGCTCCGATGCTCTGTAAACTCGCTTGGGGCAACGTCCGCCGCGCCGGCCGCGACTACCTCGTCTACCTTTTGACGCTCACCCTGGGCGTCACGGTCTTCTATGCCTTTAACACCATCTCGATGCAGGTCGACATCGCCGGAATCGATGAAGAGGGCTTGGCGCAGGTTATGGGCAGCATGCTCGGCGACCTGACGTACTTTTTGGCCGGTGTCATGGCCTTTTTGATGGTGTATGCCAATAACTTCATCATGAAACGCCGCAAGAAGGAGTTTGGCCTGTATCAGGTGCTCGGCATGGGGCGCGGACGCGTCGCCACGATCATGGCGCTCGAGACGGTGATTGTCTCGGTCGTGGCCTTTGTCGCCGGCATTGTGCTGGGTGTGGGACTCTCCCAGCTCATGACGTTCTTTACGGCCTCGCTTTTTAAGACACAGATTGCCAATTTCCACTTCTTTTTCTCGGTGCATGCGTTCAATCTGACCCTTGCCTGCATGCTCGTAATGTTTGTGCTCACGCTACTGCTGAACCTTCGCGCCGTGCGTCGTACCAAACTTATCGAGCTTATGGGTGCCGAGCGTCGCAACGAGAGCATCAAGACACGCAACCCCTTGATCGCAATTGCCATCTTTGCCGTGGGCGTGGTGCTTGTGGGCGTGGCCTATTACCGTCTGCTACGTGATGGGTTCCCGCTAACCGCGACGGACAGCAAGCTGCAAGAGGCCATGAACCAGTTTGGTATTACGACCGCTATGGTTACCGTGGGCACCTTTGCCCTGTTCTGGGGACTCTCGGGCATGCTCATCAAGCTGCTGCAGAGCCTGCGCGGCGTGTATTGGCGCGGCCTCAACATGTTTACCGTGCGCCAGCTTGCGGCCAAGGTCAACACGGTGTGCTTTTCGATGGGCGTCATCGCGATGCTCCTGTTTTTGGCCATCACCTCGGTGACGTGCGGTATGTCGATTGCCAATGTGATGAACGAGAATCTGGAGCGCTATAATCCGGCCGACATGTCGCAGACGTATGTCTATTACACGCCCGATACGCTCGACTTCTACAAAGAGTCTTTCAATCCGTCTGAGGCCGATCGAATGGTGCTGGCCGATAGTACGGTCGATTTGTACTCCGCATGGCACGGCGATCGTATCGATCACGATAACGTTGCAGACGGTATTAAGGGCAAGTCGGCGGACAACAACGACGAGACCGGCAAGAAGGTCAATATCGCCGATGTTGCCGGTGAGCATGTGCAGATCGATTCGTATCTGAGTTACCCGTTTGGCGGTTCGGATCCTTCGGTGACCCCAAGTGAGATGTGCAAGATCATGGGCGAAAAGCTTCCCAAGGCGTTCGGGGGTAGCAATGCCGATGCGATGGGTCTGTTTGTGACGCCGGCGAGCCAGTACAACAAACTGCGTCAGATGATGGGCGAGGAGCCGGTGCATATCGGTCACGACCAGTATCTGCTCACGTGTGATATGGGCGGCGAGCTGGTCGACCTGTACACCAAGTATATGGCTGGCGGCCTTGCCCTTACCTTGGGCGGGCATGAGCTCAAGCCCGCAACCGATAAGTCGGACGAAGATGCGGCGGCCATCGCCAACTCGGCGATGGGCAGTAATCCGGGTACCGTCGTCGTTGCCGACGAGCTGTTGTCCCAACTTAATCTGCAGCCGTATTCCAGTAGCCTGCTCGTTAACTACAAACAGGGGATGGATACGACCGAGGCAGACGAGAGTATTAAATACACTGTGCTCGACAATCTGCTCGTTGACGGCAAGGAGCCGGGGTCGTGGGGAACCTTCATCACACGCTCCGAGATGTACACGCAGGCAGCGCAAATGAACGGCTTGATTAGCTACCTAGCCATCTACATCGGCTTTGTATTGGTCGTTGCATGCGCGGCGATTCTGTCGATTCAGCAACTCTCCAACGTGGCCGACGGCAGCCGCAGCTATCGTGTGCTGGCACAGATCGGCTGCGACGACCGCCAGATTCGCCATTCGGTGATGGCGCAGCAGGCGGTATTCTTCCTGTTCCCGCTGGCAGTGGGCCTGGCGCACTCCTTTGTGGCACTTAAGGTGATCATTGAGCTGGTGAGCATTTTCGGAAATATGAGCATCGGCGGCACCGTTGGCCTCACCTGTGCAATCTTCCTGGCAGCATACGGTGGCTACTTCCTGGTGACCTATCTCATGAGCACCGGCATGGTACAAGCTGCCATCGCCACCCGCTACAGCGAATAACAAGCGGGCAAAACCGTCGCAAAATTAGAGGCGTATGACCGCCGCGAAGGGACCAGGGGCCCTTTCGCGGCGGTTTTTGCCAATCTGGTGCGTCTCAGATACAAGTGAGTAGACTTTTTTGAACCTGCCGAGCACATCGCGACAAATGATCTATAAAACTGCAGGTCAGAGCTGTGGCGTTTTAGGGCGTGCTCGGCCTTCTGCAAAAAGCCTACTCACTTGGTTTTTCTGCTAGAAGACCGCCACGAGGGAAGGCAACTC
>DBEZXT010000086.1:0-13673 GCA_048291645.1 Collinsella aerofaciens | reverse complement strand
TGTTTTGCGATTGCCCAATAAAGAGCTTCGCCAGGTCTTGCGTCTAGTAATTGTTGAGTGGTTTGAGTGCGCTGCCGAAGACATTCGAGACGTCGATGCGTTTCGCGACGGGCTGTGCCGTGGGAACGAGGATACCGTGAGGCGGGCGCTAAGCCGCATCCTGGGGGATGCGGGAATCGGTGAGACCGACCCAGATAAGCCGCTACCATATCATTTGCTCTTGCAGGGGCTCTGCTTTGGCTTGCCGGGCTATGCCAATCCTGCCTCGAGGCGAAAGTGTGGTGCGGGTCGCTGGGACATCCAGGTTTTCCCTACGGGTGCTGTGTTCGACGTAGCAGATACGATTGGCATGCTGGACGAGCGCCCGCTGATAACGATTAACTTGATGTATGATCCCGATGTGGATGCGCTGGGCCTGGAATTGCTGGCCGTGCAGTCGCTACTCGACATAGAGCGCGACAGCATCGACGAAATCCGTGTACCGCGCCCCGGCGTGGGTCGCATGCGCTGGGGGTTCGGTTTTGATGGGCAGCATGTGGCTACGGTATGCCAGCGGCTTTAAGCGCCGAGGTGTTTCCGGCTTCCGTTACTCCGCGTCCTTCATGGGCGGCATGGGCTTCCAGTTGGGATCCTTGATGATCTTGCGGGCGTCCTTCATGCCTCGGCGCAGCGCCGGAATGCCGGTCTTAAAGCACTTGTCGACCGCGGCCAGGCGAATGAATTCCTTGCAGAAGGTCGCGGCATTGCCCAGGCGGAACAGCATGGGGTGGTAGTCACCGTAGATCTGCATATAGCGAGCGAGGAAGCCTCGGTTGCGCATGATGTAGTAGCGGTTGGTGTCGCTCGTGGAGTTGAGCTGGCGCTTGCCGGCGATATCCCAGTTGGAGACGGCGCGGGCGCGCTTGAGCACCACGTCGGCGACCACGGCGGCGGGGAAGTGCTGGCTGGCTACGTAGCCGTAGCAGGCATCGTCGCCGTAGATAAAGAAGCGCGCGTCGGGCAGGCCAATCTTGTCGACCACGCGGCGCGAGAACATGCCGCCCTCAAAGCACAGCTGGTTCATGGCGCGGTAGCCCTCGGGACCCAGATCCCACTTGGCGATAGGGTTGGGGATGCCGAGCGAGAGGATGAGCTGGTATTGCCAAAAGAAGGCGCCGCCGTCAAAGTCCAGGCGCGAACCCTGGATGACATCGTAGCGGTCAGTCCACTTGGCCAAGCGCTCGATGCCTTCGGGGATGACGAGCACGTCGTCATCCATCACCCAGAACCATTGGGCGCCCAGGTCGTAGGCGCATTTAGTGCCTGCGGAGAAGCCGCCCGCACCGCCGCCGTTTTCGAGCTGCGGGGCGTAGATGACACGGTCGGTGCCGCCCTGTGCGTCGGGCTGCTCGGTGTCGATGCCCCACAGGTTGGCCAAGCGCTCGTTAAATGCGGTGCACATGGCCTCGGTCTCGCGCGAATTCTCGTTATCGACAATCACGATGCGCCAGGGCGTTGCCGTGAGCTCGGTCATAGAGTCGAACAAGTTGGCCAGGAGTTCCTGGCGCTTGTACGTAACGACGACGATGGCGAGCTTATCGATGGGAGCGGGAAGGGTTGAAGGCATGGGGCAATATATCCTTTCACGCGCGGCGGGCGAGTGCAGCGCGGAAGCTATCGAATACGTCCTTGGGACTGTCCTATTGTAAAGGCTCGGCGCACCTTGGCGGCAAGCTTTGAATAAAACGCAGGAACCTGCCACGGCTGTAGCGGCTTTAGCGTCTGGCGGCAGCGTGTCTATTGCCGCTTGAGCTTGCGTTCGATAAGACTTCTGGCTGCATCGATGACGAGAAGTGCCAGAGCAAAGACGATGCTAATGACGGTACCCGTGACGATGCATATAGCTGCCGGGCTGTTTTGGCTGACCAGTATGTTTGCGAGCAACGTATTGAAGACGGGACGCCACAGGCTACTGGTGAGCGACTGCATCACATAGAAACCGAGCGTGGCGGTCGATAAGGTGACGATGGCACCTGCAGTCCGCGAATTGCCTGAGGCACTGCGTCGGGTAGCCGCAAAGAGCAGGGAGGCGGCAGCGAGGGCAAACGAGATCAGCGAGGTCGATTTGTAGGAGAGGATTGTCATCGCCGTGAGGTTGTCGGTGAAGGAGAGTGCTCCTTCCAGGATGATGGTGAGCACCAAAACCGTTACGAGCGGGCGTATGCCCAAGGCGCCTACCCTGTCCGAATCCATGACATCGGTAACGTCGCGGAGCAGTCCGCCGATCAAAAACGCGACTACGTACGTGGCAGCGCTCATGAGCTTCTGCAGCCAAGAAAACTCACCGCCGCTTGTCGCACTCATGGCGGCTAAATACCCGTTAACAACAAATGCGAGGATGCCAACGGCGATGACCGTCGCCGTGTAGGTTTTCTGGGGGAGTCGACTCTTAGCCAGTCCAAACCATGGCGCCATGAAGACCGTGGCGGCATAGACCCAGATAAACTCAAGGCCTAGCGTGTACCAGTACTGCGTGTTGAGGGTAACGTCGGGAATGGGGGAGACGACCGTGGACCACGCGAGCGCCACGAGGCAATAAAACGCAGTGGGCATAACGACCTTGCCCAGGCGCTGCGCCGTCCGTTGCATTTGCGACTTCCACGTTGCCCCACCGTCCCAAGCACTCGCGGCCGAGGCGATGAGAAAATAGCCCGAGATCATAAAGAAGACCTCGTTGGCCCAGCAGCCAAGCAGGTTAATAAAACCGAGCACGCCGGAATAGGGGGACATCGCAAGTGGGGCATATTCCACGGCGCCGACGCAGACGGCTTGGAAGGTCCACTGAAAGGTGTGGAACACCGCGATGCCGGCGACCGCGACCAAACGCAGTGCTTCGATGGGTATGTTGCGTGCGGCTTTGGGCTGCATGACGTCCTTTCTTATCGGTTTGCCTCTGCGAGCTCCATAGATTATATAAACGCCCGCTAGCGCGCTGACCCTTTGATACCATGAAACGACAGGTATTTCCTAAGGAGCACATTTGTCTACTAACGCCTCTGGCAGCCCTGTTCTGTCGCTGCTTATTCCCATTTACAATGTTCAGCGCTACCTGCGCGAGTGTCTCGATTCCGCCCTGGCGCAGACGCTCAAGGATATTGAGATCATCTGCATTAACGATGGGTCGACCGACAACTCGCCGGCGATTATTCGCGAGTATATGGAGCGCGATAGGCGCGTCAAGATGATCGACAAGGCCAACAGCGGCTACGGCGACTCGATGAACCACGGTCTGGAGATGGCGCGTGGCAAGTACGTGGGCATCTTGGAGTCCGATGACTTTATGGCGTCCGACGCACTCGAAAAGCTTGTCTCGGCCGCCGATAGCAATAATGCCGACTTCGCGAAGGCGAACTTTGATTTCTACTGGTCTAAGCCCGAGGAGCGCCGCTCGCTGCACGAGATGTTTAAAGCCAAGGACTGTGGCAAGCCGGTGCACCCGAGCGATACGACGCAGTTCTTTAAGCAAAAGCCGTCGATTTGGTCGGCCGTGTACCGTCGCGATTTTCTTGACCGCAACGGCATTAAGTTCCTGCCGACTCCGGGGGCATCCTTTCAGGACACGTCATTTGCCTTTAAGGTGATCGCGTGCGCCGATAAGGCTGTTTACCTTCATGATGTCGTGTTGTCTTATCGCCAGGACAACGAGAATTCCTCGGTCAATTCTTCGGCTAAGGTCTTTTGCGTCAATACCGAGTATGCCGAGATTGAGCGTTGGATTCGAGAGGATTATGCCCGCGACCACGCAAGTGATGACGTCGCGCGCATGCTCAAGTTCAATCAGCTCATTAAGTACGATTCGTACATGTGGAACTACGTGCGCCTGGCGCCTAAGTTCTATAAGGAGTTCCTGGTTCAGATGGCCAAGGAGTTCCAAGCGGCCTTGGACGCCGGGGACTTTTCGCTTGACGACCTCAAGCCGTGGAAGCGCGCAAATCTCGCTGCCATCCTCAAAGATCCTGAGGGCTGGGTTGACGAGCATCCGAGTTTCGCGACGGATGGTGCCTTGGGGCGTGCTAAGTATTACGCCTCGGTTGGAGGCCCAGGCGTGGTCGCTGCCTTCCTCATCGAATCGCTGAGGGGGTAGGTCGACATGGGAGAGGCCTCGTGTCCTAAAGCTACCATTGTCGTCCCCGTTTACAACTCTGCGCGCTCCATTCAGCGATGCCTCGATTCGCTGTTGGCCCAGTCCGAGCGCTCGATTCAGGTTGTCTGCGTCAACGACGGTTCGACTGATGATTCGTTGAACGTGTTGCGCCAGATCGCGCGGGCCGACGATCGCGTACTGGTGATTGACCAGGAAAACGCGGGCGTCTCGTGTGCTCGAAATGCCGGTATCGATGTCGCCGAGGGCGAGACCGTCTTTTTTGTGGACGCCGACGATTACATCGATGCCCGGACGGTCGAGCACGTGCTGCATTCCATGGAGTCTGCAGATGCCGAGGCCGCCGTTTTTGGCGGCGTCTGTGAACCTGCCGATGCTGCCCCCAAGCGCGTCCAGCAACTCATGAGCCCCAAAGCTGGTACCTTCGGCGCCCGTGATCCCCAACTGCTGTTCCATTCGAATGCGCAGCCCTATGCCTGCCGTGCGGCTTTTTCGTGCGAGCTGCTCAATCGCGAAGGCATTCGCTTCGCCCCCGGTTTGGCTTTGGGCGAGGACGTCGTCTTCCAATTTGCGGCTTATGCGCTTGCCCGTAAGACCGTCGTCATGCCGGACAAGTTCTACCACTACGTGATGGAGAGCGAATCGGCGACGCACGAGTTCAACAGTGCCGAGGCTCGTGCCAAAAAGCTTGACGCCCACATGAGGATGCTCGAGGAGGTCTTGGAGGGCTGGGCGGCCTACGGTCTTTTGGACCTGTGTCCCGGCGAGCTGATAACTTGGTTTTTGGACCTAATTGTGTTCGACCTGGCGCGCTTGGATGCCGATGACTTCCATCGCGTGGCGGCTCGCGTCAACATGGACCTCGCGACGTTTTTGGGAACGGACTGGGCAGATATGCCTGCCAAGGGCGCTGTTTGCCGTGTTGCCCACAAGTTCGTTGCGACGACCTCGGGCTTTTCGATGGCAGATGCCACGCTGTTCTATCTTTCGACTCGCGGTCTCAAAGCCTGCCTGGAGCGCTTTCTCTAATTCCAAGCGCTGCCGCCCGCCGTAACGCGGCTGCTAAAATAACCCTGTTACACGCTATTCAACAGGAGGTTCTCTTGCAGAACTCTGATACCCCTAAAGTTTCGCTGCTTGTTCCCATCTGCAATGTTGAGCGCTACCTGCGCGAGTGCCTCGATTCCGCCGTGGCGCAGACGCTCAAGGACATCGAGATCATCTGCATCAACGACGGTTCTACCGATAGTTCGCCAGATATCATCCGCGAGTACATGGAGCGCGACCCCCGTGTAAAGATGATCGACAAGGCCAACAGCGGCTACGGCGACTCGATGAACCGCGGCCTGGAGATGGCGCGCGGCGAGTACGTGGGCATCCTTGAGTCCGACGACTTTATGTTTGAGGATTCGCTCCAAAAGCTGGTCGCCAAGGCCGATGCTGAGCATGCCGATGTCGTTAAGGGCGACTTTTACCTGTATTGGTCCACGCCCAGCGAGCGCCGTGAGCTGTTTGGAATTATCGACGAGCATATGACGGGCGCCGCGTATCGCCCCGTCGATCGCCCGGGCATCTTCTACCGCAAACCTTCCATTTGGTCGGCTATCTATCGGCGCGAGTTCCTCAACGACAATCAGATTCGGTTCCTTCCCACGCCGGGTGCCTCGTATCAGGACGCAGGCTTTAACTTTAAGGTTTGGGCTTGCGCCGAGCGTGCCGCGTTTATTGCGGACCCCATTTTGTGCTATCGCCAGGATAACGAGAAGAGCTCCGTTAATTCGCCCAACAAGGTGTTTTGCGTGTGCGACGAGTATGTCGAGATGCAGCGCTTTTTGGACGAGCGTCCCGAGCTCAAGGCTCAGCTTCAGGGCATTTTAATGCGCATGAAGGTCGATACGTACCGTTGGAATGATGAGCGCTTGGTCGATGAACTGCGCGAGCAGTTTTGGAAGAAAGCCTCGTCCGAGCTCAAGGCCGATTGGGATGCCGGTCGCTTTGACCTGTCGCTGTTTGATCCGCGTGGCGAGACCGACTTGCGTCTGATGGTCAAGTCGCCCCGCGCCTATATCGATTCGCGCTTTGACTTTAAGAAGCCGGGCAAGCTCAATACGTTTAAGCATTACTTTAAGATTGGCGGCCTGTCGCTGGTCTGGCGCGTGCTGACGTATCAGCGCACCTACGGCGACAACCCGCACCCTGATGACGTTCCGGCCGCACAGTAGGAGCGAGTGACTATGGCTACGCCCAAGATTTCCGTTGTCGTTCCCATCTATAAGGTGGAGGAGTGTCTGGCCTGGTGCCTGGACTCCCTGCTTGCGCAGGACATGCCCGATTGGGAAGGCGTGCTGGTCAACGATGGCTCGCCGGACGGTTCGCGCGATATTGCGGCTGCCTATTGCGAAAAGGACGCGCGCTTTACGCTGGTCGATAAGGAGAACGGCGGCCTGTCGAGTGCACGTAATGCAGGCATCGCTGCGTCTGCGGCACCTATCGTCGCTTTCTTGGATTCCGATGACCGCTTTACACCCGATGCATGCCGTGTGATCGTCGATGCCTTTGAGCGCGAGGACTGCGACGTTTTGACCTTTGGCGCGAATCCGTATCCGCTCGAGGCGGGGTATCCGTGGCTTAACTATGTGCTGAGCCCGCGCGATGTGTCGTTTGAAGGCTATTGCTCTGACCTGCTGTTTAAGGAAGCTTCTCGCCCCTTTGCATGGCGCACCGCCTGCAAGCGTGAGATTTTGCTGGGCAACGGGATCGTGTTCGACGAAACCGTTAAGTATGGCGAGGACCAGGTCTTCGATTTTGCCGTGTACGGTCGTTCGCACAAGACCGCGCTTATCTCGAACAAGCTGTATGATTACCGCGTGGCGCGCAAGGGTTCGCTCATGGACACCATGCGCTACGACGACGAGACGCGTCTGCTGGAGCACGTGAAGATTTACTCTGCGGTGCTGGCTGACTGGCAGCGCGACGGTCTCGATGCTCAGCATGCCGATGACCTGGCGTACTTCCTCTGCGATCTGGTGCTGTACGATGCGCTCAGGCTGTTGAGTACGGATTGCGGCAAGGTGTTTGCTGCCGTTGCCACGGCGCTTGCCGGTTCTGCCGTGGGCAGCGATGCTGCGCTCGCACAATGCGCTCCTTCTGTTGCTGCTATGGTGCGTGCGGCGCTTACCAGCAAGGCCCCCAATGTCCGTGCGTGCAAAAAGCTCATGTTCGATTACGATGTCTTGAGGTTTGGGCGCCTGGGTGCCTGCAAGCGCGTGGCAGCGAACGCCCTGGGAAAGCGAGAAGTGTAGATGAGTATCAAGCGTTTGGCACTTTGCCGCAGCCAGGGCCGTCTTTTTGTGCTGCTTCGTTTTGCCGGTCAGGATGTCGCCGCGCTTATTGAGCGGGAGGCCTCTCAGGCGTTTGCCCATGCGACTACGAGCGGTTCTTGTTTGCCGTCACTGGTGCTCCCGGTCGATCATGGCCGTGTGCTGGCGCTATGCCCTTCTGTTTCCGATTACGAGCGCGAGCTCGCCGTTTTGGTGCTTCCGTTTTTGGATGGCTCGTCGATGGATGCCGTTTTTGCATCCGGTGGCCAAAGGTTGGGCTCTATTCGTCTCGATAGCCGCGTGGCCAAATTGGAATCCAAGATTAACTACAAAGCAAAGCCTGCGCTGTGCGCGCTTATCCGCGATGCGCAGCGTGGCGAACACTGCGGCCGCTACGAGATCGATGCCATTCGCTATTTGCCGGCAGACGTCGGCGCGGTGTGGCGCTATGAGGTTACCTGGGCGGGAGACCCCCAGTGCGCGCCTGAGCTCCAGATCTTCGATACGCATATGAATGCCATCGATGTTACCGTGCATGTGTTTGAATCGCAGGTCGATGTTCCGCAGCAGAACGGATGCCGCATCAATAAATCGTATCTGAGTGTTGAGATGCCTCAGGATATACGAGATTTTGTCGCGATCGTGAGCGATCCCACAGAGCGGATCCAAAGCGGGTTTTGCGCCATGGATGGTCGCCTGTACAACGGCATGGTCGACGACAGCTGGAACCGTATGAAGGACGCGCGTGCAGACGACGCAGCTTATCGACGTTGGTTTGAGCAGCATCGCGCAAAGCCGGGCGATTTGGCGTGCCAGCGTGTCGCTTCGGCGGCCTTTGCCTATAGACCGCTCGTGAGCATTGTGGTGCCGTGCTACAAGACTGATCGGGTCTACCTGCGCGAGCTGCTGGAATCGGTGCAAGCCCAGAGCTATGACAACTGGGAATTGCTGCTTATGGACGCCTCGCCCGAATGGGACGCGGTGGCCACCCTTGCGGCAGGTGCCAACGACGAGCGCATCCGTCGCATCGAGCTTCCCGGCAACGGCGGCATTGTGGTCAACACCAACGCAGGTATCGAGCAAGCGACAGGCGACTACATCGCTTTCTTGGACCACGATGACACTCTGGAACCGGACGCGTTATTCCAGTATGTTTCCGCACTGAACAAGGCGGCCGAGGGCGAGCGTCCCCAGGTCCTGTTCTGTGATGAGGACATGTTCCAGAAAACGGGGGAGTGGGGCCAGCCGGTCTTTAAGACCGTACTCAACGTCGACCTGCTCTATAGCCATAACTGCGTGACGCATTTCCTGATGGTGGAGAAGGCGCTCATCGATCACATTGGTATGTCCCCAGAAGACGTTGCGGGCGCCCAGGACTACGACTTGACGCTTCGCTGCCTTGCAGCCGGCGCGCGCTTTGAGCACGTTGCGCATGTGCTGTATCACTGGCGCGTGCATCCGGGATCGACCGCCGATGGCTCTGCCGATAGCAAGCCGTATGCCATTGAAGCGGGTCGTCTTGCGCTGCAGCGCCACTTTAACGCGCTGGGCGTTCACGGAACGGTCGAGGAGACCGAGACGCCGTTTGTCTACCGCATGCGCCATGCGCTGCCGGAGCCTGCGCCGCTGGTGAGCATTGTGATCCCCACCAAGGATCACATTGAGACGCTCGATGCCTGTGTGATGTCGATCGCCCAGAAGGCCACGTATACCAATTACGAGATCGTCTTGGTGGAGAACAACAGTGAAGCCCCGGAGACGTTTGCGTATTACGAAACCCTGCCAGAGCGCGTGGCTGCAGCATCCGAAGGCAAGGGCATCGCGCGCGTTGTGTACTGGCCGGGCGAGTTCAATTACTCTCAGATCATCAATTTTGGTGTGAAGCACGCCAAGGGTGACTACCTGCTGCTGCTGAACAACGATACCGAGGTCATAAGCCCGGACTTTATCGAAGAGATGATGGGCTATCTGCAGCGTCCCGATGCGGGCGTGGTGGGCGCCAAACTCTACTTTGCCGATCATCTGGTGCAGCATGCCGGCATTTTGGTTGGCGTGCGTGGCGCACTTGCCCATGCCAACCAGGACTTCTCGGCAAAGCGCGAGGGCTATCTTGCCCGTGCCGTGCGCCCGGGCAACTTTAGCGCCGTGACGGGTGCCTGCCAGATGGTGCGACGCGACGTATTTGAGCGCGTCGGCGGCTACAACGAGGAATTCGCCGTCGGTTTTAACGACGCAGACTTTTGCCTGCGCGTGTGGGAGGCGGGTTACCGCACCATCTTTACGCCCTATGCCGAGCTGTACCACTACGAGTTCACCTCACGTGGCAGGGAAGAGGCCAACGAGGAAAAGCTGCGCCGCTGGAAACGTGAACAGGCACTGTTCATTCAGCGCTGGCCGGAGTTCTTCTTGACGGGCGATCCGTGGTTGGGGCCGAACTTATCCGCTGAGAGCGAGTACTTCTCGCTTTAGAAAATGGATTTTAGGAAGTCCTTAACTTTCTTTCGCTATGAGCTTGGAAGAAAGTAACGTTGGACTGTCCGTTAAGACAAATTACGAAAGCTCGATACTTCCGCGATACGTTTATACAGACTTATACAACTGGATATAATCGGATATAGTCTACGATAAACTTTTAAAGCTAAGATTGACCAATAATCGATTCCCTAGAAAGGCAAACAAGTGAGCGCCACAGCATTCCATAATCCGTTTCGTCCCACTGCCGGCGCTGAGCCTCCGCGCATAATTGGTCGTGATGATATTGCCCTTGAGTTTACCGAGAGTTTGAATGCGGGAATTGGTGCACCTGCGAGGCTCATGCGTATTGCTGGACCGAGGGGCTCCGGAAAAACTGTTTTGCTCTGCGATCTTAGGGATCGTGCGCGAGAGCTTGGATGGAAGACCGCTATTGTTTCTGCTGGCCCTAACCTATTGCTGAACTTGAAGGATCAGGTTGCTGATTCTTCCCTTGCGGCCAATGCTTCGGTCGGTGTAAACGCCGGCTTTGTTTCTGCGAAAGTCGATGTTGCACCCAAAGAGTCGAGCCTTAGAAAGTTGCTAAGTTCGGCGGCGAAGTCATCCGAGGGTCTTTTTATTGCCATCGATGAAGTTCAGGACGCTCCGATTGACGATATGCGTGCCATTGCGTCTACGGTTCAGCTTTTGATAGGGGAAAAAGTAGATATCGCACTTGCCTTTGCCGGCTTGCCCGCCGGCGTTATGGATCTTATTAACGGCAAGGCACTTACGTTCTTGCGTCGTGCCCTCCCCGAAGATCTGGCGCCTATCAACCAGGTGGAGGTAGCGCTCTCTATGGGCGATAGCTTTGTCGCGACTGGTTTGACCATAGAGGACAATCTTCTGTCGAGAGCCGCTAAGGCCACTAAGGGCCATGCCTATCTGGTGCAACTGGTCGGATATTCCATTTGGCAGCGCGCCAACTTGCATCGTGCCAAAAGTGCCATCGTGAGTGAGCGCGATGTTGCCGAAGGCATTGCGCTGGCAGAAGCTCGTTTTCACGATGTTGTTCACGAGACCGCGATTTCTGGACTGGGGCTCAACGATATCAAATACCTTTTGGCCATGTGCGAGGATAAACAACAGTCCAAATCATCCGAGATTGCTAAGCGCATGGGTAAAAAGACCAATGAGGTCAGCTCCATTAGGGCAAAATTGCTACAAAGAGAGGTTATTCAGGCACCACAGAGGGGCTACGTGCAGTTTGCCGTGCCGGACCTAGATATCTATCTGCGAGAGAACGCCGAGGAGATTCTCGAACGGTTCTAGGTCGAGTGAGGGCGACGTCATGTTCTTTAAGACTGCTATCAGCGTCGATTGCCATATCGGGTTTTTCTGGGGCGGCAGTCCCCGTGATAATAGAGATGTGGCATTCATCGTCGCCCGCTAATCAGATTTCGTCTATCTATAACATTGCGTGTTTTAATTTGCAGGAACAAAGATATCATTCGCAAAGCGTGAGGGTTATCTTGCCCGTGCACAACTGTTTTCGTTGCTAGACACCAAAAGCAACCCTTTTAGTTGCATGAGACATAATGCAACTGTTTTCGTTGCTATATACCAAACGCAACCCTTTTAGTTGCAAGAGACAAAATGCAACGGTTTTCGTTGCCTGATGCCAAACGCAACTCTTATTAAGTAGTTGTTAGCTTTCTCACATACATTCATTTACAACAGGCATCTACGAATTCAGCCGTCTCATATATTCCTAATAAGGCATGAGAAAATGAACCCGATACATGGTATTCAGCGCTAAAAGAGACGAAATGGACATACCGTCTCTATGCTGCCGATACGGCATCGCGAACAACCCCTTCGCGCGGTTGCCCTTGCCCTTGAGCGACTCAGGGAAGTAGATCTCGTCGAGCTCGCCGCCGCAGCCCCGCCCGGCCCTGAATGGGGGCAGTGGGCCGAGAGGCACTCGATCAGCCTATGGCGCATGGCGTAGGCGGTCTTGAGGCAGACGCGGCTGCGCTCGACCTCGTAGGCGGAGCCGGCCGTGTCGTCGAACGCCGCCGCGCGGATCACGTCCCTGACGGACTCAATCGCGCGGCGGCGCTCGGTCCCGCTCAGCTTCGCCATGTCCCGTTTGAAGGCGATTACCAGGTCCTCGGCGTTCATGCTGCCCCGCGGTCTACGAGGCTAACGATATGGCGCCGTGGGGACAGATGTGTGTCAATCCTGGTCTAACAGAGCTTTTTTAATTGACGCGCCCATATAAATCTTTTCTGCATACTCGACTGCTTCTGCAGCCTCTGCGGCGCTCCGTAATTGGTAAAGCGACCTGACAGAGAGTGGAATTCGATGTCATAGCTGGCGTCTTCATCGGAGGACAAGACTGCTTGATGAGACTGCTTGATGACTATATGTTTTCATCTCTAGCCATCTCAGGCTATTATAAATATATCCGTTGGCAGCTTTTACGATTTCCGGTACGTTCCAATCGGAATCATTTTTTGGTAGTTGATAGACATGACTTCTGCTTCGTATGTGCATTCAGTATTTTTGCACTGGATAAAATCAACTGCATCTAATTTAGCTAGATCGGGAAGCGATATTGCATGGCGCTAAGCTTGACACAGAAAGAAACATATCGGGAGACGCTGGCTAATCTCGTTGCCAAGCAAAACGATGGCGCCTCCATTGTTTCCGCAAAGAAGGAGCTGGAAGCGCTATCGACTTCTCTCGTCCCGCGAATGCTTTACCGCTATCGACCTCCAAGTGAATACGCTTTTGCCGATCTAGAAAACGCGACTGTTACATTTTCTCATCAAAAGGTTTTCAGCGATCAGTGCGACTCGGTACCGATCTATAACTGGAATGGTATAGATGAAATCGAAAGTAATCTCAATGATGATGAACAAGCGTTAAAGATAATAAATCAAATTGATTTTAGACGACTTGCGTTTGTTTTAGGGGTTCTGGGGGCTCCTTTTAATCCAGCAAGAATAGATGAGTTCGAGATACTATCCGATGAGGGAAAAGTTAGTCTTTTTCGCTCGGCTGTTAAAAACTTGCGCTTATTTGTTGGAGGATTTGTTGCCCCAGTTCATCAGAATAGCTGCCGAAATTGTTGTCGCATTTTGTGCCTAACGGACAATCCTAGCGATTCGAATATGTGGAATGTATATTCCGAAAGCCAAGCGGGTTTCGTTCTTGCTTACGACAGAGAAGCTATTCGCAATTGCAACATAGCTAACGGAATGCGCACTGAATTATTACCAATTTTATATGATGACGAACCATTTAATTGCGACCCTCAAATTGCTTGGACTGCTGCTAGGATGCTTGGTCTTAATGTGAGCAGTGATGACATGCTTAGTGATCTACGGGCAATTTACAGAAAGGGCAGTGTGTTTGAGCGGGAGAACGAATATCGTGCCCGTCTTGTACCAGAGCCAGATGAGCTTGAGATGAATTATGTACAACGCCCATGCAAGCCGTTGCGAGTTATTCTTGGGAGCAGGATGACTCAAGAGGATAAAGAGCTTTGCATTTGCGCGGCGAATAAACTGGATATTCCTGTAGATGAACAGTGCTAGTTATCCTTTAATAGTGCCGTATAGTCAATTATTTGTCAGCTGAATCGGGCGTCAGTAGACTTCTGAGCTGGCGATTGCTATATCTACGGGGGCATTTCGAAAGATAATTTGGTGTAATTTACGTTAACGGGAGTTGCTTGTCTATGAGTTTATCTT
>DBEZXT010000085.1:0-12286 GCA_048291645.1 Collinsella aerofaciens | reverse complement strand
AGCCCATCCTCAACACACAGACCATCACAACAATCGATGCTTTTTCCGTTTTTGGCAAAAAACGGCGAATGTTGTGATGGTTTGTCTGCCCACGGCACCCCGTAGAAGGACCGGAACGTCCCTAAAGGCCGCCGTCCCAGTGCCGAATCACGAATTCTCGCAGGTCGTTCTGACGTTTCTGGAACGCTTCGCTTCGGTCGCACTTAAGGCCCATAGCGAGCGCGATGGCATTCATCGCCCGATGCAATTGCAGTTGATGGGCAAACTGAGTCCCGGTGAGGACGATCATCCTAAAGCCCAGCGCGCTCAGCACGGCCATACGCTCCGCATCCGACGCGCTGCGCTGTTTATCAAGATGGTCCGAGCCGTTGTATTCAATCCCCGTACCGCTCGCAGACGCATATACGTCGATCTCGAAATACCCGGACTTAGCGAGATATTTGAACTCGCTGGGAACATCGACCCGATGGTTGAGCTCGATCTTGGCGTATCCCAGCCCTCCCTGGGAACGTTTTGCTACAACCATGATTGCGGTGGCCGTCTCCATGGGCGACCGCGCGCCATCGTGCACGCGCTTGAGCACGGCGGCCGCGCGTATAGCCCCCTGACGAGATCGGTTCTCATTGCAATAGGCAATCAAATCGGCAACGGTATATCTCTGCCCCATCTCGATATAATCACCTGCCGACAAATGATTCAAATGGTATCGGGCGCAGATTTCGTAGCCATATTCCAGCTGCTCGGGCTCGCTCATCCACGAGCCCGCCTGGACAAAGCACATGGCCTCATCAACCACTAGAAGGCCCTCTGCCACCTCGATAAGATGGCCTGGAGGTACCGGCGCCCCAAACACATGGCACCTAAATCCAGCCGGCGTCGAGCGCTCAAAATCGAAGTTGACGAGCGTATCGATATGATCGAGCTCTTCTCGTGGAATACCAAGCGAGACCAGATAGTCGGCAACGATCCCAACTGCCATTGAAGCCCTCAGCCCCTTGGCATCGAGTCCCAATTTGGGCAGGCTCGCGGTCGGCTCCGCCTCGCTAGCAAGCGAGTCCTCATCGTATAGGCTGCTTGCTCGCGAGAGCGGCTCGGACGGGCGCGCCACGTTGTGGTACAGCCAGGCAGTCTTATGGGACAGGACGATCGGCAGGTCCATGAGCCCTCCAATGGAGTCGGATAACCAACCTTATTCCCCTGCCCACTGATCCGCACACCTTCGTGCGAAAGAAAGCAATTCCACCCGGTCGAGTGGCAGAAAAACCATCACAACATTCGATGCTTTTCCCGATTTTGGTAAAAAACGTTGAATGTTGTGATGGTTTGAGGCGAGGTGAGGGGCACAGAGGGCCAAAGCATCGTGCTTGGAGCGTGACTATTTTTTCGCCCCGTCGTCAACACAAACCTTGACTCTACAATCGTTATAGGGTTTTCACTACACTGGTACCTAAACGAACCAAGCCAGAAAGTACCCCGCCCATGGAACACGACCTCACACGCGGCAATGTCCTTAAGACCATCGCGGTCTTTGCCCTGCCCTATATGCTCTCGTACTTTTTGCAGATGCTCTACGGCATGGCCGACCTGTACATGATGGGGCAGTTTAGCGGCGCCGCCGGCATCACCGCCGTGGGCAATGGCGCGCAGACGCTCTATATCATTACCGTGACGCTCGTGGGCCTGGCCATGGGAACGACGGTCATCGTCGGCCACGCCGTGGGTTCGCGCCGGTTTGACCGTGCCGAGACCGCCATCGGCAACACTATCACACTCTTTATGGGCGTCTCGGTGGTGTTGGCTGCCATCTTGTTTGCACTATGCCCGCAGGTTGTGGCGCTCATTGGCACGCCGCCCGAGGCGGTCGAAGGCACCGCCGCCTACCTGCGTATCTGCTTTGTCGGCATTCCGTTTATCGCCGCGTACAACATCCTCTCGGCCATCTTTCGCGGCCTGGGCGATTCGCGCTCGCCCATGTACGTAATCGGCGTGGCATGCATCATTAACATCGCGCTCGATTTTCTGTTTATCGGCCACATGGGGCTCGGTCCCGTGGGCGCGGCGCTCGGCACGGTGACCGCCCAGACGGCCAGCGTTGCCCTCGCGCTCGTGTGGCTCAAGAGCCGCCGCACGAACATCCACGTAAAGCGCAGCGACCTGCGCCCCCAGCCCGAGGTGCTCGGCAGCATTCTTAAGATTGGCGTGCCCGTGGCCGTGCAGGACGGCTGCATCCAGGTGGCGTTTATGTTTATCACCGTCATCGCCAACCACCGCGGCCTGGTCGACGCCGCCGCCGTGGGCCTGGTCGAGAAGATGATCAGCTTTTTGTTCATTGTGCCGAGTTCCATGGGTGCCACCGTCAGCGCGCTCACGGCGCAAAATGCCGGTGCGGGCAAGGGCGACCGCGCGCGTCAGGTGCTCAAGGACGCCATGACGATCTCGGTGGTGTACGGCTGCCTGATCACGGTGCTGATGTGGCTGGTGGCGCCGGCGTTTATTGGCTTTTTTGCCAAGGACCCTGCGGTGGTCGCGGCCGGTACCGGCTATATGCACAGCTACATTTTCGACGCAATCTTTGCCGGCATCCACATTTGCTTTAGCGGCTTTTTCGCTGCGTATGGCAAGAGCTACATCGGCTTTGCGCACAACGTGCTGGCCGTGGCACTCATTCGCGTGCCCGGCGCCTGGCTGCTGTCGAACGCCTATTCCGACACGTTGTTTCCCATGGGTATCGCCTCGCCGTGCGGGTCGATTTTGTCGGCAGTCATCTGTGTTGTCGCGTTTACCGTGCTCAACCGGCGCGGGGCTTTTGACAAGTTGGTGGCGTAGCGGGGCGACGCGAAATCGCCCTCATCGACGACATCATCAGCGACGACCCCACAACCTACGTGACGCAGATCACGGTGCCGGTTGTCCCTGCAAAGTAAGAGCCGCCCGGAAGGCATCGCGCTTCCAGGCGGTTCTTACTAATCATCATCCAGCAACTCGAATCGATTTCTAGATATCACCAATGCAGCATAATCTTGGCTTTGGTGAAAAACATGGGCAATCACAACGTCCTCGTTATCGTAGTAATAAAGCATTACATAAGAATTAACGAGGCAAGCATGGTAACCAAGCACTGCAAGCTCGGGTAACTTCGATAAGCCGTAGTCAACTACACCACTTTGAAGAAGCTGGAGCTGACTACGGTATTTATCAAGAAAGTGCCGGGCGGTAAAAATACCATGCCCCAATAGATAATCAACAATATCGTCAACTTCTTGTTCAGCTGTAGGCAGAATCTTGACGTTATAGGCCATATTTTGCCTCAAGGTCATCGAGGGCCTCAAAGGCATCACGCGCCGTGCCGGCAGCACGCTCCCGCTCGGCCACAGCTATACGAGCCATCAGGCGAGCCTTAGCCTGTTCCTGAACCATGAGGTCGTAGTCCTCGGATCGAAGTACAACAAATTTGCTATAGCCGTTTTTTGTAACAGTCACTGGACCAGTAGTAGTTTCAACGAGCTCCGAGAATTTCGCGGTGTCCCGCATATCTTTAATTGGAACGCAAACAGGCATGGCACACTCCTAACATAATTGTGTACATAATTATGAAGTATAGCTCAGCTAACGAGCGTCGGCTACAGGAGAACTACCATGTCGAGGACAGTCCCCGATATGGCGGTTTTACTCCTCCGGAATCGGAAACGCACGGATGAACTCTGCAGGCGAGAAGGTCTTGATGGTCGAGCGCACAAAAGCGGCGCGGTCACGCGTGATGATAAAGTCCACGCCGGCACGCTCGGCCATCGCACGGATACAGCCGTCCTCAAAGTCCGGCTCATCGGAATAGGCGGAGGTAAAACAAGCTTCTTGGTCGAGAGGCTCTACCGAGTAGCTCTTAAGACAGTCGCGCACTACCTCGCGGGCGCACGCCTCGCCTGCCTGTTTAGTGAGAATGTAGTACGCGTCCTTGAGAGAGCAGGCCGAAACAACGCCCTCGATAAGCCCCACGTCAACAAACCCCTTGATGGTTTGCGCCGCCCCATGCTCCGACCGACCCGGAAGCACGCAATCGAGCAGAAAATTGGTATCGAGAAATGCCCTCATAGGTAGCGCTCCCTCGCGACGCGCTTTTCATCTTCAACCGTCATCGTATCGAGCGGCGTTCCCTTTGGCATTTTGGCTACGATATCGAGATACTCCTGGTAGTCCTCATCCTCCGCGAGCATCTCGCGAATCTCCTTCCAGGTGATCTTGGGATGCCACATCGTACCCACGTCGCGCTTGGGCTTGCCCGTGCCGCACGTCGGTTTTGCGCCCCCACGCTCCTGGGCAGCGTCATATTCCACTGCAACCGGGCCTTGATAGTCGAGCGGCACGATTTTGAACAACGGCTTGCTCCGCTTGAAAACCACAACCTCCTCGCCCTCATTAGCAACCTTTTCGGCCACCTGCGTAAGGTTTTGGCGCAGCTCCGAAAACGCGACCGTAACCATAACTGCTCCTCTCAACATATATCTTCACTGCTAAGTATACACGTTAATGTTAATGTTAACGTGTATAAGAATCACCACAATGGGGGCGATCAACCATTACTGGCGCCTCTGCTTCGTATGAATCTCTTATCGCTCCGGAACGGCACCGGTCCGCAGGGTCACCCTCAGCAACCTACATGACGCAGATCATGCTGCCCGCCACCACGCCCAAATAAAAACCTCCCGGAAAGTATCAACCTTTCCGGGAGGTTTTCTAATTTGATTATCGATGTCCTAAGCCTGGGGCACCTCACCGGTAGCCAAGATCTGCTCGAGTGCGTCCTCATCCAGCACGGGCACACCCAGCTGCTCAGCCTTGGTGAGCTTGGAGCCCGCTTTGGGACCGGCGACCAGATAGCTTGTCTTCTTTGACACGCTGCCCGAAACCTTGGCGCCGAGCACCTTGAGCGCCGCACCTGCCTCGTCGCGGGTGCGGTTGACAAGCGTGCCGGTGAGCACGAAGGTCAGACCCGCGAGCGGCTGTGCGTCGGCGAGCTCGCCCGCTACGCCGGCATCGGCCGCGGCCTGCGCATGGGCGGCACCCAAGTCGACCTCGAGCGAAAGGCCCGCCTGGCGCAGACGTTCCAGCACGGCAAGGTTCTCGGGCACGGCCAGGAACTGCTTGACGCTCGCCGCAATCTTGGGACCGATGCCCTCGCACTCGGCAATATCCTCTTCGCTCGCCAAGATGAGCTTGTCAATCGACAGGAATCGCTCGGCGATGACCTCGCCCACACTCTTGCCCACGTGGCGGATGCCCAGGGCAAACAGTACGCGACCGAGTGGCTGGCTCTTGGACTTGTTGAGCTCGGCGATGATTTTCTCAGCCGTCTTGAGGCCCACCGGAATGGGGTCGCCCTTCTTGACGCCCTTTTTGCTGTTGGAGCTGGCATAGGTGCGCCCCGTGTCCAGGCCTGCGATGTCGTCGACCGTGAGCTGGTAGAAGTCCGCGACATCGTGGATCAGCCCGGCGGCAATCATCTTGTCGACGATCTCGTCGCCCAGGCCGTCGACGTCCATGCAGCCGCGACTCACCCAATGGAGCAGGCGCTCCTTGAGCTGCGCGGGGCAGTCGATGGACACGCAGCGGTAGGCAACCTCGCCATCCTCATGGACCACGGGGCTGCCGCACACGGGGCAGACCTCGGGCATGTGCCAGTCGACCGAATCGGCCGGGCGCTTGTCGAGCACCGGCCCCACGACCTCGGGGATCACGTCACCCGCCTTGTGCACGATGATGGTGTCGCCCTCGCGCACGTTTTTGCGGCGAATCTCGTCGATGTTGTGCAGCGTGGCGCGCGCGATGGTGGAGCCGGCAACCATCACCGGGTCGAACTCGGCGACCGGCGTGAGCACACCGGTGCGGCCCACCTGGATGCGAATTTCGCGCAGGACGGTCTGCTTTTCCTCGGGCGGGAACTTAAAGGCAATGGCCCAGCGCGGTGCGCGGGCGGTAAAGCCCAGGTCGAGCTGCTGCTGAAAGCTGTCGACCTTTACGACCACGCCGTCGATGTCGTAATCCAGGTCGCCGCGGTGCTCGAGGGCCCGGGCGCAGAACTCGTGAACCTCGGCCGGCGTAGCGCAGCGTGCCACGTTGGGGTTGACGCTAAAGCCGGCACTGCGCAGCCAATCGAGGAACTCGCGCTGGCTGTGGACGTGCAGCGGGTCGGTATCGGCGATGGCATAGATAAAGGTGGCCAGGTCGCGACGCGCCGTGACCTTGGGATCCTTTTGGCGCAGGCTGCCGGCGGCGGCGTTGCGCGGGTTGGCGAAGGGGTCGCGGCCCTCGGCATCGGCCTCTTCATTCAGACGAACAAAGCTGCCCTTGGGCATATAGACCTCGCCGCGTACTTCGATGGTACGCTCGCGGTCGGCACCCATGTGGGCGAGCGCCGGCTCGGACAGGTGCATGGGCACATCCTTGATGGTACGCACGTTGAGCGACACGTCCTCGCCCGTGATGCCATCGCCGCGCGTGGCCGCGCGCACGAAGGTGCCGTTTTGGTAAGTAAGGGCCACGCCCAGACCGTCGATCTTGAGCTCGCAGGTATAGGTGACGCTGCCGGCACCGAGCGCGTCCTCGGTGCGTTGGAGCCATGCGTCAAGTTCGTCCAGATCCATGGCATCGTCCATGGAATACATGCGCGCCATGTGCGTGACCGGCGTAAACCGCTCGCTCACGTAGCCGCCCACGCGCTGAGTATAGCTGTCGGGCGTCACCAGGTCGGGGTAGGCAGCCTCGATTTCTTGCAGCTCAACGAGCATTTTGTCGAATGCGGCATCCGTGATCTCGGGCGCGTCGAGCATGTAGTAGCGATAGGCGTGGTAATCGAGCTCGTGGCGCAGCTCGGCCGCACGCGCTGCCGCCTGGGCACGGGCATCGGCCGGTACAGCGACATCCGTGCTCGCGGGCGTTTCGGTATCGATGTCCACGCCGTCACCAAACAGGCTCGATTGCTCCATAGCGGCACTCCTTCGCTCGATTTCAAACGGATACTAGAGTACCACCGGTCACCATGGGGCCGAATAACCCTTTCGAACCGCACCGAATCGGCAGCGGCCGGACCGGGGTGGACAGTTAGTTCAGATACGTATAAATCCTAGAGCTGAATCAGGCACGAACACCCCTGTTTCGACTAATTTGGGCTCCTCGAGACCATGTAAACGTCCCGCTCGCCCTCCCAAGCATCCATTCAAACCCCATCCCAATCAAAAATTGCTCAAAACGCATCCCAAGCTGCCCCAGATTTATACGTATCTGAACCAACTGTCCAGACCATTACGAACCAGGCCTCTTGTCAGCTCCATGTGATCCGTTTTCCTCCGTCCCCAACGGATCAATAGGAAAAGAGGGGGCTGTCCCGCGTTAGCGGGACAGCCCCCTCTGGCATTGGTATGTACGATACGACTCGTTAGTAACCCTGGCCGTAGCCCTGGCCCTGCTGGCCCAGCAGCTCCTCCAGATACTGGCGCAGCTGCTCGTCGGTAATACCGCCGTTGCCGGTGTCGGTCGCGCTATCGTCCTGCTGCTGGTTCTGCAGCTCCTCGTCGGAGCCCAGCTCGACGGTGACCTTTTTCTCTTCCTTGCCGCGCACGAGCGTAATCTCGACCTTCTCGCCCACCTCGTGGCTGCGCAGCGCGATAATCAGGCCATCGGCGCTCGTAATCTCGTCGTCACCCAGCTTGGTGATGACGTCACCCTCCTGGATGCCGGCCTTGGCAGCAGGACCGTCCTCGACGACGCTCGCCACATACGCGCCGCTGTCGGTACTCAGCTTGTTAGTGCGGGCGTTAAGCGCGTTGACGCTCGAAAGCGTAGCGCCCAGATACGGATGAACCGGCGTCTTGCCGTCGATAATCTGGTCGGCGATGTTCTTGGCGTAGTTGACGGGAATGGCAAAGCCTACGCCCGAGCTGGAGCCCGAGTAGCTCTCGATGAGCGAGTTGATGCCCACGAGCTCGCCGTTATCGTTAACGAGCGCGCCGCCGGAGTTGCCCGGGTTGATGGCGGCATCGGTCTGGATCATGTTGGCGTAGATGGTGTTGCCGCTGGTAGAGCTCATGGCCGTGGAGCGATAGAGCGCCGAGACGATACCCGTGGAGACAGACTGCTCGTTGCCGAACGGCGAACCGATCGCCATAACCCACTCGCCCACGTTGAGCTTGGAGGAGTCACCGATCTCGATCGGCGTGAGCTTGGAGGCGTCGGCGTCCTTGAGCTTGATGACGGCCAGGTCGCTCGAGGCGTCGTTGCCCACGAACTCGGCCTCATAGGTGGTGCCGTCGTCCATGGTCACTACGTACTGGTCGTAACCATCGACCACGTGGTTGTTGGTGAGGATGTGGCCCTCGGTATCGAGCACCACGCCCGAACCGACGCTGCCCGAGCTATCCGACTCATCAGCAGACTGCGAAAGCGAGCCATTCTGGCTGCCGCTCGAAGTGGCGGTGATGGAAACGACGGAAGGCAGGGCCTTGGCAGAAACGGCCTCGGCCAGCGTGGTGTCCTCGGAGTCGATGGTGATCTTTTGCGTCGATGAACCCGAAGCACCCGCCGTCACGGCGTTCCTGCCGCCGCCGATATCGAGCGTGCCGCTCATAATGAGCGCGATGACCAGCAGGGCTCCGCAGGCACAGCCGGCGAGCGCCGTAATAAAGATCGGCAGCTTTTTGGTCTTGGTCTTGACCACCGTGTGCTTGTTTACAACCTGCTGGCCGCCCAACGGCTTGCCGGTCTGCGTGTCGTAGGCCTGCACGTAGGGAATGTTGCCGTCGGCAGGCGTCGACTCCACCTGCACGCGCGGTTGCTGCTGAGTCTCGCCGGCGTGGCCCGCATCCTGGGGACGCTGGGAATCGTTCTCGCTCATGGCTGCGATCCTTTCGTCACATAACCAAAGGCCCACCAAACATGTGGCGGGCCATCATTGTTCACGTTGAGTTGTACCCCAATATGCGGGCATACGTGTATGAGAACGCAATCTTTTAGGAAGGCTTAAGTTCTTCTGCAAACCCGAAAGGAGCCCGCACATGCGGCAAAACCACCACAAAGGTGCCTGTCCCCTTTGTGGTGGAAATCTAGTCCTTAAATAGATAGCCCACGCCGCGGACGGTGGTGATGTGTGCCGCGATCTGCGGGCCCACCTTGGAGCGGATGCGTCGGATGTGCACGTCGACGGTGCGCGTGCCGCCGCAGTACTCAAAGCCCCACACGCGGTGCAGCAGCACCTCGCGGCTGTAGGCGCGGTTGGGGTGCGTCGCCAAAAAGCTCAGCAGCGAGTACTCCATCAGCGTCAGGTCGATGGGCTCATCGTCGAGCGTCACCTGGTAGGTGGCCAGGTTGATCTCGAGGTTATCGATGTTGAGCACATCGTCGGCGGTAACGGTTTCCTCCTCGCCCATCAAGCGCTGCGCGCGAGCCTTGAGCTCGTTGGGCGTCGCCGTGGGGCACACAAAGTCGGCATGCGCGTGATTGGGCAGGCGCAGGGTGCCGAGCGCCTCATCGTCGACGATCACCAACATGGGGACGCCGCCGCGATCGTCAAGCCACTTGGCAATCTGATCGATGCGGTCACTGCGAATGCCATCGGAATCGAGGATCAGCAGGTCAAAGTCGTGCGCTGCAGTCGGCGAATCGGGAGTAGCCAGGCTCACCTCGACACCCAGGGTGGTCGTCAAGCTGCGGGCAAACTCGTGGAAGCGCGTCGTGCGCGCCATGAACAGGGCACTCTTTTCGGACATATCGGCCTCCAAAGAAATGAGCTCAATCGTACTGGAACAAGCCAGCGCGATTAGGAGTTCGCCAGGTAGTGCTTGATCTCCCACTCGGTGATCGTTGACTCAAACTTATGCCACTCGTCGCGCTTCTTTTTGAGGAAGAAGCTATGGATATGCTCGCCGAGGGCATCCTTCATAAACTGCGAGTCCTCAAACACGTCGAGCGCCTCTTTGAGCGAGCGCGGCAGCGGCGTGTAGCCGGCCTCGACCATCTGACGGTCGGTAAGCTTGAGCGTCTCGGCCGTTGCCTCGGGCGGGAGTTCCAGCTTGCGCTCGATGCCGTCGAGACCAGCCGCCAGCGTGACGGCGTTGACCAGGTACGGGTTGGCCATGGGGTCGGGGCTACGAAGCTCGATGCGCGTGGACAGCTGCTTGCCGGGCTTGTAGACCGGGATGCGGACCATACTCGCGCGGTTGCGCAGGCCCCACGTGGCGTACTGCGGCACGGAGTCGCCGCCGGTAGTAATGCGCTTGTAGGAGTTGACCGTGGGGTTGGTGATGGCGCTGATCTCGCGCGCGTGCGCCAGGATGCCGGCCATGTAGTGCTTGGCGATATCGGAGAGGTGGTACTTCTCGTCGTCCTCGCCCCAAAAGACGTTGTTACCGTCGTGGTCGAACAGCGACTGATGCAAAAACATGGCGCTGCCGTCCTCGCCCGCCAACGGCTTGGGCATAAAGGAGGCGTGGCAACCGCTCTCGTAGGCTTGCTGCTTAATGATGAGCTTGGCCGTGGTGATGGCGTCGGACATGCTCAGGGCCTCGGCGTGGCGCAGGCTCATGCCGTGCTGCGAGCGGCCGGCGGCGTGGAAGGTGTACTCCACGGGCACGGACATCTTCTCGAGCGTGAGGACCGTGTTGCGGCGCAGGTCGCGAGCGGCATCGCTTACCGAAAGATCGAAGTAGCCCACGTTGTCGAGCGGCTCGGGGGTATGCTCGTCGGGGAAGTAGTAATACTCCAGCTCGGCGCCCACGTTGAGCAGGTAGCCGGCCTTCTCGGCCTTATAGAACATGCGGCGCAGGGCGTCGCGCGGGTCGCCGGCAAACGGCTTGCGATCGGGAGTGCACACGTCGCAGAACACGCGGGCGACGCCGTTGTGGCTCGGGCGCCACGGCAGAATCTGGAAGGTCGAAGCATCGGGAAACGCCAGCATGTCGGCTTCCTCGGGCGTGGCAAAGCCCTCGATGGCGGAGCCGTCAAAGCCAATACCCTCCTCAAAAGCGACCTCGAGGTCCTCGGGGCTAATGGCAAAGTTCTTGAGGCGGCCGAGAATGTCGACAAACCACAGACGCACAAAGCGGATGTCACGCTGCTCTACGGAGCGGAGTACGTAATCGATGTTCTGCTGGTTCATGTCGCTCCCCTTTCTTTCGGGCGGGTTTCGACTGGTCTATATCGCAGATACTATCGCAGAAAAATGTTTCCGCAGGGTTAAAGCGTATCAAGCGCTCAAAAAACGTGCGCGAACAGGCCGTTGCGAACGAGCGGTTAGCGTTCAGATTCGGAGACAATTTATCTACAGGCTCGTTCCAGCGCAGGGAACTCCATCGTCACTGCATCCCAAACAACCGAGCGGTCGACATTGCCGTAATCATGCGCAAGATAATTTCTCATGCCGATAATTCCACGCCATTCAATTTCGGGATGAAGCCGCTGCGAGCGTTCCGACAATTTGCCCGCTTCTTCCGTCACCCTAAGCGCACACATCAAAAGGGAGTCCGCCAACGCCCTCGTCCGCACGTCATTCGCATGCAGAAACTGGTCCTCGGTGATATCAAAAGCCTTGATGCGCTCGTTCGTTTCGGAGATGGCCTCCAAAACCTCTTGGGCGCGAAGGCTGTCTGACTTACGCGCGATCATAAAGGATCACTCCTTCGCGCTCGATTACCGCGGCAAGATCGTCATCAAGATAGTCACTCGAGACAAGGTCAATCTGCTTCCCGGTTTCTTTGCGAACCGCCTCGCCAAACGCCGACAACGCGAAAAGACCAAAGCCCTGCTCGCGATCGACTTCGAGACGCAAGTCAATATCGCTATCGACATGTGCCTCGCCCCGGGCATACGAACCAAAAAGAATCACGGTTTTGATGGCGGGAATCGAGCTGGCTGCCTCGCGGACGGCGGACTCAATCTGGGCAGCATCCAAAATGCCCGTCGCGGCGCTTTCGCTCGCAGAGCTTTTACCAAGTGAAGGAACAAACGGCAGAGAGCGCTCGCGCAGCATCTGCCTCATAAACATATTGACCGCAACAGACGAAGTCATGCCAAGCTCTTCGCACAGTTCGGCAAATGAGTCTTTAATTGACGAGTCCACTCGCACACTCAGCACAGACGCAGCCATGGATACCTCCTGTATGACATTGTCTATATATTATCATACAGACTAGCGCGAGGTCGAGGCGCGGTGTTCGATGTGGCCGGGAATCTCGATGCGCTTGGGGGCGAGCTTTGCGGCCTCGCCCACGGTGGTGGTGACGACGTCGATGCGCTCGGACAG
>DBEZXT010000084.1:0-5194 GCA_048291645.1 Collinsella aerofaciens | reverse complement strand
TCGGCGTCGCAGTCCTCGGCCAGCAGCTCGCCGCCCAGGTCCTTGTCGATGACGGCGGGAACGCCCTTGTAGCAGCCCTTGTTCTCGTAGTCGCGGACGACGGGGATGCCGCCGCCACCGCAGGCGATGACGATGAACTCGTTGTCGAGCAGGTTGAGGATGGAGTCGGCCTCGACGATCTTCTTGGGATCGGGGGAGGCGACGACGCGACGCCAGCCGCGGCCGGAATCCTCGACGAAGACCTTGGAGGGATCCTCGGCCATGAACTCCTTGGCCTGCTCCTCGGTGTAGAAGGGGCCGATGGGCTTGGTCGGGTTCTTGAACGCGGGGTCGTCCGGATCGCACTCGATCTGGGTGACGACGGTGGCGGCGTGCCAGCGCTTATAGCGCTTGTGCATCTCGCGGCCGATGCCCTGCTGCAGGTGATAACCGATGTAGCCCTGGGACATGGCGCCGCACTCGGGCAGCGGCATCTCGGGGGTACCGATGGCATCGTGGGCAGCGGCGAAGGCGTTCTGGATCATGCCGACCTGCGGGCCGTTGCCGTGGGTGATGATGATCTCGTTGCCCTGCTCGATGAGACCGAGGAGAGCGTGGGCGGTGTTGCTCACGGCCTCGATCTGCTCGACGGGGTTGTTGCCGAGGGCGTTGCCGCCAAGGGCGACGACAATACGATCGGGCTTACCAAGAGGCTTAGACATTGCTGGAATCCTTTCTGTAAAAGGCCTACAACCCATTAATAACCCGCGTCCGTGCGATACGCGAGTTTATTAAGGTTTATATTCTCTTTATCGCTCATTTTATTCATTTTGAAAATAGCGGAACGGTGAACGGTCGTTTTTATCCGCTCAGCGTACAGAACCCCAGCTCAAGCATATCTACGCCATTTACGTGCAACTTTATTTTAATAGAGCAGGGATTAGACCAGATTATGCAAACTATATCTTTGCTAAACACAAAACAGACAGCGCAATATCTTACTCGCACTATACGAGATTCTATGCACATATAAGTCGAGTATGCACCCCTGCAAAAACAAGGGGCTTTTCATCCAACAAAAGGAATAAAGAAGAGCTCCGAAAAAGCGGCAACGGTCAAGTCCCCCATCCATCCCCAAAGTGGCGCGAGGTTTCGCGGCAAAGCCGCGAAACAGCGAAGGGGACGGAATACCCGGCCAACTACGTCCTTCATCCGCCCACACAATCCAAGGACGTAGTCGTAGCAGGATCTGAGGGCTGACCTTTGCGGACGCTCCGCAGGACGAAAGAACCCCCGCCGCACGTAGTGCGCAGCGGGGGTTCTTTCATGTCCGAGGACGTCCGCAAAGGTCAGCCCTCAGATCCTGCGGTGGGAGACCTAGGCCTCGTTGTACACCGTCTTGAGCTTCAGCAGGTGAGCGTAGCGGTCCATAGCGGCCTGCTCGTTCTCCTTGAAGAGCTCCTCGGCGCGCTCGGGGAAGGAACGCGTCAGCGAAGCGTAACGGGCCTCGTTCATCAGGAACTCCTGATAACCGCCCGCGGGCTCCTTGGAATCGAGCGAGAACTTCTTGCCGGCAGCAGCCTCGGGGTTGAAGCGGAAGAGGTTCCAGTAACCGCACTCGACAGCCTTCTTCATCTCGGCCTGGCATTTCTGCATGCCACCCTTCTTGATGGAGTGCATCTCGCAGGGGCTGTAGCCGATGATGAGGGACGGGCCGTCGTAGGCCTCGGCCTCGTGAATGGCCTTGAGGGTCTGAGCCGGGTTGGCGCCCATGGCGACCTGCGCCACGTAGACGTAGCCGTAGCTCATGGCGATCTCGGCCAGGGACTTCTTCTTGGTCACCTTACCGGCAGCGGCGAACTGAGCGACCTGGCCCAGGTTCGAGGCCTTGGAGGCCTGACCACCAGTGTTGGAGTAGACCTCGGTGTCGAAGACGAAGACGTTGACGTTGTGGCCGGAAGCCAGGACGTGGTCCAGGCCACCGAAGCCGATGTCGTAGGCCCAGCCGTCGCCGCCAAAGATCCAGAAGGACTTCTTGGTGAGGTAAGCCTTGTCGGCGAGGATCGCCTTGGAAGCGTCGCAGCCGCACTTCTCGAGCTCGGCAACGTAGGCAGCGGCAGCGGTCTTGGAGGCCTCGGCGTCGTTGACAGAGTCGATCCAAGCCTGGCCGGCAGCCTTGAGCTCATCGGACGGACCATCGGCAGCGATGATGTCCTGGGTAGCGGCGATCAGCTTGTGCTGAACGGCCTCGTAACCGACGGCCATGCCCAGACCGTGCTCGGCATTGTCCTCGAACAGGGAGTTGTTCCACGCCGGGCCGTGACCGTCCTTGTCCTTGCAGTAAGGAGCGGTGGCAGCGGGGTTGCCCCAAATGGAGGAGCAGCCGGTGGCGTTGGAGATGAACATGCGGTCGCCGGCGACCTGGGTCACCAGACGTGCATAGGCGGTCTCGGCGCAGCCGGCGCAGGAGCCGGAGAACTCCAGGTAGGGCTGCTTAAACTGGCTGCCCTTGACGTTGGCCGCGATGAGCTCCTTCTTCTCGGAGACGTTCTCGACCATATAGTCCCAAACGGGCTGCTGGTCCATCTCCTGCTCGGTGGGAACCATCTCGAGAGCACCCTTGGGGCAGACCTTGACGCAGTTGGTGCAGCCCATGCAGTCGAGCGGGGACACGGCCATGGTGAACTTCATGCCCTTGGCCTTGGGACCCATGGCGTCGAGCGTGCGGGTAGCCTCGGGCGCGGCGGCAGCCTCGTCCTCGGTCATCGCGAACGGACGGATGGTGGCATGCGGGCACACATAGGCGCACTGGTTGCACTGGATGCACTTGGTCTCGTCCCAGTGGGGAACGACGACGGCGACGCCGCGCTTCTCGTATGCGGAGGCGCCCAGCTCAAACTGGCCGTCGGCGCAACCGACGAAGGCGGAAACGGGCAGGCTGTCGCCATCCATGCGATCGATGGGCTCGAGCAGGTTCTTGACCTGCTGGGCGATGGCGGACTTGGTCTCCTCGGAGAGCTCGACGGGAGCGGCATCCTCGGCGGTTGCCCAGTCGGCCGGAACCTCGAACTTACGGAAGGCGGTAGCGCCGGCATCGATGGCCTTATGGTTGGCGTCGACGATGGCCTGGCCCTTCTTCATGTAGGACTTGGTAGCCGCGTCCTTCATGTACTGCAGGGCGTCCTCGGCGGGCAGGACCTTGGCCAGCGCGAAGAAGGCGGACTGGAGCACCGTGTTGGTGCGCTTGCCCATGCCGACCTTGGCGGCCAGGTCGATAGCGTCGATCAGGTAGACGTTGACGTTGTTGTTCGCGATGTAGCGCTTGGCCACGGCGGGCATGTGCTCGGCGAACTCCTCGTCGCTCCACTGGCAGTTGACCAGGAAGGTGCCACCCGGCTTGACGTCGCGGACCATCTTGAAGCCCTTGACGATGTAGCTGGGGTTGTGGCAAGCGACAAAGTCGGCCTTGGTCACGTAGTACGGCGAGCGGATCGGGGAATCACCAAAGCGCAGGTGCGAGACGGTGACGCCGCCGGTCTTCTTGGAGTCGTACTGGAAGTAGGCCTGAACGTACTTGTCGGTGTGGTCGCCGATGATCTTAATCGAGTTCTTGTTGGCGCCGACGGTACCGTCGCCACCCAGACCCCAGAACTTGCACTCGATGGTGCCGGGGGCTGCGGTGTTGGGCGCATCCTCGGCCTCGGGCAGGCTCAGGTTGGTCACGTCATCGACAATGCCGATGGTGAACTCGCGCTTAGGCTCGTCCTTCTTAAGCTCCTCGAAGACAGCGAACGCGGACGCGGGAGGCGTGTCCTTGCTGCCCAGGCCATAACGGCCGCCGACGACCTTGATGCCCGTCTTGCCGGCCTCGTAGAGAGCGGAGACGACGTCCTGGTAGAGCGGCTCGCCGATGGAACCCGGCTCCTTGGTGCGGTCCATAACGGCAATCTTTTTGACGGTCTCGGGGAGAACGTCGACAAAGTGCTTGATGGAGAACGGACGGAACAGGCGGACCTTGACCAAGCCGACCTTCTCGCCGTGAGCGTTGAGGTAGTCGATGACTTCCTCGAGCACGTCGCAGAAGGAGCCCATGCACACGACGACACGATCGGCATCGGGAGCGCCGTAGTAGTTGAATAGGCCGTAATCGGTGCCGAGCTTCTCGTTGATCTTCTTCATGTAGCCCTCGACGACGGCGGGAAGCTCGTCGTAGACCTTGTTGCAGGCCTCGCGGTTCTGGAAGAAGATGTCGCCGTTCTCGTGGCTGCCGCGGGTATGCGGGTGCTCAGGGTTGAGCGCGTGATCGCGGAAAGCCTGGACGGCGTCCATGTCGCACATCTCGGCAAGATCCTTGTAGTCCCACATGGCGACCTTCTGGATCTCGTGGCTAGTGCGGAAGCCGTCGAAGAAGTTAAGGAACGGGGTCTTGCCCTCGATGGCGGCAAGGTGAGCCACCGGCGAGAGGTCCATGACCTCCTGGACGTTGCCCTCGGCGAGCATGGCGAAGCCGGTCTGACGGCAGGCCATGACGTCGGAGTGATCACCGAAGATGTTCAGGGCGTGGGAAGCGACGCAACGCGCGGAGACGTGGAAAACGCCCGGGAGCTGCTCGCCCGCGATCTTGTACATGTTCGGGATCATCAGGAGCAGGCCCTGAGAAGCCGTGTAGGTGGTGGTCAGAGCACCGGCGCCCAGCGAACCGTGAACGGTACCGGCTGCACCTGCCTCGGACTCCATCTCGACGACCTTGACCGGGGTGCCAAAGATGTTCTTGCGACCCTGGGCCGCCCACTGGTCGACATGGTCGGCCATCGGGCTGGACGGCGTAATGGGATAAATTCCCGCTACCTCGGTGTACGCATACGAAACATATGCGGCCGCCTCGTTGCCGTCCATAGACTTAAACTTACGCGCCATATACCCCTCTCCTCTCATATAGGTATACAGGCCCCGGCGATCGCCGGGATATTGGCGTGATGGGATTTTCGTTGTTGCTTCCAATCATCTGGCAGGCGGACTCAGCAGCAGGTACATGGCGTGGAGAGAAGGCATGCCGAGGCGAGGAGGGCTGCACGCGCTCCACAAGCCCAGCTACCCGTCTTGCACATGACCGAGCGCCGCAAAGGCCGCATGCCGGATGCTCCCGGGCACGCCCCGGCGATGGGAAGCGCCCGCAACGGAAATCCGCATGCGGGTTTATTGTACCCCGCCGTCA
>DBEZXT010000083.1:0-3894 GCA_048291645.1 Collinsella aerofaciens | reverse complement strand
CGCGAGACCGACGCCATCTGCGAGGTCGTGCGCTACTTTAAGGACCCCAACGTCATGCGTGAGGTGGGCCGCACGGGCGAGTTCGTCGATCCCGCCGGCGATGCCGACACCATCATGACCGAGCTCATCCTGGCCGACATGGGCACGCTCGAGAAGCAGCTGCCCAAGCTCGAGAAGGAGGCCAAGCGCGACAAGGAGCTCATGCCCAAGTTCGAGGTCGCCAAGCGCCTGCTTGCCTGGCTCAACGAGGGCAAGCGCGCCGCATCCATGGAGATGACCGACGAGGAGCGTGCCGCCGCCAAGGGGCTGTTCCTGCTCACCATGAAGCCCATCCTGTATGTGGCCAACGTGGACGAGGATATGCTCAACGACGACCTGGCGCCCATCGATGGCGTCAAGCCGTTGCCCATCTGCGCCAAGATTGAGGCCGAGCTTTCCGAGCTCGATCCCGAGGACGCCGCCGACTACCTGGAGAGCCTGGGCCTGGAACAGCCCGGTCTGGACGTGCTCGCGCAGGCGGCCTATAAGCTGCTCGGTCTGCAGTCGTTCTTTACGGCCGGCGAGATGGAGGTCAAGGCCTGGACGGTTCGTCAGGGCGCGACCGCCCCGCAGGCCGCCGGCGTCATCCACACCGATTTTGAGCGCGGCTTTATTAAGGCCGAGGTCATTGGCTATGACGACTACATCGAGCTCGGCGGTGAGCAGGGCGCCAAGGCCGCCGGCAAACTGCGTATTGAGGGCAAGGACTATGTTATGGCCGATGGCGACGTCGTGCACTTCCGCTTTAATGTGTAAGGACGACGCGCATGTTTAAATATGGCAAAAAAGCTGGCTACATGGGTATTGCGCTGCTCGTACTTGCGGTGATTCCGCTGGTGGTTGCAGCGTTTGTTATCCCCAACATTGGCCCCGAGGTGGCAACGAAGTTTAACGCAGCCGGCGAGGTGACGCGCTGGGGCAAGAGCTACGAGCTGCTGGCACTGCCGGTGCTCAACCTACTGCTGAGCGTGGCGACGTACTTTACGGCGGGACGCCAGGCTAAAAACAATGATGACTCCGCCGCCATGGCGCGCATCGTGTGCGAGCGCTACCTGCGCAACGGCTGCATCACGGGTGTGTTCCTCAACGTGATCAACGTGTACTTTATGTACTCGGCGATTACCGGAACGGGCTTTGGCTTTGGTTTCTAGCTTGTCCTTTTAGGCAACGAGCCTGCACGCATATTCAATGGCTGCTGCGAGGCCGCCGCTCGATCGTGGTTTAAAGACCATGTCGGCGGCGGCCTCGTTTTCGTATCCGGCGCCGCGAAGGGCAAGTGCGATACCGGCTTCCAGGAGAAGGGGCAGACCGCGTTGGCTGGTTGCGATCACGGCAGCCTGATTGAGCGAGCAGCTGTGCGCCTGGCATTGGATAGCAAGTTCACCTTGCGCCGGGCAAGGGACCAGAACGGCGGCGACGCGACTTGATAGCAATGCAAATGCTGTGCGCTCATCGGGCGAAAGGCATTCGGCCTCAACGACGACGAGCTTGAGCGGTGCGCTGTTTGTGCGAAGCGTGGCTCGGTACATGCGGACCGAAGAACCCGACATAGAAAACTCCTGTGTATTCGGCAAAACGTAAACTATAGTTTACGTTTATGTTCGGCTCCATTTCAAACTCGGCTGCATGGACGAACGTGCGAAACAGATTCTTGGCAGGCGGGTCGAAGAGACACGCAGAGACCTTGGTATCTCCAAGGTTGATTTTTGTGTGGCAACAGGAATCAGCCGACCCTACCTCGACCGAATCGAAGATGGGACGGCAAATTTCACGCTCAGGGTTCTATTTAAGATCGCGCCCGCACTCGGCATGACGGTGTCAGAGCTTCTCGAGGGCATTGAATAGAAGATGCCTATTGACCGGTGGTTACACCATCGGGATACGGTCGTGGTTGACTTGGCTGTAGAACAGGCGCTGAATTTCTGACGCATCACGTGACTGGCCGAGTGCCCACATGGTCTTGGCCACGAGCGTCTCGGTGGTCATGTCATCGCCGCGCAGGATGCCCGGATGATCGGCGTAAGCGCGGCCGACCTCATAAACGCCCAGATCGAGGCCCTCTTCGGGGACCTGTGTGGTCATGACGACGGTGCGACCCGAATCGACCCAGCGGAAAATCGCCTCCTGGAACGACTCGCCCGACTCACCAAACTCGGGGATACCGCCAATGCCAAAGGTCTCAAGGATTACAGCATCGTAGCTATCGGCTAGGGCGTCGAGGATGCCCGGGTTTACGCCGGGCGTAAGCTTGAGTACAAATACGCGCGGGTCGATGCTGTCGTAGAAATGCACCGGGTTTTCGTCCTGATGCGTGCCGTGGAGCCCGTTGCGCACGATACGGTCATTGCGGATGTAGGCAATGGGCGGATAGTTGACGCTAATGAATGCGTTGAAGCTCATGGTGCGCTGCTTGCGGGCGCGCGTACCGGCAATGGCGACGCCGCCAAACACAATCGACACATCGTGCGAATGCTCGTCGAGTGCATAGAGCAGGCTCTGGTACAGGTTGAGCTTGGCGTCGGTAAAGGGGTTACCCATGGGCTTTTGCGAGCCGGTGAGCACGATGGGCTTGGGGCTGTCCTGAATCAGATAGGAAAGCGCCGCCGCGGTGTAGCTCATGGTGTCGGTGCCGTGCAGAATCACGAAGCCGTCGTGGTCGGCATAACCCTCGACGATGACGTCGCGGATACGCATCCAGTCACTGGGGCGCATATTGGTGCTGTCGATGTTCATGGGCTGCACCACGTCGAGCTCGCAGAGGCCCGAGATCTCGGGGACGCTCTGGGCGAGCTCCTCACCGGTCAGGGCGGGGGAGAGGCCGTTGCCGTCCTCGGTCGATGCGATGGTGCCGCCCGTGGCGATGAGAAGGATGCGCTTCATGCTGGTATTCCTATCGTATTTGCCGCCGCAGAGGCGGAGTCGTTCGGCAGTATTGTGGCACAGGGCGTCCAATGTTCAAACGTATTACATCATCTGTAACGTTTGAAAACACTTCAATTGCCGTCAAATAGGGGCCCAGGTCGTGCGTTTGCCGTGCGCTGATGGCTGCGAGGGACGAGAAACCCCATATAACGTGTACACTATGGAGGTTATTTTCGTTCATTCACGCGGGTGGGCACCGGCTCCCCGCCAACAAGAGGGGGAAACCATGGATCAAAAGGCTTCCGCAAAGGTCCTCGTACTCGACTTTGGTGCGCAGTACGGTCAGCTCATTGCCCGTCGCGTCCGCGACCTCAACGTGTATTCCGAGATTGTCCCCTGCGACATCTCGGCCGACGAGATTCGCGAGATGAACGCCTCTGCGCTCATCCTTTCCGGCGGCCCGGCTTCTGTGTATGCCGAGGACGCTCCGTCTATCGACCCCGCCATCTTTGACCTGGGCCTTCCCGTCCTGGGCTTTTGCTACGGCCATCAGATCACGGCCGTGACGCTCGGCGGCAAGGTCGGTCACTCCGAGGTGGGCGAGTACGGCCGCGCCACCATCACGCGCACGGCCGGCGCCAAGCTCTTTAACTCCACACCCATGGAGCAGACTGTGTGGATGAGCCATCGCGACGCCGTTTCCGAGGTGCCCGAGGGCTTTACCGTTACCGCCAGCACCGACGTGTGCCCGGTTGCTGCCATGGAGTGCCCCGAGCGCAAGATCTTCACCACGCAGTTCCACCCCGAGGTCAAGCACTCCGAGTATGGTCAGCAGCTGCTGAGCAACTTCCTGTTTGAGATCTGCGGCCTGGAGCCCAACTGGAGCATGGACAACCTGGTCGAGACCATGACGGCCGAGTTCCGCGAGAAGGTCGGCAACGACCGCGTGATTCTGGCCCTGTCCGGCGGCGTCGACTCCTCCGTCGTGGCTGC
>DBEZXT010000082.1:0-6152 GCA_048291645.1 Collinsella aerofaciens | reverse complement strand
CGTGGTAAAATCTCAGGCGTTATCGGAGCAACCTTACAGGAGGTTTCTTTTATGCTCGTCAACGCAGCAGACATGCTCAAGAAGGCCGAGGCCGGCAAGTACGCTCTCGGTGCCTTCAACACCAACAACCTCGAGTGGACCCTGGCTATTCTCCAGGCCGCCGAGGAGGCCAAGTCTCCGCTGATCCTTCAGTGCACCGCTGGTGCCGCTAAGTGGATGGGCGGTTTCAAGGTCTGCGCCGACATGGTCAAGGCTGCCGTCGAGGCCACGGGCGTTACCGTCCCCGTCGCCCTTCACCTCGATCACGGTTCTTACGAGGACTGCTTCAAGTGCATCGAGGCCGGCTTCACGTCCATCATGTATGACGGCTCTCACGAGGAGACCTTCCAGCTTAACCTCGACCGCACCAAGGAGCTCGTTGAGCTTGCCCACTCCAAGGGCATGTCCATCGAGGCCGAGGTCGGCGGCATCGGCGGCACCGAGGACGGCGTGACCTCCAACGGCGAGCTCGCTGACCCCGCTGAGTGCAAGCAGATTGCTGACCTGGGCGTCGACTTCCTCGCCTGCGGTATCGGCAACATCCACGGCGTGTATCCCGCCGACTGGGCTGGCCTTTCCTTCGAGCGTCTGGGCGAGATCAAGGCTCAGACCGGCGACCTGCCCCTCGTTCTGCACGGTGGTACCGGCATCCCCGAGGATCAGATCAAGAAGGCCATCTCCCTGGGTATCTCCAAGATCAACGTCAACACCGATCTGCAGCTCGTCTTCGCCAAGGGCGTTCGCGAGTATATCGAGGCTGGCAAGGATCAGCAGGGCAAGGGCTTTGACCCCCGCAAGCTCCTCAAGCCTGGTCGCGACAACATCGTTGCCCGCACCAAGGAGCTCATGGAGGAGTTTGGCTCCGTCAACAAGGCGTAAGCGTCGCTAAACTTCCCACCGGAAGCCCCGTCTCCCTACACTGTTTCCTTTGCGCTCACCTGGCTTCGCCAGAAGTCGCGCCAAGGAAACAGTTCCGGGAGACGGGGCTTCCTTCGTTTAACGCCGCAGGGTTACGAGTCTGAATTAAGGTGGCTACTGGCTTCGCCAGAAGTCGCGCGACGGAATCAGCTCCGGGTGAACGGGGCCTCCTTTGTTAACTCGCTACAGGGTTACTGGGCTGAATTCATTTTTTGACTACCGCTCGGCGGTGTTGATGGCTCCCTTGTTGGGGCTTTCTTTTTTATCTCGCTACAATGGACTTCAAGAGTTCTAATGACTTGGAGTTTGGTATGGCTGTTATTAATGCGCTGCCTTCGGATGGGAAGGTTATTGACGAGGGTCCTGTTGGTTGCTCTGTTGATGTTTGCTGCGATGACTTTCGCCATCTCGATATTGGACTACCGCCTGAGATTCTTCGTCTTAAGGATGCCGGGTATTTGACGCAGGCTGTTGCTGCCTGCGATCGTCTTTTGGAACAGAATCCCGATCCCTCGTTGGCCGCTTGCGTTCGTGCCGAGCGGTATCGCATGCTTGAGACGCCGCTTCATTTTTCGGTGTCGCGCGATCGAGCTATTGCGATGATTCGCGAGGAGTGGCCTGAGTTTACCGAGGAGCAGTTTGACGATCTGATTGACCGTAAGCGTATTGACTGGCGCTTTATCGATGGCGAGCTGTTCGTTCTCGACAACTTCCTCGATTCGCTTCGCGTATATCCCAAAGAGGTCCCCGGCATGCGTCCCGATTCTACGGACGGAATAGCACTGCGCAACGAGATGCTCAAGGAGATGGAGTCACAAAACGGATTGGCTCGCGTCATTACGCTTAAAGCGTCCGTGTCTGTCCCCGGCGCTCTGGAGGGGGAGACCGTTTGCGCTTGGCTTCCCGTCGCGGCTGCCTGCCGTCAGCAGTCTCGGGTCGAGATTCTCGACATGACGCCGGAGGGTGCTGTTGCTCCCGCGAACGCTTCGGCGCGTACCGCCTCGTGGTCTTCTTCGAGTGAGCGCTCATTCTCGGTGACTTATCGTTATCACATCGATGCTGCTTATTGTGATGTCTACGGTGGCACACTTCCGGTTCATCCGCGTATGGACGCGCCTCTGCCCGAGGATATTTCCGAGGACCGTCCGCACATTGCATTCACGCCGTATCTGCAGCAGCTGACGGCCGGTGTTGTTGACGGACTCGAGGATCCGCTCGATCGCGCTCGTGCTATCTATGATTATCTGACGCAGCATATCGACTATCGCTATCAGCCGCCGTACTTGCTTTTGGGATCTATTGCCGATGACTGCGCGCATTCGCTCCGCGGCGATTGCGGCGTTATGGCGCTCACGTTTATCACCATGTGCCGTATCGCGGGCGTGCCTGCCCGTTGGCAGAGCGGCCTGTACGTTGCGCCCGATTCGGTGGGGTCGCACGACTGGGCAGAGTTCTATACGCCGCAGACCGGTTGGCTCAACGCCGACGTGTCATTTGGATCTTCTGCTCACAGGATGGGGGAGGAGTGGCGCCGCCGTCACTACTTTGGCAATCTCGACCCATGGCGTATGGTGGCCAACAATCGATTCCAGGCAGAGTTTGAGCCCTCTTTCGACGGCATGCGCGAGGACCCTTACGATAACCAGATGGGTGAGGCTTCGGTCGACGGTCGCGGATGCCGTCAGCGCGAGATGCTACGCACGGTCGAACTCATCGGGTTGATTTCCGATCTCAGCCGAACACATTGAGCGGATAGGCCATTCCCGCAGTTAGCCGAACGCCCCCGCGGCCCCTCCTGGGGTCCGGGGGCGCCGTTTTCCCAGTTGAAGGAACGGTGGAGATGTGTTTCGATAGGTCCGGTGGCCATGCTCCGCCCGCCGCCCGGCACCTCTTCCCAGACTCAGCCGGACGGTCGGTCCGTCTATTCCGTTTTCTTCCAGGCTAGGCCAGCGGGGCATCGCCCCTCTCGGCGCGCGCCCTCTCGATGAGC
This sequence comes from Collinsella aerofaciens, assembly GCA_048291645.1. GTDB lineage: Bacteria > Actinomycetota > Coriobacteriia > Coriobacteriales > Coriobacteriaceae > Collinsella > Collinsella aerofaciens_CG. The sequence continues at coordinate 3,205 of DBEZXT010000082.1, read as the reverse complement.
CCCGGCGTCAGGTCGAGATCGACGAGCGCCACGTCCCCCACGCCGTAGGCGTCCAGCAGCGCCGCCGCGTCCTCCCCGAGCATCGCCCTGAAGGCGCGCGCGGGCGTCGAGAAGCCGAGCGCGCCGCGGGGCTCGGAGTTCACGTGCGACATGGCCAGCGCCAGGTCCGCCGGGGCGAGCCGGTCGAACCTGAGCCCGGAGCCCTTGGGCAGCAGCTTCCTTATCTCGACGTGGTTTCGCTCGCAGGCGCCCTTCTGGTCGCTGCGCCTCGGGTCGCAGTAGAACAGCCTCGTCTCGCCCGGCCCCTCGCCGAGCAGCGCCGCGACCGCCCGCTCGTCGGAGAACTCCGCGCCGTTGTCGGTGAGCACGGCGCGGAAGGCCCTGCCCATGCCGTCGGCGCCGAGGACCGCCCGGACGCCCTGGAGGGCGTCCGCGACGCACCCGGCGGTCTTCTCCTCCAGCGGCAGCGCGAGCTGGAGCCTGCTGGGGCGGTGCAGCAGCGTGAGCAGGCAGGCGGAGTCCTCCCGGGCCCCCTCGACGGTGTCCATCTCCCAGGCCGCGGCGCACGCGTCCTCCCCGAGGGCGAGGAACGCGGCATGCGACCTGCGGGCGGAGTGGCGCGTGGCCGCCCGGCCCGCGGCGCGCTTCCTCGGCCTGTAGCCGACCTTGCGCCTGAGCTCCATGTTGGTCATGCCGTCGTAGCCCGCCGAGACCCAGCGGTAGATGGTCGACGGCGACAGGTCCACGGGCCCGCCGTTGCGCGCCGCCATCTGCTCGGGCGACAGCCCCCGTCGCAGGCAGTCCCTGATGGCCTCCAGCCTGGCCGCCGCGGCGGGCTCGTCGGCGTCTATCCCGCGCCTGGACGAGACGAGGACCGAGTCGGCGCACAGCTGCGCGGCCCGGGCCTCGTAGAAGACGTGGGGGCGGCGCTTGCAGCCGATCGCGCGGTACCGCCCGCACCCGTTGCAGCATCGCGGCCACGCGGCCAGGCGCGGGCAGGCCGCCGACAGGTCGGCGGAGGCGTCCACGCGCTCGCCGCGCCTGGCCTTCGGCGCCGTCACGAACCTGTGCGACGCCACCTCGGCGCTCACCGTCGAGGGCGACCTGCCCAGCTCCCTCGCGATCTCCCTGCACGACGCCCTGCGCTCCAGCATCCTCTGGACCGTGTCCCGCTCGTGCCTCGTGAGCCTTCCGTAGGCCCTCGGGACCGCCCTCGCGGGGCCACTCTTCTTCTTTCCGGACATGCCGTCCTCCGATCTCCCGGGGCCGGCCGGTCCGGCCCTCAGGGTATCGGGTTCCCACATTCATCCGCACATGTGCGGATGAATGTGGGAGGTGTTCGGATAAAGTCGATAATCAAGGTGTCATTCAAAAGCGTTCCGTTGGTCGTAATAGAATAGGTAAAGTTTCTATTGGGGTATATTCTTTTTGAATAGTCGACCGTTTTCCATATCAGCGGCTCGTTAATCATGGGTTCCCCACCAAAAAAGACGATCGCAAGCGTTTCGTTTTCCGATGAACTTGCGACGAGGTAGTCGACCGCCTTGAAGGCTATCTCGTCTGTCATCAGCAGAGGAGACGTTCCATAATCTCCTTTACCGGCAAAACAGTAACTACAACCAAGGTTGCATGCATGTGAAACGTGGAGTTCGATGGATCTAAGTTTTCGAGGCGTGTCTTTTGTTAAGAAAGTCCGCTCAGACAATCGTTGATACTCATCAATGTCGTCTTCAAGTTCTGCTATGGTCGTTTGGTCGTAGCCTTTCGCAGCAAGTGACTTTGTTAGCAACTTCGAGTTGACCGTTCTTCCCGATGCTTCAAATATGCGAAGCGCATCTTCTGACGCTTGGTCAACCTGAAAGCAATTGCGAGTGACCTCATCGAAGCAGTAACGACGATCACTTACTGAGAAAAAATGCATACGTTCCTCAATTTCATGCTGGACTGGCACTAACCTTGTTTATTGTTGCGCAGCTATAAAAAACCACCAGCGGTGATTCGGTGTGCGGCCCAATCGGACTCCCAAAAGGTTCTATTTGAGACTGGCAAGCTTTGTGTTGTTGGCACTTCGACAGCGCTCTTTATTCCAACATGGAGCCTCGCAGTTTGAGTCGACTTGCCTCTGGAAGGTCCGATCTTAACTTGATTTAGGATGAAAACAGATTACAGGCGCGCTCCTCTAGAAAGAAAGGAAACCAATCGCCGCCTTTCACCAGGAAAGTTTTTATAGCCCACCTCGAGCAAAATGAAAGATGCGAGAGCGATTGGGGAACAACGCGAATCTCCCCTTTTGGGTGGGAGCGAGCCTTCAGCCACCGGCGAACGACTCGCCCTGGTCAGAATCTGGAAGTGGTGCCGGGCCGCTTGGGCCTCCCCGGTGACTTCGTGGGGCTTACCTGCCTGACGTCGAGGAGTACATCCGCAAGATTCGTTCCCTATGCCGTTTGCTCTCACGCCCGCCTTAGTTCCAAGTCGGGCGAGCCGCCGCGCTCATGCGACCCGTGGCGGCGACACGTCGACGCCGCGCTCGCTGAGCACATCTTCGGTCGCGGGCGAGCACGAGGTCGCGCCGGCGCATCCGCTGGGACTGCTGTGCGTGCAAAACGGCTACGTGGTGAGCGTCCCGCGCTGGATTCAGCCGAGTGAGGAAGGCGTTGAGATCGGCGCGCTGGCAACGGGGGAGGGCGGCATCACCGACGACGTCTCGGCCCGCCATGCCCATATCTGGTGCGACGAGTCTGGCGCATGGTTTGTCGAGGACCTGTCGTCCACTAACGGCACCGTGGTGGTAAACGGGGCCACGAGTGTGTGTATTCAAGTAGAGCCCGGCCGCTCCGCCCAGCTCAACCCCGGCGACGAGCTCAAACTCGGCGAATCCACCACCTACGCCATCCTGCTCGGCGCCCTCTAGCCGGCAGTTAGGGACGTTCCTTTCCTGCCGGTACTTGGGGACACTCCTTGGCGCGTCAGAGCCAGTCGTCCGGGGATGGAGGGACCATTCTGGCCTTTGGCGGTCACCCGAGGTAAACCTTTACCGCCCACCTATATTTGCCGAAATATGGCCTGACGGCGGGGTACAATAAACCCGCATGCGGATTTCCGTTGCGGGCGCTTCCCATCGCCGGGGCGTGCCCGGGAGCATCCGGCATGCGGCCTTTGCGGCGCTCGGTCATGTGCAAGACGGGTAGCTGGGCTTGTGGAGCGC
>DBEZXT010000081.1:0-5888 GCA_048291645.1 Collinsella aerofaciens | reverse complement strand
TGGCAGTTGGTGAGCACGTAGGGCAGCGGGAACTGCTCCATGCCCGAGGCGCGCGCCGTCTGGATGATGCCAACGAAGGTGATGTCGTGGCTCGCCATGGCGTCAAAGCGAATCTTGAGTGCCTCGGGGTCACCGGATGTGTTGTGTGCCTGGAGGATCGAATACGCGATGGTGCCGCGCTTGGCATCCTCGGGCGTCTGCGTAATACCGCGCTCGGCAGCCTCGGCCGCAGGCACAACCTCGCTGCCGCCGCGCAGGTAGATGCCGTCCTCGTACAGCTTGACCATACTGTCTCCCACTCTGCCCAAAAGATTTGGGCGCATAGCATACATTCGTTCAATATCGTGCCATAGAACGGTTGCGAGTGGGTTACGAATCTACACGTTCACTTTATCTCAGTAAAGTAAAGGACGAGCACCTTGCATCACTCTTCTGACAAGGAGTGTCCCAAAGTGCCGGCACAAAAGGAACGTCCCCAACTGCCAAGTGCCGCAAGAATGTCCCCTTTGACCAGTCATTTAAGAACGTCCCCAATGACTACCGCATCCGGAGCAAGGCAACGCCGCAGGTAGAGGACGGACAGCGAGCGACGTCCAGAGCGAACAAGTTGGCATGAAAAAGGCAAGGCATAGACCTTCTGGTCATGCCTTGCCTTTTGAATGACAAATTGTCGCTCTGGACGTCGCGCAGCGTCGAGCCGTTACGCCGTTCGGCAGAACGGCGTAACCTAGAGATCCCCTCCGGCGCCCAGCAGCTTGCGCATGACCTGTTCGGGGTTAACCGAGCCGTCGCGCGGGGCCAGGGCGGTGATCTTCTTCTGCATCTTGTACTCGTGCAGCTCGTCCTCGAGCTGGCGCACGCGGGCACGGAGCTTTTCGTTTTCGCGCTCACGCTCCTCGGCACGCTCCTTCATATCGAGGATGCGCACCACGCCAGCGAGGTTAATGCCCTCGTCGGTCAACTGGTTGATGAGCTCCAGGCGCTCGATATCGGCACGCGAATACAGACGCGTGTTGCCGCCCGAGCGCTGGGGGTTCACCAGGCCCTTGGATTCGTAGACGCGCAGAGTCTGCGGATGCATGCCGGTCAGCTCGGCCGCCACGCTGATCATGTACAGCGGTTTGTTCCTATTGTCCTCGGCCATGCTACCTGACCCCTTTCCGTCTCGTTATCGTCCATCATAAGCCCGCGGGCGCGGTCGTGCGTCACGACCGCCCTAGTACGTCGCCTTGTAACGGTTGACCTTCTCGCGGTAGTCGCGCGTGTCGGCCTCGCGCAGCTTGGTCATCGCGTCGCGCTCGTCATCAGACAGGTTCGTGGGAATCTGCACCTTGATCTCGACGAGCAGCGCACCCGTGCGGCCACGGTGCTTAACGTCGGGCGCACCCATCTCCTTAAAGCGGAACTTCTTGCCCGTCTGGGTACCCGCGGGCACCTTCAAACGGACCGTCGCACCGCCGGGCGTCGGCACGTCCACCGTGCAGCCGAGCGCCGCCTCGTAGACCGAGACCGGTACCTCCATGGTCACGTCGGCACCTTTACGCTTAAACAGCGGGTGCTCCTCCACGTGCGTGGTCACGACCAGGTCGCCGCGCTCGCCGCCGGCAACGCCATACTCGCCGCGACGTTTGTAACGCAGCTTGCCGCCGTCGACCGCGCCTGCAGGTACCGAGACCGTAATGGTCTGCTGCTCGCCCGTCGAGGGAATGCGGTAGGTGACCTTGTGCGTCACACCGCGAAACGCGTCCTCGGCCGTCACATCGACGGTCAGCGACAGGTCGCCGCCCTTGCGAGCGCGGCTGCGGCCAGCGCCAGCACCGGCAGCGCCCGCAGCCCCGGCAAAGCCCGAGCCCCAATCGCTGCCCCAGGCGCCATTACCGCTAAAGATGCTGTCGAAGATATCGCCCCAGCCACTGGCGCCGGCACCGTAGCCGCCGCCATACGCGCCGCCCGCGCCCGGCATGCCGCCAAACATGAGCATCTGGTCGTACTCTTTGCGCTTCTTCTCGTCCGAAAGCGTCTCGTAGGCCTCGCTGATCTCCTTGAACTTGGCCTCGTCGCCGCCGGCATCGGGGTGATATTTTTGCGCGAGCTTGCGAAACGCGCTCTTGATCTCTTTGTCGGAGGCGCTCTTGGATACGCCCAGGATGTCATAGAAGGTTTTGCCTGCAGCCATCGTAGCTCCTCTCCTGTTACATCCGCCGCCCCTGCGGACGGCGGCTCATGCTGTCATATGGCACTTGGTCAGAAAGGGCCCCGGGTGTTGCCCCGGGGCCCTTTTCAATTACTCCTCGGTGCTCTCGGCCGTATCGGCCGTAGCATCCTCGGGCGCCGCTTCGGGCTCCGGTGCGGGGCGCTTCTCGCCACCGTAGGTCACCGTCACCATGGCGGAACGCAGGATGCGATCCGCCATGCGGTAGCCCTTCTGGTACACGTCGTTGACGGTCTCGTCGTACTGCGATGCGTCCTCGACGCGGCCCACGGCCTGGTGCTCGAGCGGATCGAACGCCTCGCCCTTGGGGTCGATGGGCTCAACGCCCTCGTGCGCAAACACATCAAGCAGCTTGGCATGAACCGCATCGACGCCGTCGACGAACTGCTTAAAGTCGTCGGAAAGCTCTTGGCTGCGGGCATGGTCGATCGCGCGCTCGATATCGTCGATCACCGGCAACAGCGCGGTAACGAGCTTCTCGGTCGCGCGCTCGCGCTCGGCGATGCGCTCGTTGGCGGTGCGGCGACGGAAGTTCTCCCAGTCGGCCTGCAGGCGGGCGGTGCGCTCGGTAGCGTCCTTTGCCTTGTCCTCGGCGGCCTTCTGAGCCTCTGCCGCAGCATCGAGCTCATTGCGCACGTCGGCAAGCTCCTTCTGAGCCTGCTCGAACTTGAGCTTAAAGTCGTTGTCGGCGTCTTCCTCACCGGCGCGGATAGCGGCTTCCACCATCTCGTCCTCGGTCATCGTCGCCTCCTTGTTGGAATCCTCTACCTGGTTCTCGGCAGCCTCGGCGGCCGGGGCCTCGTTGGCCTCGGTATCGTCGACGGCCTCTACGGGAATCTTCACGTCCTTCTCCTCAGAGTCAACGGGGGCGGCGCCAGCGGCGGCCGCCTCCGTGCGAGCTTTACGGGCGGACATGATTACTTGTCCTCGTCGTCCACAACCTCGTAGTCGGCGTCGACAACGTCATCGTCGGCAGGCTGGGCACCGGCGGCACCGTCGGTCTGCTGCTGAGCGTCGGCGTAGACAACCTGAGCCAGCTCGTAGGCCACAGACTGCAGGGACTCGCCGGCGGCCTTGATGGCCTCGACGTCAGAGCCCTCGAGCGCCTTCTTGGCGTCGGCGATAGCGGCCTCGGCCTTGGACTTCACGTCGGCGGAAACCTTGTCACCCAGCTCGTTGAGGGTCTGCTCGGTGGAGTAGCACAGGCTGTCGGTCTGGTTGCGGACCTCGACCTCTTCCTTCTGCTTCTTGTCCTCCTCGGCATGAGCCTCGGCGTCCTTGACCATACGATCGACTTCGTCATCGGACAGAGCGGTGGAGCCGGAAATGGTGATCTGCTGCTCCTTGCCGGTACCCTTGTCCTTAGCGGAGACCTTGACGATGCCGTTGGCGTCGATGTCGAAGGTAACCTCGATCTGCGGCACGCCGCGGCGGGCAGCCGGGATGCCGGTCAGCTGGAACTTACCGAGCGACTTGTTGTCGCGGGCAAGCTCGCGCTCGCCCTGGAGCACGTTGATCTCGACGCTGGTCTGGTTGTCGGCAGCGGTGGAGTAGACCTCGGTCTTGGAGGTCGGGATCGTGGTGTTGCGGTCGATCATCTTGGTCATGATGCCGCCCATGGTCTCGACACCCAGCGACAGCGGGGTAACGTCGAGCAGCAGGATGCCCTCGACGTCGCCGGTGAGCACGCCGCCCTGGACGGCAGCGCCGTCGGCAACGACCTCGTCGGGGTTCACGGACATGTTGGGCTGCTTGCCGGTCATGGTCTTGACGAGCTCCTGGACGGCGGGCATACGGGTGGAGCCGCCGACAAGGATGACCTCGGTCAGGTCGGAGAGCTTAAGCTTGGCGTCGCGCAGGGCGTTGGTGACAGGCTGCTTGCAGCGCTCGAGCAGGTCGCGGGTAATCTTCTCGAACTCGGCGCGGGTCAGCGTGTAGTTGAGGTGCAGCGGGCCGGACTGGTTCATGGTAATGAACGGCAGGTTGATGGTGGTCTGCTGGGCGGCGGAGAGCTCCTTCTTGGCGTTCTCGGCAGCCTCCTTCAGACGCTGCAGGGCCATGGGGTCCTGACGCAGGTCGACACCGTTCTCCTGCTGGAACTTATCGGCCATCCAGTCGATGACGCGCTGATCCCAGTCGTCGCCGCCCAGGTGGTTGTCGCCCGAGGTGGACAGAACCTCAAACACGCCGTCGGCGAGGTCGAGGATGGAGACGTCGAAGGTGCCGCCGCCCAGGTCGAAGACCAGGATGCGCTGGTCGGTGCCCTGCTTGTCCAGGCCATAGGCAAGAGCAGCAGCGGTCGGCTCGTTGACGATACGCTTGACGTTGAGGCCGGCGATCTTGCCGGCGTCCTTGGTGGCCTGACGCTGGGCGTCGTTGAAGTAGGCCGGGACGGTGATGACGGCGTCGGTGACGGTCTCGCCCAGATACTTCTCGGCGTCGGCCTTCATCTTTGCGAGCGTCATGGCACTCACCTGCTCGGCGGTGTAGTCCTTGCCCTCGATGTCGACGACGGCACGGCCACCCTGGCCCTCCTTGACCTCGTACGGCACGGTCTTGATCTCAGAGGTGCACTCGGAGTACTTGCGGCCCATGAAGCGCTTGATGGAGAACACGGTGTTCTTGGGGTTGGTGACAGCCTGGTTCTTAGCGGCCTTACCCACGACGCGGTCGCCGTCGGCACGGAAGCCCACGACGGACGGGGTGGTGCGGTCGCCCTCGGCGTTCACGATAATGGTCGGAGAACCGCCCTCGAGAACGGCCATAGCGGAGTTAGTAGTACCAAGGTCGATACCAAGAATCTTGCCCATTAGAAATTCCCTCTCTCTTGTGCGTTTGCACCGACTCGGCGGTCTGCCGAGCGGTGTTTCGGCTTGTCTTTCAGGATGTAGTGTATCCCCTTATGGGCCGGAATATACAAAATCTAAGTCAATTCATATAAGATTTCTTATTGCCGAGAGTTTAGGTTCTTAAATGCGCAGGTAGATGCGCTGTTTGAGTTCTAGGCAAATCTATCGAGATCTATGTAGAGATGGCTGAGGCTTGGGTCCGAGGGTGCCTGGGGCTGCCTTGCGGAAAGCTCGTCCCGTTTTGAGCGTGGATTCCGGGCCGCGGTTTCCGTCTGAAGGCTCAACCGGAAACCGCGGCCCGTTTTGAGAGCTGATACCGGGTCGCAGTTTCCGCTAGCGGGCCCAACCGGAAACTGTAACCCGGTTTTCGGCCAAATAACGGGATGCCCTTTCCGCAGGCGCGCTCAATAGCTCAATATTTCAAGTCACCTTTAGCTAACATTTGCGCAGCTCAACGGCCCCACCTGCGCGTTTTTTAGTAAACCTTGGCATACTCGGCGAACGGTATGAAGATGCCGGCCAGAGGGTATTGCAAACGGTCGCTCCCGTGGTATGTTTTTGCCCGAATCAAACCGGCGCGCATCGTCTGTAGCGTCGGTCAACAGAGAGGAAACTACCATGGCTCATCCCGTAATTGATGCCGACGAGTGCATCGCTTGTGGCGTTTGCGTCGACTCCTGCCCCGCTGGCGTTCTGGAGCTCCAGGACGTCGCTACCGTCGCTGACGAGGACTCCTGCGTCGCCTGTGGCGCTTGCCAGGACGCTTGCCCCGCTGGCGCGATCACCGAGATCGTCGAGGAGTAACAACTCCCCCACTTGCACACTCA